>JASLEM010000573.1 GCA_030151165.1 Burkholderiaceae bacterium
GCCGGCCGGGGCCGTCGACCTGGTCGTGGGCATCGACCAGCCCTGCCGACTGCAAGGCCTGAAGCTGCTTGTGCGCGCCCATCGGCGTGATCGAACAGGCTGCAGCCAACGTCGCGGCCGCCTGCGGGCCGCGGCTCTTGAGCTGGTACAGCAGTTGGTCGGGCGTTCTCGTCATGCCGCGCCTGCCTCGGCCCGGCGCGCCGCCTCGAGCCGCGCCATCCGCAGCATCAGCGAGGCCGCGACCACGCCCGCGATGCCGCCGAGCCCCATGATCCAGCGCGTCGACAGCAGCGCGATCCAGCCGCCCGCGATCGCGACGGCGACGTTCGACACGCAGAAGATCGTCGACAGCAGCCCCATCACGCGGCCCTGCCCGTGCAGGGCGAAGCGCTCGGACATCCACGCCGGCATCACCGCGTTGTACAGCGCCGTCGGCAGGCCGAACGCGACGATCACGGCGAGCCCGGCGAGGCCCGGCAGCACCGCGAGCGCCGCAAGGCACGCCGCGGCCACGAGCGCGCACTGCGCCGCGCGCCGAAGCGGGTCGCGGCTGGCGGAGCCGAACCGGCCGGCGCCGGCGCTGGCCAGCGTCATCATCGCGCACTGCCCGGCGGTGACGAGCGCGATGCCGCGGCCGTCGAGCCCGGCGAACTTCAGCATCCACAGCGGCGCGTACTCGTACATCGACGTCAGCGAGAACGTGTACGCGAGCTGCAGCCCGACCACGAGCCCGAGCGCGCGATCCTCGCGCAGCAGGCCCAGCATGTTCTTCTCGCGCAGCGCGGGCCCGAGATGCAGCGGCCCGGGCCGGCGCGCCGACGGCGGCAGCCACAGCGCCAGCACCACGAGGCACGGCAGCATCATCGCGCCGGCCAGCACGAAGGGCACCGGCTCGCCAAACGGCAGCGTCAGGCCGCCGACCAGCGGCCCGAGCAGCCAGCCCGAATACATGCAGGCGTTGAGCCACGCGAAGGCCTGCGTGCGGTCGACCTGCTCGTGCATGTCGGCGACGAGCGCGCGCGCGACGGCGGTGTTGCTCTCGACGAGGCCGGTGCCGAAGCGCGCGAGCACGAACAGCGGGTAGTTGCGGCTCGAGAGCGCGACTGCCGTCAGCAGGTAGCCGACGAAGGTCGCGGCGAGCGTCACCGTCATCACCGAACGGCGGCCGTAGCGGTCGGACATCGGTCCCGTGAACAGGCTGCCGATCAGGATCCCCAGCGGGTTCACCGCCAGCGCGAGGCCCATCAGCACCGACGGCTCGACGCCCGCGAAATGCGTGAAGCCGTCCACCGGCCCGCCGACGAAGATCGGCGCGAGGATCGGATACGGCATCGCGACGCCGATGGTGCTCATCATCGCGAGCAGGCAGATCGCGGCGAGGATCCAGTGCGGATGCTTCAGGTGGCCGGGCGGCAGGGCGGCGAGTCGGGCGGGCATGGCTTCATTGTCGGCAGGCCCGCTTTGTTTATCAACTTTTTGTATATAAACCATGCCGACCGCGCCGGCATGCGGCGGCGGCCACGCGACAATCGGCGCCGACGCGTCCCCTTCCCATCGCACCGCGAGCGCCCGCCACCATGTCCCCGACCACCCTGCTCCTGCTCCAGCTGATCGTCGTCCTCACCGTCGCGCGCGGCTGCGGCTGGGTCGCCAACCGCCTCGGCCAGCCGGGCGTGGTGGGCGAGATGGCCGCCGGCGTCTTGCTCGGCCCGATCGTGATGGGCGCGCTGCTGCCGGGCGTGCACGCGGCGCTGTTCTCCGCCGCGTCGCTGCAGGGGCTGACGGCGCTGTCGACCTTCGGCCTCGTCCTCTTCATGTTCGTGATCGGCCTCGAGCTGCGCTGGCCCGACGGCGTGCGCGAGCAGATCCGCGCGGCCGGCGTCGTCGGCGTGGCCAGCGTCGCGGCGCCGCTCGCGCTCGGGCTCGCGATCTCGCCGCTGCTGTATCCGGCGCTCGCGCCGCACGGCGTCGGCTATTGGCCGTTCGCGCTGTTCATGGCGGCGGCGCTGTCGATCACCGCGTTCCCGGTGATGGCGCGCATCCTCAAGGATCGCGACATGACGCGCACCCGCTTCGGCCAGCTGTCGCTCTCGGCCGCGGCGGTGGTCGACGCGATCGCGTGGATCCTGCTGGCCTTCGTCGTCGCGCTCGCGGGCGCGGGCGACGGCGTCGGCGGCCTCGTGCGCACGAGCCTGGGCGTCGTCGCGCTGCTCGCCTTCGTGTTCCTCGCGCTCAAGCCCGCGTTCGCGTGGCTGCTGCGCACGCACGCGGCCGACGGCGAGCCTTCGGCGACCGTGCTCGCGGCGCTGATGATCGGGCTGCTCGTGTGCGCGATGCTGACCGAGTGGATGCACCTGCACGCCGTGTTCGGCGCGTTCCTGTTCGGCGCCGGCCTGCCGCGCGACGACCGCCTGCTGCGCTCGATCGTGCAGCGCCTGGAGCCGATCTCGATGGTGGTGCTGATGCCGCTGTTCTTCGCGCTCGCCGGCCTGTCCACCACGGGCGGCGCGCTGTCGGTGGCCGGGCTCGGCGCGATGGCGCTGATCATCGGCGCGGCCGCCGTCGGCAAGGTCGCCGGCGGCGCGCTCGGCGCCCGCGCGGTCGGCTACGGCTGGCGCGACAGCCTGGCCACCGGCGCACTGATGAATGCGCGCGGCCTGATGGAGCTGATCGTGATGAAGATCGGCCTCGACGCCGGCCTGATCGGCCACGAGATGTTCACGCTGCTGCTGCTCATGGCGCTCGCGACGACCGCCATGGCGAGCCCGATGGTGAGCTGGTTCGCGCCCCCGCGCACCGCGCGGGACGCCAGCCTCGCGGACGCCACCCGGCCTTGATCCTCCGCGCGCGCCGCCTTCGTACATACCCTCAGGGGCATCGAAGTCCAGTAACAAAATTTCATTTGCACCGTCGCGCAAGTCGAGCGAAACTCGCGCTCGCTCCGGGGTGCATCCGCTAAGAGATGCTGAGACGACCACAGGATGGGTAATCTAGGTCGAACCCGCGAACTTGATCCGGTTCATAC
>JASLEM010000506.1 GCA_030151165.1 Burkholderiaceae bacterium
ACCAGCACGTCGACGCGGCCGAACTGCTCCTTCACGGCCTTGAACATCGCGACGACCTCGCTCTCGACCGAGAGGTTCGCGCCGATCGCGACGGCCCGGCCGCCCGCATGGACGATGTCGCCGACGACCTTGTCCGCGCCCGCGCGGCTCGACGCGTAGTTGACGACGACGGTCGCGCCTTCGGCGGCGAAGGTCTTGGCGATGCTCGCGCCGATGCCCTTGGAGGCACCGGTGACGACCGCGATCTTGTGGGTGAGCTGGTTCATGGTGAAACTTTCGAAAGGAATTGGGAGGGGTGCTGGCCAGTGCGATGTCCGTCTGGCGTGATGTCAATGTAGGCAGCGCGCCCCGCCGCCGGTAGCCGTCGCGCCCGCATAAAACTTATAGGCGGCCGGTATGAATGGCCGCGCGCCGCGAGGGCGGGCTGCTCGCCCGGCGCCCGGGCGGCCAGGGTCGATCGGTTAAACTCAGCCCTTTTTCCCTTTGCGACCTTGACTGGCAGCCTGGCGCGAGATTCGCGCCGAATCCCCTTCTCCGGCCCGGCGTTCATCCGCCTGCTCGCTGCACTGAACGACGCCCCCGTCGCGGCCACGACCGGCGCCTTCGCGGAGCGACTGAGTCGATGGTTCGACTGGACGGACGCGATCTCGCTGTCGGCGGCGCTCGGCAACTCGACAACGCCGTCGCCGGCGACATCGGGCCCGGCCGCGCCCCCGCTGATGAGCGTCGACGAGCGCGAGCTCGCCCGCGTGCGGGCGATGCTGGACAAGCGCGTCGCGGACGCCACGTCGACCGCCCCGGCCGCCCCGCGCGCGAAGCGGCTCCTGGCCGCGGCGCCGGTCGCGCCCGCGGTGCCGCTCGACTTCCCGACCTGGCGCCAGCGCTACGTCGCCTGCCAGCAGGCGATGGAGACGGCGATCCCGGCGCTGCGGCGCCGCGTGCGGTCGACGATGGCGGGCGCCTCGCCCGCGCTGTCGCGCCTCGCCGACCTCGACGCCGTGATGGAGCAGGTGGTCGGCGAACAGGAATACGTGCTGCTGGCCGGCGTGCCCGCCCGCCTCGAGCAGCGCTTCGAGCGCCTGCGCCAGGCCAGCGGCGCCAGACATGACGGCATCGACCTCGACGGCGACAACGCCGTTGCCGAGGCCTCCTCTCCCGACGCGACGTGGATCGACACGTTCCGCCTCGACATGCGCGACGTGCTGCTCGCCGAGCTCGAGCTCCGCCTGCAGCCGGTCGAAGGCCTGCTCGAAGCCCTTCGCGCGCCGTCGCCCGACCCGACCCGATCGACATGAACAGACCTCTTCGCTACGCCACCTTCCTCGCCGGCCTGGCGGCCCTCGCCTGGGTCGGCGCCGGCTATGTCGGCACGAACCCGCTGGCGCTCGTCGTGACCGGCCTCATCGGGGCGTTCTACCTCGCGGGCGCCCTCGAGCTGCGCCGCTTCCAGGCCGCGACCTCCGCCCTCGGCCGTGCGGTCGACGAGCTGTCGGCGCCGTTCGCCGACGCCGCGGGCCTGCGCGCCTGGCTCGAGCGCCTGCCCACGTCGCTGCGCAACGCGGTGCGCCGCCGCGTCGAAGGCGAACCCGGCGGCCTGCCCGGCCCGGTCATGACGCCCTACCTCGGCGGCCTGCTCGTGCTGCTCGGCATGCTGGGCACGTTCCTCGGCATGGTGCTCACGCTGCGCGGCACCGGCACCGCGCTCGACAGCGCGACCGACCTCCAGGCCGTCCGCGCCTCGCTCGTCGCGCCGGTGCGCGGGCTCGGGCTCGCGTTCGGCACGTCCATCGCGGGCGTCGCCGCGTCGGCGACGCTGGGCCTGCTGTCGGCTCTGTGCCGGCGCGAGCGCGTGCAGGTCGCGCAGCGGCTCGACGCGCGCATCGCCACCACGCTGCGTGTCCACTCGATGGCGCACCAGCGCGAGGAATCGCTGCGCATCCAGCGCGAGCAGGCCGCGCTGATGCCGGCGCTGGTCGACGGCCTGCGCACGATGATGGACCTGCTCGCCGCGCAGTCGGAGGCGTCGAACGCGCGCCTGCTGGCGAGCCAGGACAGCTTCCACGGCAAGGCCGAGGCGACGTACGCGGGGCTGGCGTCGTCGGTCGACCGCTCGCTGAAGGACAGCCTGCGGGAGAGCGCGCGCGTCGCCGGCGAGACGATCCGCCCGGTCGCCGAGGCGACGATGGCCGGCATCGCACGCGAGACCGCCGCGCTGCGCGAATCGCTGGCCGAGACGATGCGGCAGCAGCTGGAACAGCTTTCCGCGCGCTTCGAGGCCAGCACCACGCACGCCGCCGACGCCTGGCAGGTCGCGCTCGCCCGCCACGAGCAGGGCAGCCGCGGGCTGGCCGAGGAGGTGCGCGCGTCGCACGAACGATTCGCCGGCACCTTCGAGCAACGCTCGGCCGCGCTGATGGACGACGTCGCCCGTCGCCACGCCGAGTTGCAGGCGGCGACGGCGGCGGCGATGTCGGGCGCGGCCGCCGACACCTCGGCGCTGCACGCGCGCATCGCCGACCGCGTGTCGACGCAGCTGGACGGCGTCGCGTCGCGCCTGGACGAGACCGCTCGCCACGTGACGGCCGGCTGGAGCGAGGCGCTCGCGCAGCACGAGCATGCCAACGACCGGATGGCCACGCGCACGCACGACGCGCTGGCCGCCGCCGCCGCCGGTTTCGAGCAGCATTCGGCCGCGCTGCTGCGCACGGTCGAACAGGCGCACGCCGAGCTCGAGGCGGCCGCCGCGCAGCGCGAGCAGCAACGCACGGCCGCCTTCACGCACTCGATCGAGGCGATGGCGGCGTCGCTGCAACGCGAATGGCGACAGGCCGGCGAGCAGTCGCTGGCGCACCACGTGGCGGCGGCCGAGCGCGACGAGCAACGCACCGCGGCGTTCACGCAGTCCGTCGAGGCGATGGCGGCGTCGCTGCAGCACGAATGGCGCGACGCCGGCGAGCAGACGCTGGCCCAGCAGCAACGCCTTGCCGAGACGATGGAGCGCACCGCGCGCGACATCACCACGCAGGCCGAGGCGAACGCGACGCGCACGGCGGCCGAGATCGCCCAGCTGCTGCAGGCCGCCTCGCAGGCGCCGCGCGCCGCGGCCGAGGTCATCGCCGAACTGCGCGACAAGCTCTCCGACAGCATGGCGCGCGACAACGCGCTGCTCGACGAGCGCGCGCGCATGCTGGAGACGCTGGGCACGTTGCTCGACGCCGTCAACCAGGCCGCGACCGAGCAACGCGGCGCGATCGACGCGCTGGTCGGCTCGTCGGCGACGCTGCTCGATCGCGTCGGCGCACGCTTCGCCGAGCAGGTCGACGCCGAGGCCGGCAAGCTGGCCGAGGTGGCCGCGCAGGTCACCGGCAGCGCGGTCGAGGTCGCGAGCCTCGGCGAGTCGTTCGGCTTCGCCGTCCAGCTCTTCACGCAGTCCAACGACAAGCTCGCCGCGCAGCTGCAGCGCATCGACGGCGCGCTCGGCAAGTCGCTCGCGCGCAGCGACGAGCAGCTCGCGTACTACGTGGCCCAGGCGCGCGAGGTGATCGACCTCAGCGTGATGTCGCAGAAGCAGATCATCGAGGATTTGCAGCGCCTGTCCGGCCGCGCGGTCGCGGAAGGGGCGGCGTCGTGACGGCCGACGAGGTCGAGTCCGACGCGGGCCTCGAGTCGGCCGCGCCGGTCTGGGCGGTCTTCGGCGACCTGATGGCGGGGTTGGTCGGCGCGTTCGCGCTGATCCTGCTGTGCGCGCTGGCCTCGCAACTGCAGCTCGCGACCCGGCTCAAGGAAGAGATCCGCCAGCACCAGCTCGAGGACCAGCAGCGCCAGGCGCTCGAGCGCGCGCTGGCGATCCCGTTGGCCGCCGGCCGCGTGACGCTCGACCACGGCCGCATCGGCATCAATGGCAGCGTGCTGTTCGCGTTCAACTCGGCCGACCTGCAGCCCGACGGCCAGCAGTTGCTGAAGAGCCTGTCCGGCCCGCTGGCCGCCTACCTGAAGTCGCGCGACGAGATCCTGATGGTCAGCGGCTTCACCGACGACCGCCAGGTGCGCGGCGGCAACCGGCAGTTCGCCGACAACTGGGAGCTGTCCGCGCAACGCGCGCTGACCGTCACCCGCGCGCTGGTCGAGGCGGGCGTACCGTCGTCGGCCGTGTTCGCGGCGGCCTTCGGCTCGGAGCAGCCCGTGGCGTCGAACGGCGACGCCGACGGCCGCTCGCGCAACCGCCGCGTCGAGATGGCGCCGACCCCGCGGCCCTCGCGCGGCGCGGCCTCGCAGGCCCATGGCTGACGCTGCGCGCAGCGCGGCGGACGCGTCGCTCGAGGCGTTGCGCGAGCGCGGCGCCGATCGCTTCGACGCCGTCCGCTTTCGCTTCATCGAGGCGCTGTCGCGCCGCGCGGCCGACCACGACGGGGCCACGCGCCGCGTGCTGGACGAGAAGCTGGCGCGCCTGGTCGAGGCCTACGAGCTCGACATGCAGCGTGCGCCGGGCGATACGGCAGGCGGTATCGACCCCTCCGTCGAACCCGGCCCGCTCGCCGCGCTCGT
>JASLEM010000512.1 GCA_030151165.1 Burkholderiaceae bacterium
CGGCGTCTACGCGCTCACGATCGACATCACCGACCGCCACGAGGCCGAGCTGCGGACCGCGCGCAGCGAGCAGCGCATGGGCGACCTGATCAACGCCATCCCCGCGATGGTGGGCTACTTCGACATGGACGAGGTCTGCCAGTACGCCAACGACGCCGGCCTGCGCTCGCAGGGCCTGGCGCGCGGCGACATTCCCGGCCTCACGCTGCGCGCGGCGCTCGGCGAGAGCAACTACGCGCAGCACGAACCCTACGTGCGCGAGGCGCTGCAGGGCCGGCGGGCGCGCCTGCAGGGCGTGATCCCGTTCCAGGGCCGGCCCGCGCACTTCCAGGCCCACCTGATCCCCGACCGCATCGACGGCGGCGCGCAGCGCGGCTTCTACCTGATGACCTTCGACGTCACGGCGCTGAAGGAGGCCGAGGACCGCCACGCGCGCGTCGAGCGCCAGCTGCGCGCGATCACCGACAACCTGCCCGTCGCCATCACCTACCTCGACCGCGAGGAGCGCTACCGCTTCGTCAACAAGACGGGCCTCGACTGGATCTCGAAGTCGGTCGACGAGGTGATGGGCCGGCGCAGCGTCGACGTGCTGCGCCCGCCCGCCTACGCGCTGCGGCGCGAGCACATCGCGCGCGCGCTCGGCGGCGAGAAGGTGGAATTCGACATCCGCTCCACCGTCGACGGCCGCTACCTGCACTACGTCTACCTGCCCGACTTCCAGGCCGACGGCACCGTCGCCGGCCTTTACGGCCTCGGCTCGGACGTGTCGGCGCTGAAGAAGATCGAGCTGCAGCTGGGGCAGCTCGTGCGCTCGGACGTGCTCACCGGCCTCGCCAACCGCTACCAGTTCAACGAGGCGCTGCCGCTCGCGCTGGCGCGGGCGCGCCGCTCGGGCGACGCGATCGCGCTGATGTATCTCGACATCGACCGCTTCAAGTCCATCAACGACACCCTCGGCCACGCGGCCGGCGACGCCGTCCTCAAGGCGTTCGCGGCGCGGCTGCAGCAGAGCGTGCGCGTGACCGACACCGTCGCGCGGCTGGGCGGCGACGAGTTCGTGATCGTGCTGGAAGGCATGCACACCGAGGACGAGCCCGCCGTCGTCGCGCGCAAGATCATCGCCAACGTCACGCGGCCGCTCGAGATCGACGGCAAGCCGCTGGCGCTCACGACCAGCATCGGCGTGGCGTTCAGCGAGCGCGTGCAGTCGAGCGACGTCAAGGCCGCCGAGGCGCTGATCGCGTGCGCGGACGGCGCGCTCTACGCCGCCAAGAACGCCGGGCGCAACACGTTCCGCGTGGTGTCGGACGGGGCGGCGATGGCCGAAGGCGCCGCATGAGCGGCCTGCAGCGCCGGCCACCGGCCATCCCGCTGAAGCGCCGCGCCGTCGTCGGCGCCGCGTGGGCGCTCGCGTGGACGCTGGCGTGGGGCTCCGCGCTGCTGATGTTCTCCGTCAAGTCGCGCGCGCAGACGCCCGCGATGCCCGCGTCGGCCCCGCTCGCGCTGGGCGTGTCCGACGGGCCGGTCTCGCTGCCGATCTACGTCGCCGACGCGCACGGGCTCTTCAAGGAACAGGGCCTCGACGTGCGGCTGCTCGAATGCCGCAGCGGCCGCGAGTGCTACCGCGCGCTGGCGGACGGCAAGCTCGAGGTCGCGACCTCGTCCGAGCTGCTCGTGGCCGTGGGCAGCGCGACGCGCGCCGACCTCGCGATCCTCGCCACGATCAGCGCGTCCGCGTACCAGATCAAGCTCGTCGCGCGGCGCGGCACGCAGCTCGCCGAGGCGCCGCAGATCCGCGGCAAGCGCGTCGCGACCGTCATGGGCAGCTCGGCGCAGTACTTCCTCGACAACTGGCTCGTCTTCAACGACATCGACCCGCGCACCGTCACCGTGGTGCCGGAGTCGCCCGAGGCGATCGTCGCGGCGCTGGAGCAGCGCGACGTCGACGCGATCGCGGTGTGGGAGCCGCTCGCCTCGGTCGCGGCCACCGCGCTGCGCGGCGAGGCGGTGACCTTCGCGAGCCCGCGCGTCTACACCCAGCACTTCAACCTCGTCGCCGACCGCGCGACCATCGCGCGCCGCGAGCCCGAGCTGGTGAAACTGCTGCGCGCGCTGATCCGCGCGCAACGGCTGATCGCCGACGACCCCGCCGCCGCCGCCGACCTGCTCGCCGCGCGCCTGCACGTGTCGCGCGCGACCGCGGTCAAGGCGATGGCCGACCAGGACTTCCGCATCCGGCTCGACCAGTCGCTCGTCACCACGATGCAGAGCCAGGCGCGCTGGGCCGTGCGCGCCGGCTTCGACCACGGCGGCACGCACGGCATCGACCTGCTGCGCGCCATCGAACCCGGCCCGCTGCGCAAGGCCGCGCCCGACGCGGTGGGGCTGGTGCAATGACTTCGGACATCCGCATGACCTCCCCCGACTCGCCGTTCTCCCCCGCCGCGCTCGCCGAGAGCCGCCGGCTCGCCGCGCTGCACGACCTGGGCGTGCTCGACACGCTGCCCGAGCCCGTGTTCGACGCGATCACCGCCTCCGCCGCGCAGGCCTGCGGCGTGCCGATCGCGCTGATCTCGCTGGTCGACGCGCAGCGCCAGTGGTTCAAGGCCAACGTCGGCCTGCCGGGCGCGACCGAGACGGCGCGCGACGTCGCCTTCTGCGACCACGCGATCCGCGACGACGCGTTGTTCGAGGTGCCCGACGCGACGCTCGACGCGCGCTTCGCCGGCAATCCGCTGGTGACCGGCAGCCCCGACATCCGCTTCTACGCCGGCGCGCCGATCAAGCTCGAGTGCGGCGAGCGCATCGGCACGGTCTGCGTGATCGACCGCACGGCGCGCGCGCTCAACGACCACCAGCGCGCGACGCTGACCAGCCTCGCGGCCATCGTCAGCAGCATGCTGCAGCAGCGCCGCCAGCTGCTCGAGGCGACCGGGCAGCTCGCCGAGAGCGAGCTGCGCGTGCGTCGCGTCTACGAGGCGTCGCCCGCGATCCTGCATTCGATCGGCGCGGACGGCCGCATCCAGAACGTCAGCGATCGCTGGCTCGCGCTGCTGGGTTACGAGCGGCGCGAGGTGGTCGGGCGGCTGTCGTCCGATTTTCTCAGCGAGGCCTCGCGCCAGTACGCACGCGACGTCGTGCTGCCCGAGTTCTTCCGCGTCGGCCGCTGCGACGGCATCGAGTACCAGTTCGTGCGGCGCGACGGCTCGCTGGTGGACGTGCTGCTGTCGGCGACGCTCGAGCGCGACGCCGACGGCGCGCCCGCGACCTCGCTCGCGGTGCTGGAGGACGTGACCGACCACAAGCGCGTCGCCGCCGAGCTCGGCCGCACGCATGCGCACCTGGACGCCGTCGTCGACAACATGCCGGCGCTGGTCGGCTACTGGGATCGCGACGCGGTGACGCGCTTCGCCAACCGCGACTTCCAGGCGGCCGTCGGGCTGCCGAACGACCGCATGATCGGCGTCGCGCTGCCGGAGATCTTCTCGTCCGTCGACCCGACCGGCTACGCCGCGATCGCGCCGCGCGTGACGGCGGTGCTCGGCGGCCGGCGCCAGGAATTCGAGTGCGCCATGCTGACGACCTCGGGCCTGCGCCAGCTCCGCGTGACGCTGGTGCCGGCGCAGCCGCAGGACGGCCGCATCGACGGCTTCTACGGCACGTTCTTCGACATCACCGGCATGAAGTCGCTCGAGCTGCGCCAGCGCGAGAGCGAAAGCCGCTACCGGCTGCTGTTCGACCACCTGAACAGCGCGTACGCGTTGCACGCGGTGGAGTTCGACGCCGACGGCAAGCCGGTGGACTACCGCTTCCTCGCGATGAACCCGGCCTTCAGCGCGATGCTGGGGCTCGATCCGGCGACGACGATCGGCGCGCGGGCGACCGAGGTCTTCCCGCTGATCCGGTCGGATCCGGCGGACTGGATCGGCAAGTTCGCGCGCGTGGCGACGACGGGCGAGGCGACGCAGTTCGAGCAGCTGTCGGCGTCCGGCCGCTGGTGGGACATCGTCGCCTACCGGCCGGCGCCCGGCCAGTTCGCGGTGATCGCGCAGGACATCTCGGCACGCAAGCGCATGGAGAACGACCTGGCCGAGCGCGAGCGGCGCGTGATCGAGCTGGAGCGCCGCGTGACGGCGTGGAGCGCGGGCGGGTAGGCCGCCGATCGCGCCCCGCGGGATGCGGTGCGCGATGTGCGGCGAGTGCGGTCGTCGCACCCTCGCCGCGTCGGCCGGCCCGGCTTACGACTCGTCGGCCGCCTTGCGCGGACGCTTCGCGCGGGCCGGCTTCTCGGCCTTGGGTTCCGCGGCCTCGGCCGTGGCCGCGGTCTTCGCGGCCGACTTGCGTGCCGGCTTCGCCGCCACGTCGGTGGCCGCCTCGGGCGTGACCGTCTTGCGGCCCGGCGCGCGGGCGCGCGGGGTCTTGGCCGCGGCCGGCTTGTCG
>JASLEM010000523.1 GCA_030151165.1 Burkholderiaceae bacterium
GCCGCTGCACCTGGACAACGCACGCCTGCGCGAGCGCCTCGGCGCCGAGCCCCGCACGCCGCTGGACGACGCGGTGCGCGCCACGCTGGCCGGCGCGGGCGGCTGAGCCGCGGGCCTCAGCCGGCCAGGACGGCCAGGAGCTTGTCGATCTCGACGGGCTTGGTGAGGTGGGCGTCGAAGCCGGCCTGCGCGGCGCGCTGCTGGTCTTCCGCGGCGCCGTAGCCGGTGAAGGCGATCAGCCGCAGCGGGGCGCCGGAGCCGGCAGCCTGGCGGCGGCGCATCTCGGCGGCGAGCTGGTAGCCGTCCATGCCGGGCAGGCCGATGTCGACCACGGCCACGGTGGGCGCGAAGCTGTCCATCAGCGCGAGCGCGCGGTCGGGGTGGGCCGCGGTGGCGACCTGGTAGCCGTAGGCCTGCAGCAGGATCTCCATCGACTCCAGCGCGTCGACGTTGTCGTCGACCAGCATGACGCGGGTGACGGGAGCGGGCGAGCTGGAAGCGGAAGACATTCGGGGCGGATCCGTGGCGAGGCCCGCACGGCGCGAGCGTAGCGATTATCGCAGTGCGCGCCGACCCCGCGAGGGGCGGGTTTGCCCGTCGCCTGTTCAGGCGATGGCCGCGGGCCGGCCTGTCACGCTGTCCTACACGCGGTGCCGCGCTGCGCCTACCGTCCGCCGCGGCGCCGCCGTCCACACTCGTGGCACGACTCGACAATGAACCCGGAGACTCGCGATGACCCCCTTCCCGGAGCCGGCGCGACGCGCACGCGCGGCGTCATGACCGACATCCTCCACGTCTTCCCGCACACCGCCGACGCCGCCGGCGTCGCGACCCGCGTGCGCGCGGGCGGCGAGGCGGCGGCCGACGGCACGGAGACCGAAGGCGCCGCGCGCGACCCCGACCGCGTGCTGCTCCACATGCCGGTGGACGTGCGCAGCGCGTCGATGGTGGTCGTCGCGTTCCTGCTCAGCATCTTCGCGCTGCACTGGGCGGCCGAGATCGTCATCCCGGTGCTGATGGGCCTGCTGTTCAGCTACGCGCTGTCGCCCGTCGTCGACCGCATCACGCGCACCGGCCTGCCGCGCGCGATCGGCGCGGCGGTCGTGATGATCGCGATCGTCGGCGGCCTCGCCTGGACGACCTACTCGCTCAGCGACCAGGCCAACAGCCTCATCGAATCGCTGCCCGACGCCGCCAAGAAGCTGCGCGACACCCTGCACACGAAGTCGCCCAACCCCGGCGACAACACGATGGCGCAGGTGCAGAAGGCGGCCGCCACGCTGGAGCAGGCGGCCACCGACGGCAGCGGCGCGAAGACGACGCCGGGCGTCGCGAAGGTGCAGATCGTCAAGCCGACGTTCAACGTGCAGGACTACCTGTTCGCCGGCACGATGCGCGCCGCCGAGGCCGCCGCGCAGGTGGTCGTCGTGGCGTTCATCACCTACTTCCTGCTCGCGGCCGGCGACACCTTCCGGCGCAAGCTCGCGAAGATCGCGGGGCCGTCGTTCGGCAAGCGCAAGATCACCGTGCAGGCGCTCGACGAGATCAGCGACCAGGTGCAGCGCTACCTGCTGGTGCAGCTGCTGACGAGCGTCGTCGTCGGCCTGGCCTCGGCGCTCGCGTTCTGGGCGCTCGGCTTCAACAACGCGGCCGTCTGGGGCGTGCTCGCGGGCGTGATGAACCTGATCCCGTACGTCGGCACGATGGCGATCTGCGGCTCGTCGGCCGTGGTCGCGTTGCTCCAGTTCGGGACGATCCGCATGGCGCTCGCGGTGGGCGCGGTGTCGATCGTGCTGCACATCATCACGGGCTACATCATCACGCCGTGGCTCACCAGCCGCACGAGCCGGCTCAATGCGGTGGTCGTCTTCGTCGGCGTGCTCGCGTGGGGCTGGCTGTGGGGCGTGTGGGGCCTGTTGCTCGGCACGCCGATCCTGATGGCCATCAAGGCGATCTGCGACCGCGTCGACGACCTCAAGTCGATCGGCGAGCTGATGGGCGGGACGGAAAAGACGTTGGACAAGATCGACTCGCGCACCATCAACAGCTGACACCCCGATGCCGACTCCCAAGACCAAGCCCGTCCAGCCCGCCGACCGCGCCGCGCTCCTCGCCGACAACCGCAACCTGAAGATGGCCCGCTCCGCGCATGCGTACGTGCGCGGCAACACGAAGCAGTTCTACGAGTGGCTGAAGGCGCTCGCGCCGCATGCGCTGCCCGAAGGCCCGCCGGTATGGATCTGCGGCGACTGCCACCTCGGCAACCTCGGGCCGATCGCGAGCGTGAACGGCGGCGTGGAGATCCAGATCCGCGACCTCGACCAGACCGTCATCGGCAACCCGGCGCACGACCTGATCCGCCTCGGCCTCTCGCTCGCGATGGCCGCGCGCGGCTCCGACCTGCCCGGCGTCACCACCGCGGTGATGCTGGAGCAGCTGATGGACGGCTACTGCGCCGGCCTGGAGGGCACGGCCGAGGCGCCGGACGCCGCGCTGCCGGCGCCGGTGCACCTCGTGATGAAGGACGCGCTGCGCCGATCGTGGAAGCACCTCGCGCGCGACCGCTTCGACGACGTCGTTCCCGCCGTGCCGATCGGCAAGCGCTTCTGGAAGCTGACCGGCGACGAGCGCGACGCGATCGCGCGGCTGTTCGAGCGCAAGTCCGTCTCGCGCCTGGCCACGCTGCTCAGCTCGCGCGACGACGACGCGCCGGTCGCGGTGCTTGACGCCGCCTACTGGATGAAGGGCTGCAGCTCGCTCGGCCTGCTGCGCTACGCCGTCGTGCTGGAGATCGGCGGCACGTCGGGCGAGCGCAAGAGCGACCGCCAGCCGCAGTACTGCCTCGTCGACATCAAGGAGGCCGTGGCCGCCGCCGCGCCCGCGTACCGGAACACGCGCATGCCCGCCGACGACGCGATGCGCGTGGTCGACGGCGCGCGCCATCTCTCGCCGCACCTGGGCGACCGCATGCTGGCCGCGGAGCTGATGGGCCGGCCCGTGTTCCTGCGCGAGCTGCTGCCGCAGGACCTGAAGCTCGAGATCGAGCAGCTCACGCGCGCCGAGGCGACCGAGGTCGCGGCCTTCCTCGGCGGCGTCGTCGGCAAGGCCCACGCGCGCCAGATGGACGGCCCGACCGCGCTCGGCTGGCGCGCCGAGCTGAACAAGGGCCGCTCGAAGACGCTGGACGCGCCCGGCTGGCTCTGGAACAGCGTCGTCGACCTGGTCGCGAGCCACGAGGCCGGCTACCTGCACCACTGCCGGCGCTACGCGCTGCGCGAAGCGGCTTAAAGTCGGGGGATGGGTTCCTCGCACGACCACTCGCATTCCGGGCCGCACGATCACGATCATGCGCATGGCCACGGCCACGCCGCGCACGATCACGACGGCCATGGCCACGATGACCACGACGCCCACGGGCACGCGCACGGCCATGGCCATGGCCACTCGCATGCGCCCAAGGACTTCGGACGCGCCTTCGCCATCGGCGTGCTGCTGAACGCGGGCTTCGTCGTCGGCGAGGTGGTCTACGGGCTGCGCAGCGACTCGCTCGCGCTGCTCGCCGACGCCGGCCACAACCTGAGCGACGTGCTGGGCCTGCTGCTCGCGTGGGGCGCGAGCGTGCTCGTCAAGCGCGCGGCCACGGTGCGTTTCACGTACGGCCTGCGCGGCACGTCCATCCTCGCGGCGGTCGCCAACGCGGCGCTGCTGACGCTGGTCACCGGCGCGATCGCCTGGGAGGCCGTGATGCGGCTGCGCAGCCCGGCGCCGGTGCAGGGCGTCACGGTGATGGCGGTGGCGGCGGTGGGCATCGTCGTCAACGTCGCGACCGCGCTCCTGTTCATGGCGGGCCGCAAGGACGACCTCAACGTGCGCGCCGCGTTCGCGCACATGGCGGGCGACGCGGCGATCGCCGCCGGCGTCGTGGTGGCAGGCTTCGCGATGCTGCAGACCGGCTGGCTGTGGCTCGATCCGGTGGTGAGCCTCGCGATCGCGCTGATCGTGATCGCGGCCACCTGGGGCCTGCTGAAGGACTCGGTCGCGCTCGCGCTGCAGGGCGTGCCGCGCGAGGTCGACGCGAAGGCGGTGGGCGCGTGGCTGTCGTCGCAGCCCGGCGTCGCCGAGGTGCACGACCTGCACATCTGGGCGATGAGCACGACCGAGAACGCGCTCACGGCGCACCTGGTCTATCCGGGCGGCTTCCCGGGCGACGAGGGCCTGCGCGCGCTGTGCACGGCGCTGCGCGCGCGCCACGAGATCGCCCACGTGACGATCCAGGTCGAGACCGGCCAGCCCGGCGAATGCTGCGGCGCGCGGCCCGTTGAGCCCGGCGACGAGGCGGACGGCGAGGGCGCCGCCGCGGCGGCGATGGGCCTGTGGTTCAGGCCGCGTGCCGGAGAGGCGTCGCCGCCGGCGGCGGGCTCTGGCGCAGCGCCACGATCGCGTCCAGCACGCCCTTGACCTTGAACGGGCGCAGCAGCAGGCGGCGCACCTCGAGCGTCTTCAGGCGCAGCGCGAGCGAGGTGTCGCAGGCGGCGGCGGTCACGGCGATCGGCACCGTCGGCGCGCACTTCGTCTCGCCGTTGCGCACGCGTTGCATCAGGTCGATCGCGATGTCGCCTTCGTCGAGCGACAGGAACAGCGCGTCGTAGGTGTACACGGACAGCGCCCGCGAGGCCGCCTCGATGCTGGTGATCTCCTGCGGATTCGCGAGCCGCATGTCGCGCGCGACGGCGGCGACGGTGCGGCGCAGCAGGAACTGCGGCTCGACGAGCAGCAGCGAGATCGGCGGCGCGGCCGGCGCGGCCTGCATGACCATCGGTGCGGCGACGACGGTGCTGGGAGCGTGGATCACGGCCATTATTCGATCACCTCGTAGTCTGCCGACTGGCCGATGAGTTCGCCCAGCACCAGGTCGCGCAGCGAGCCGAGGATCGCGCGATCGAGCTCGTCGAGCTCGCGCGGCCGGCGGTCGATCATGCACAGCGTGCCGACGATCTGGCCCGACGGCAGCTGCAGCGGCGCGCCGGCGTAGAAGCGGATCCTCGGCTCGCCGACGACGAGCGGGTTGTCGGCGAATCGCTCGTCCTGCAGCGCGTCCTCGATGACGAACAGCGCGGGGTCGACGATGGCATGGCCGCAGAACGAGCTCTCGCGGTCGGTCTCGCAGACGTCGAGCCCGACGCGCGCCTTGAACCACTGGCGGTTGCGGTCGACCATGCTGACGAGCACGATGGGCATGTCGAACTCGGCCGCGGCGAAATGCACGATGCGGTCGAAGCGGGCCTCGGGAGGCGTGTCGAGGATCAGCAGCTCTCGCAAGGCCTGCAGGCGCTGGTCGTCGTCGGACGGAATGGGGGCGGCGATCATGGCGATAGGGGGCGCCCCGGCGCGGGGCTTTCGACAGTTTCGGCGGCACGCGGCCGGGGTGGAGTCGGGAAATCTCGATGCCCGAGGCGGCAGGATACGACACCGAGGGCTGTCGCACTGTCGTGCGAAGCCCGTCCCGCCGACGGGGCTTCGCATGGCGCCGCGCGCCGCGCGCAGGTGTGTCGGTGCGTCAGTGCGTCAGTGCGTGGGCGGCGGGCCGCCGTCGCCCTGCGGGTGCGCGGGCGGCGGCACGGCGACGACGTCGCCCATCTGCGTGCACGCGCCCGAGACCGTGCGGCCGCCGCGGTCCGTGAAGCTCGCGACGGTGCCGACGGCCTTGCCCTTGCAGGCGGCGACGGCCTCGGGCGGCGGCCCGTGCGGGTGGCCGTGCGGCGGGCCGTCGGGCGGCGTGCCGCTGTCGGACTGCGCGAACGCGACGAGCGGGGCGGCGACGGACAGGGACAGGACGAGGGCGGCCGCGGTGGCGAGCAGGCCGTCGCGGCGGTGGGCGTTCTTCATGGGAGCAACCTTGTCGGACGAGGAAGCCCCGATGGTGGCGGCGCGCTGTTTCCTGCGTATCGACGCTTCCTGTCCGGCGGGACACGCACGGGCGCTGCGCGTAACGAATCAGGCGAACGAGCCGCGCCCCGACGCCTTCGCCTCGTACAGCCGCCCGTCGGCCTCGTCGAGCAGCGCGCGCCAGCCGCCCGCGGCCGCGGGCTGGAACGCGATGCCGACACTCGCGCCGACCTCGATGTCGAGCGCGCCCGCCTCGAACTTCTCGGCCGCGGCGGCGACGATCTTGCGCGCGACCGCCTCCGCATGCGCGCGTTCGCGCACCCCCGCCAGCGCGACGGCGAACTCGTCGCCCCCGAGGCGCGCGACGGCGTCGACCGGCCGCACCAGCGCGAGCAGGCGCTGCGCGAACTGGCGCAGCACCTCGTCGCCGGCGAGGTGGCCGAAGGTGTCGTTGACCGGCTTGAAATGGTCGAGGTCGATGTAGAGCAGCGCGATGTCGGTCGCGTCGCCGGCATCCTGCGCGGAGCCGTGATGTTCCAGCCATGCCTCGAGGCCCAGCCGGTTGAGCAGGCCGGTGAGCGGGTCGAGCTGCGTGAGCTGCAGCAGGCGGCCGGCTTCCTCCTTCTGCGGCGTGATGTCGAGCGCCATGCCGACGAAGCCGTCGACGCGTCCTTCGATACGCAATGGGGTATAGGTCAAGCCGAGGTGGCGGATGCGGCGCAGCGGGTCGTGGGTCTCGAACGAGACGGACTCGCCCGCCAGCGCGCGCTCGATCCACGGCCGGCGCCGCTCGTATTCGGCGGGCGCGACGATGTCGTGGATCGCATGGCCGAGGATGCGCTCGCGCGGCTGGCGCGCGGCGCGCTCGAAGGCGCTGTTGACGAAGCGGTAGCGACCCTCGCGGTCGACGACGGCCACCATCGCCGGCAGCGACTCGAGCACCGACTGCAGGGTGGCCGTCTGCCGGCGCAGCGCGTCGCGCGCCTCGACCTCGCGCGAGACGTCGCGCATCACCGCCGAGAAGCGCTCGATGCGGCCGCCGGCGTCGCGGTGCGCGATCACGAGGTGGTTGACCGGGATGACGCGGCCGCCGCCGATCTGCACCGTCGTCTCGCCGAGCCACGAGCCGTGCGCCTGGAGCGCCGGCGTGATCTCGGCGCCGAAGCGCTCGTTGGTCTGCGGCGTGTTGAACTCGGTGAAGCGCCGGCCCTCGAGCGACTCGTCGAGCGCGAGGCCCAGCGCGCGCCGCGCCGCCGGGTTCATGTACTGCACGCCGCCGAGGCGGTCGGTCTGCACGATGAAGTCGGGGTCGAGGTCGAGGATCTGCGTCAGGTCGCGCAGCCGGCGTTCGTCGGCGACGCGCTCGGTGATGTCGACGCCCGTCGTGTAGAAGCCGCGCACGCGGCCGTCGTCGCCGACGTCGGGCAGCAGGTTGGCCTCGATGCGCCGCACGCGGCCGGCGACGACCTCCTCGTACTCGAAGTTCTGCGGCTCGCCGCGCAGCACGGCGGCGATGTGCGGGTCGACGACGTCGTCGGTGCGCCCGCCGCTCATCTCCGAGCGCGTGCGGCCGATGATCTCGTCGCGCTCCTTGCCGAAGCGCCTGCAGTGCGCCCAGTTGACGAAGCGATACCGGGAGCGGGTATCGAGGTAGGCGATGCGCACGGGCAGGCTGTCGGTGATCTGGCGCAGGAAATGCTCGCTGTCGGCCAGGCGCTGCTCGAGCAGCTTGCGGTCGGTGATGTCCTGCAGCGCGCCGACGATGCGGCGCGGCCGGCCGTTCTCGAACTCGAGGCTGGCCATCGTGCGCACCCAGATGCGGCGGCCGGTCTCGGTGACGCGCGGCAGCTCGAGGTCCCACGCCACGCCGCGCTCGATGCAGTCCTCGATCGCCTTGTCCATCGTCGCGCGCGCCTCGGGCGCGTAGCTCGCGACGATCTCCGCGCGGGTCGGCTTGTAGTGCTCGTCGGCGTCGAGGATGCGGCGGGTCTCCTCCGACCAGACGTCCTGGTCCGACACGAGGTCCTTCTCCCAGCCGCCGATGCCGGCGATGCGCCCGGTGCGGTGCAGGAAGGCCTGGCTCGCGCGCAGCGCGCGTTCGGCGCGCTTGCGCTCGGTGATGTCGCGGCCGACCGAGTGCAGCAGCGTGCCGTCGGGCTCCTGGCGGCGCCGGTTCGTCCACGCGACCCAGCGCTCCTGGCCGTCGGCGGCCACCATGCGGTTCTCGCTGTGCCGTTCGCGGCCCGAGCGCAGCACGCCGGCCACTTCCATGCGCATGTCGTCGCGCTCGGCTTGCTCGAACAGCTCGAAGCGGTTCATGCCGATCAGCTCGCCCGCGTCGCGGCCGAAGTGGCGGGCGAAGGCCGGGTTCACGTAGGCCAGCGTGCCGTCCTCGTGGGCGAGCGAGACGAGCTCGCTCTGGTCCTCGACGAGCGCGCGGTGGCGCTGCTCGCTGAGCGACAGCGCGTGCTCGAAGCTCTTGCGCGCGCCGAGCGTCTGCAGCGCCTGGGCGAGCGCGAGGGCGATGAAGACCACCAGCGACGACACCGCCAGCAGCAGCAGGCGCTGGCTGTGCGCGACGCTGGCCGCGATGTCGCTGCCGATGCGGTCGCGGCTGCCGCGCAGCTCGTCGAAGACCTCCCCGAGCTCGCCGCGTGCACGCTCCATCGTGTCGCGGGCGCGGTCGCTGAGCATCAGCGTCATCGCCTGGTCGTGCTGGCCCGCGGCCTGCAGGCGCATCGTCTCGGCGAGTGCGGCGAGGCGCTCGGTGATCAGCTGGCGCGCGTCGTCGGCCTTGCGCGCGAGCACCGGGTCGTCGGACGGCAGGTCGTCCAGCGCCTTCATCAACGCGGGCAGCCGCGCGACGGCGGAGCGGTAGGGCGCGCGGTAGCGGTCGTCGCTGGTGAGCAGGTAGGCGCGCTGGCCGGCGTCGGCATCGATCAGCGCGACGAGCACCGCCTGCAGCTGGCGCAGCCGCACCGAGAGGTCCGCCTGCCGCTCGACCTGCTGCAGCGTGCGCGCCGTCTCGCCCATGAACTGCACGGTCACCGCGATCAGGCCCGCGATTGACAGCAGCAGCGCGGCCAGCGTGAGCTTGAGCCAGCGGCGCCGCCGCGCGCGGCCCGTGTCCTTCATCACCCTGCCGAACATGTCCTTCGCCTCCTGGAGGTCGGCGTGGGCTCCCCGTCTTGTCGTTTGGGGCCAGTGTAGGCCAACAGGCACCGATGAATTCCGGCGCCGCCGCTCGAACGGCGGCGCGAGAGTCAAGGGAGCACCGGAGCTGGCTCTGCCAGTCCGCTCGCCCAGGGCTGCCGCAAGCGGCAGCCCGTTCGTGAGGCGACGATCCGTCCCCCGGACGGTTCGTCGTCCACACTCACCCCCCTCGGGGGGGCAGGCCGCGCTAGCGGCCGTGGGGGCTCAATTGACCGCCTTGATGTAGATGGAGCCCGTGCTCTTGCACAGCTGGCTCGACGACGCCGGCTGGATCGGCTTGGCCATGTACGAGGACTGCACGGTCGACGGCAGCGGGTTGGGCAGGCGCATGTGGAAGCGCACTTCCTCGAGGTAGGACTTGCTGCTCGACGTGACGCACAGGTACTCGATGTCGACCTTGGCGTAGGTGCCGTAGTCGAGCGCCGCGGCGGCCTGCAGCTGCGCCAGCGTGACGTGGCCGCCGACGTTCGCGCTGACGGTCGAGCCGAGGTTGCTCGCGTTGATGCCGTTGAGCATCGCGAGCGTCGGCGCGAAGAAGTTCTGCTGCGACAGGCCCGAGCAGGTGCCGTGCTCCGTCCACTCGTGGCGTTCGAGATCCGATTGCGTGCCCGGCTCCTCGATCTGCAGCGCCGCCTCGGTCGCGGCCGACAGCGTCACGGCGGGCAGCGCCGCCCAGTCGCCGTTCTCGTCGTCCTTCTTCAGCGCGGCGCTGACGCCGCAGTAGGAGCCACTCTGCGGCCACAGGCCGTGCAGCGAGAAGTAGTGGGCGTCCTGGCGGGAGGACGTCTCGCTCTTGCACTCGGGCTTGCTCGAGTTCGTGAGGCAGAACGCCGGCTCCCAGCTGATGGCCAGGGCGTAGTTCTCGACCGGCGAGGCCGCGTGGCCGGGGCCAGCAGCGAGGGCGGCGGCGCCGAAGCCGGCGCAGAAGATCGGGCGGATCGCGCGGGTCAGGCGCGACGGCGAAGCGGTACGACGGCGGGGGGTGCCGAAAAGGGACGTCATGCTGGTTCTCCTGGTTTTGTGGATGACCAGTTGGCGCTCGTGACGCCGCTGGCCGGCGCGGATTTCAGCATGGGCTTTTGTCATGTGCCTGTCATGCGGTAAGGCGATGTAAGCGGCTTCCCAGGTGGCGCGGATACGGCTGCGGGTATGTCCCGACGCCCGGGATGCGCGAACGCCCGGAACGCTATAAACTTTGATGCATAACGAGATTCAGCTCGCCTTCAGACAGACCTCCGCGGTCGCTGGAAATCCCCGATGGAAACTCCGCCCTTCGCCGCGCGCCCCCTGGCCGGCGTGCTCGCTCCGACGGCCGACTCGACTCCGGCCGGCGCGCTCGCGTCGCCGCCGGTGGCGCGGCGTGCGCGCCTGGGCGAGCTGGACGCGCATTTCCACTGCTCGGTGATCGGCACCTGCCTGGGCACCGGCGCGCTGCGCAAGCTCGTGCGCCGCATCGCGCCCGGCGCCTCGGCGCAGGACACCGACCTCGACATCCACCACGACGCCGTCAGCCTGGCGATGGACGGCGGCGCCGGCGCGAAGGCGATCGGCAAGGCGCTCGACGACCAGCACGCCGCGACGATCCGTCGCTTCGCGGCTGCCGCCGACCCGGACGCGCTGGGCCGCCTCTGGGCCGATGCGCTGAAGTCCGGCGAAGTGCCCGGTGCGTACTGGGCGCTGATGACGCATCCGGCCGCCAGCGTCGCGCTGCGCAATCGCGCGTTCGGCGATGTCCACATGCTGTCGCACCTCGTCGGCGCGGCCAACCGCGCGGACATCCGCCGGCTCGTCGCGCTCGAGAAGGACAACGCCGAGCTGCAGGACCAGAACGAGCGCCTGCTGGCGCGGCTGCAGGACGGGCTCGCGGAGCGCGACGCCCAGCTCGCCCAATTGCGCGCCGAGCTGGCCGAGGCCCGCGGCGCCGGCGAGCGGCTGCACGCGCAGCTGCGCGCGACGCCCGGCGACGCCCAGGCGTTGCAGCGCCAGCTCGCCGACGGTGCCAGCCAGCTCGCGCTGCAGGCCGGGCGGCGCGAGCTCGCGGAGCGCGACACCCAGGCCGCCCGCGCCTCGCTCGGCGACGCGCTGGGCCAGCTCGCGCGGCTCGACACGCTCAACGAGGCGCTGCACGGCGAGGTCGAGGCGCTCGAGGCGGAGCTCGCGAGGACGGCGGGCGAGGGCGAGGCGGTGGCGACGTCGCGCTCGCCGCTCGACGCCGCGCTGCGCGGCACGCGGCTGCTCTACGTCGGCGGCCGGCCGTCCACGCTCGCCGCCATCCGCTCGCTCGCCGAGCGCGCGGGGGCCGAGTGGCTGCACCACGACGGCGGCATGGAAGACCGCAAGGGCCTGCTCGCGGCGATGCTGCCGCGCGCGCACCAGGTCGTGTTCCCGGTCGACTGCATCGACCATGACTCCATGCAGCAGCTCAAGCGCCTCTGCGCGCGCCACGGGCTGCCGTTCCGCCCGCTGCGCAGCGCCAGCGTGGCGAGCTTCGTGGCGGCGATCGCGGCGCCGGCGGAAGAGCCTTCGCTGGCCAACGGCGCAGCAGTCACATCCCGGTTCTGCGTGCGGCACGGCTGAGGCCGCGGCGTGCGGCCTGCGGCGCGCTGACCGCGCCTGACCCGATCGCGCGAAAGCGAGAAAGCGCGAAAGCGCCGCGCCGCGCCGCGCCGCGCGACAGGGCCGGGCCGCCGGCGTGCGCGCTTCGTGGACAATGCGCCGCATGCCCCGTCCGCCCCACCTCGCGCCGATCCGCCATGCCTGACGCCACGCTCGTCGACGGCGAGATCAAGCTCGCGGGCCGGCTCGACGCGCGCTTCTTCGCGCTGCTCGAGGCCATCGCCGCCACCGGCTCGATCAACCGCGCGGCGCGCACCGCCGGCTACAGCTACCGCGGCGCGTGGCTGCTGCTCGAGACCGCCGCCAACCTCGCGAGCGCGCCGCTGGTCGAGAGCCTCGTCGGCGGCGTCGGCGGCGGCGGTACACGCCTGACGCCGGCCGCGCGCGCGCTGCTCACGGCGTGGCACCAGCTCCAGACCAACCATCGCGAATTCCTGCGCACGCAGGAGTCGTGGTTACTCCAACAGCCGGCGCTCGCCGGCGCCCTTCGAAGAATGGCCATGAAAACCACCGCACGCAACCAGTTCGCCGGCACGATCACCGAGCTGTCGCCCGGCCCCGTCAGCACCGAGGTCACGATCTCGCTCGCCGGCGGCCAGGAGATCACCGCCACCCTGACCAGCCACGCGGCCCAGCGCATGGGCCTGGCCGTCGGCAAGGAGGCGATCGCGCTGATCAAGGCGTCGGCGGTCGTGCTCGTGACCGACTTCGCCGGCTACGCGCTGTCCGCCCGCAACCAGCTCTCCGGCACGATCTCGCGCCTCGAGCGCGGCGCGGTGTCGTCGCTGGTCGGCGTGACGCTGCCCGGCGGCACGGTCGTCACGTCGTCGGTCACCAACGACGCGGTCGACGCGCTCGCGCTGGCCGTCGGCAACGATGCGACGGCGGTGTTCAAGGCCTACTCGGTGCTGGTCGCCGTCGCGAAGGCCTGACGCCTCGCCGGCCTCAGGGCGCGAGGATCCGCACGTCGATCTTCGACAGCCAGCGCACGTTGCGCGGGCCGTTGTGGATGTCCTTGGCGGAGTAGAGCGCGATGTGGCCGTCGTGGTCGGTGAGCGGCTTGCCGTCGCGCTCGGTGATCACGAGCACGCCGGGGCCGACGTCGGTGTCGAACAGCTCGGGCCACGAGAACGTGACGCTGTAGCCGTCGGTCGCGCTCGCGACGACGACCGTGTGCTTCCAGTCGTTCTTGCCGCTGCCGGCGAGCGCCGCGCGATCGAGCAACGCGGTCAGGCGCACGCCGCCGACGTCGGAGGTCGAGGTCTTGCCGTCGGCCACGTGGGCATCGGTCTGCGAGATGTGCTCGATCGGCAGCGCGTCGATCTGGGCGGCCGTCAACGTGAGCGGCGTCTTCACGGCGCCGGTGATCGCGAGCGATTCGCTGGCGAGGCCGTCGGCCGAAGCGGCCCGCGGCAACGACGCCGTCGTGCCGGCCAGCAACGCGAGGAACAGGGCGGTCGCGCGGCGCGACATCGGCAGGGGCAAGGTCATCTCGAAGGCTCCGGAACGCGCGACGGCGTCGCGTGCGGCCGCCAGCATATCGCGCGGCGGAGCCGTCGTTCAGGCGGCCTTCTTCTTCGCCGCCGCTTTCTTCGCAGGCGCCTTTTTCGCCGGAGCCTTCCTGGCCACCGACTTCTTCGCCGGTGCCTTCGCCGGCGCCTTCGTCGCGGCCGCCTTCTTGGCCGGCGCCTTTTTCGCGGCGACCTTCCTCGCCGGTGCCTTCTTCGCAGCGGCAACCTTCTTCGCCGGCGCCTTCTTGGCCGGCGCTTTCCTGGCGGGTGCCTTCTTCGCCGCGGCTTTCTTCGCGGGCGCTTTCTTCGCGGCCGCTTTCTTGGCCGCGGCCGTCTTCGCCGGCACCTTCGCGCCTTCCTTGCGCGCCTCGGACAGCCCGATCGCGATCGCCTGCTTGCGGCTCGTCACCGTCTTGCCCGAACCGCCGCTCTTGAGCGTGCCTTTCTTCATCTCGTCCATGGCCGCTTCGACTTTCGCGCCGGCCTTCTTGCCATACGTTGCCATACGTGACTCCTGAGTGGACAGCAGTCCGCGGACGCGGCAAGCGACATTCCCGTGCACGCGCCACGCACGCGGCAGGCTAACCGTCATTTGAAGCGGCGCGACGGCGACGGCGACGGCGACGGCATCGACGAGTCGTGTTCGTGCTTGACATTGAACCGAGCTTCAAACTTACGATCGCTCGATCCTTTCATCGACACGCCTCGCATGCCCACCTCGCCGATCTCCCCCGCCTTCCAGCCGCTGGCCTTGCCGAACGGCGCGATCGTCCCCAACCGCATCGCGAAGGCCGCGATGGAGGAGAACATGGCCGGCGCCGACCACGCGCCCTCGGCCGCGCTGATGCGCCTCTACCAGGCCTGGGCCGACGGCGGCGCGGGCTTGCTGCTGAGCGGCAACGTGATGGTCGACCGGCGCGCGATGACGGGCCCCGGCGGCGTCGTGCTGGAGGAGGGCGCGCCGCTCGACGCCTTCCGCGAATGGGCACGCATCGGCCGCTCGGGCGGCGCGCAGTTCGTCCTGCAGATCAACCACCCGGGCCGCCAGACGCCGGCCAACCTCGGCCAGGAAGCGTGGGCGCCGTCGGCCGTGGCGCTCGATCTCGGCGCGTTCTCGAAGATGTTCGCGACCCCGAAGGCGATGACCGAGGCGGACATCGCCGAGGTCGTTCGCCGCTTCGCGCGCACCGCGTCGCTCGCGCAGGAGGCCGGGTTCTCGGGCGTGCAGGTCCACGCGGCGCACGGCTACCTGCTGAGCCAGTTCCTGTCGCCGCTGTCGAACCGGCGCACCGACGCCTGGGGCGGCAGCCTCGTGAACCGCGCGCGGCTGCTGGTCGACGTCGTCGACGCCGTGCGCGCCGCCGTCGCGCCCGGCTTCATCGTCGCGGTGAAGCTGAACTCCGCCGACTTCCAGCGCGGCGGCTTCGGCGCGGACGACGCGCGCGCGGTCGTCGCGATGCTCGCCGGCCGCGGCGTCGACTTCGTCGAGCTCTCCGGCGGCAGCTACGAGGCGCCGGCGATGCAGGGCGAGTCGCGCGACGGGCGCACGCTCGCGCGCGAGGCCTACTTCCTCGAGTTCGCGCGCGGCATCGCCGCCGTCGCGACGATGCCCGTGATGGTGACCGGCGGCATCCGCAGGCTCGAGGTGGTGCAGCAGGTGCTGGCCAGCGGCGTCGCGATGGCCGGCCTCGCCACCGCGCTCGCGGTCGACCCCGCGTTGCCGCGCACGTGGCGCGACGGTCGCACCGCGACGGCGGCGCTGCCCGCGGTGCGCTGGAAACGCAAGCCGCTCGCTGCGCTCGCGACGATGGCGCTCGTCAAGTTCCAGATGCGCCAGCTGAGCCGCGGTCGCGCGCCGCAGCCGGGCGTCTCGCCGATCCGCGCGCTGCTCGTCGACCAGGTGCGGACGGCGCGGCTCGCGAGGCAGTACCGGCGCTGGATGGCGGCGCGCGGCGCGTCGGCCTGATGTCCGGGCGTCAGGCGCTCTTGCGGACCATCGTCGGCGCGAGCGGCGGACGCGCCGGCTTGCGCACGAGGAAGATGGCGAGCGCGGCCACGATGCACGCGGCGCCCGCGGCGTAGAGCGCCGGGCTGTACGACAGCAGCACCGTGCGCGCGAGACCCGCGCCGTAGGCCGCGGTGGCGCTGCCCAGCTGGTGGCCGGCGAAGATCCAGCCGAAGATCATCGCGCCGCGCTGCTTGTCGAAGGTCGCGCTCGCCAGCTTGACCGTGGGCGGCACGGTGGCGACCCAGTCGAGGCCGTAGAACACCGCGAACAGCGACAGCCCGACCAGCGTGAACGTCGAGTGCGGCAGCCACAGCAGCGACAGCCCGCGCAGGCCGTAGTACCAGAACAGCAGCTTGCGGTTGTCGAAGCGGTCGGACAGCCAGCCCGACGCGATCGTGCCGACGAAGTCGAA
>JASLEM010000544.1 GCA_030151165.1 Burkholderiaceae bacterium
GCGAGCGCGCGCGCGATCTCGAGGCGGCGCTGGTCGCCGTACGACAGCGTGCGCGCCTTGTAGTCGGTGAAGCGGCCGATGCCGACGTAGTCCAGCAGCTCCTGCGAGCGCTGGCGGATCGCCTCTTCCTCGGCCTTGAACGCGGGCGTGCGGAACACGGCGCCGATCAGGCCCGAGCTCGTGCGCACGTGGCGGCCGACCATCACGTTCTCGATGGCCGTCATCTCGGCGAACAGGCGGATGTTCTGGAAAGTGCGCGCGATGCCGGTCTTGGCGACCTCGTGCACCGCCGTCGGCTGGTACGGCGCGCCGCCCAGCATGAAGCTGCCGGCGTCGGGCGTGTAGAGGCCGGTGATGACGTTGAAGAAGGTGGTCTTGCCGGCGCCGTTGGGGCCGATCAGGCCGTAGACCTGGCCGGCGTCGATCGTGATGCCGACGTCCGACAGCGCCTGCAGGCCGCCGAAGCGCTTGGAGACTCCACTGACCTGGAGAACTGCGTTGCTCATGGTGCTGGATTCCCTTTACTTGACGGCCGCGGGGGCGGGGGCGGGGGCGGCCTTGCCGTGCTCCGGCGACGGCCAGAGGCCGCGCGGGCGCGACAGCATCACGCCGATCATCGCGAGCGCGATCAGCAGCTGGCGCAGGATGGCCGAGTCGAGGCGGCCGCCGGACAGCTCCTGCAGCGGGCCGGCCACGTAGCGCAGCACCTCCGGCAGCGCCGACAGCAGCAGCGCGCCGAGCAGCACGCCGGGGATGTGGCCGATGCCGCCGACGACGACCATCGCGACGATCATCACCGACTCCGCGAGCGAGAACGACTCCGGCGACACGAAGCCCTGGAACGCCGCGAACATCGTGCCCGAGACGCCGCCGAACGTGGCGCCCATGCCGAACGCGAGCAGCTTGAGGTTGCGCGTGTTGATGCCCATCGCCTTGGCCGCGATCTCGTCCTCGCGGATCGCCATCCACGCCCGCCCGATGCGCGAGCGCTCGAGGCGGTAGCAGATCAGCACCGCGAAGATCACGAGCGCGAGGAACAGGAAGTAGTAGCACGAGACCGAGTGGATCTCGATGCCGAACAGCGTGTGGTCTTGCCCGAGGTCCAGGCCGAAGAACTTGATCGAGTCGATCGTGTCCAGCCCCTTCGGGCCGTTGGTGATGTTCACCGGCGCGTCGAGGTTGTTCATGAACACGCGGATGATCTCGCCGAAGCCGAGCGTGACGATCGCGAGGTAGTCGCCGCGCAGCCGCAGCGTCGGCGCGCCGAGCAGCACGCCGAACGTGCCGGCGACCAGCGCCCCGAGCGGGATCACGACGTAGATCGGCGCATGCAGGCCGCTCGTGAACGTGTGCTTGAACCAGTCGAAGGTGTCGGTCAGGTGCGGCGACGCGAGCAGGCCGAACATGTAGGCGCCGACCGCGTAGAACGCGACGTAGCCGAGGTCCAGCAGGCCGGCGTAGCCGACGACGATGTTGAGCCCGAGGGCCAGCATCATGTACAGCAGCGCCGAGTCGATGATGCGCACCCAGCCGTTGCCGAAGTACTGCGCGAAGAACGGCAGGATCAGCAGCAGGAGCGCGCCGACGCCGAGGGTGACGAACTTGTTCTTCATCATGTGAGTGATCTCCTGGTCGTCTTCAGGCGCGGTCCGCGACACGCTCGCCGAGCAGGCCCTTCGGGCGCAGCGTCAGCACGAGGATCAGGACGATGAACGCGAAGATGTCCTGGTAGTTCGAGCCGAGCACGCCGCCGGTGAGGTCGCCGATGTAGCCCGAGCCGAACGCCTCGATCAGGCCCAGCAGCACGCCGCCGACCATCGCGCCGGCGAGGTTGCCGATCCCGCCGAAGACCGCCGCGGTGAACGCTTTCAGGCCGGGCAGGAAGCCCATCGAGAACTGCGCGGTGCCGTAGTTCGAGGCCCACATCACGCCGGCCAGCGCGGCGAGCGCGGCGCCGATCACGAAGGTGGCGGAGATGATGTTGTCCGGGCGCACGCCCATCAGCGCGGCGACGCGCGGGTTCTCCGCGGTGGCGCGCATCGCGCGGCCGAGGCGGGTCTTGTTGACGAGCCACATCAGGCCGAACAGCGTCAGGGCGGTCACGACCAGGATCGTGATCTGCGTGAAGTTGGTGACGGCGCCGCCGATGAAGATCGGGTCGCGCGGCAGCAGCGTCGGGTACGAGTGGTAGTTCGGCTTCCAGATGATCATCGCCAGCGTCTGCAGCAGCAGGCTCATGCCCATCGCGGTGATCAGCGGCGCCAGCCGCGGCGCGTTGCGCAGCGGCCGGTAGGCGATCTTCTCGATCGAGAAGTTCAGCACCGAGCACACGACGACCGCGCACAGCAGCGAGATCAGCAGCAGCAGCCAGCCCGGCAGCCCCGCGTTGGCCAGCAGCACGGTGACCGACCAGCTGGTGAGCGCGCCCACCATCAGCACCTCTCCGTGGGCGAAGTTGATCAGGTTGACGATGCCGTACACCATCGTGTAGCCGAGTGCCACGAGCGCATACATGCTCCCGAGCACCAGGCCGTTGATGATCTGCTGAATAAAGGTGTCCATCAGGGGGTCTCCTGGTCGTGATCGCCGCGCGCCACCCGCAGGGAAGGCGCGGCTCCATGAGCCCGGCCTTGCGGCGCCGGGCCCGTCGACGCGCTGGCTGGAAGCCGCGTGCGACACGGGCGGTGTTGCAAGAACCCGGCCACCGGCGCGAACGATGTCACGCCGTCGACAAGGCCTCGTCACCCCCACTCGTTGGCGGGATTCTAGGAGTCCGCCAGCGCGCAAGCGGACGGACTTACCCGCGTGAAACCGAACGACCCACTATTCACGACTCGGAGGAACGTGCTTTCTTCGCCTGGGCGCCGGGTCGACGCCGTTGACCGAACGCCCGCGCTCCGGCCGCGCGTCACGCCGGGCACGCGGCGCGCCTTGCGCAGGTGCGCAGGCACCGCCGAGGTGCCCCGGCGCGCCGGCATGCCCCGTGCCTCATCTAAGATGCCTGCAGAGACGCGACCCCATGGACCTGTTCACCACCGCCCCGAAACCCCCGCTGGCCGAACTCGTGCGGCCCCAGGCCGTCAGCGAGGTGGTGGGCCAGTCCCACCTGCTCGGCCCGGGCAAGCCGCTGCGGCTCGCCTTCGACGCCAAGAAGCTGCATTCCTTCATCCTGTGGGGGCCGCCCGGGGTCGGCAAGACGACGCTGGGCCGGCTCGCCGCCAGCGTGACCAACAGCCAGTTCATCGCGATCTCCGCCGTGCTCGCCGGCGTCAAGGACATCCGCGAGGCAATCGACAAGGCCCAGGGCACGCTCGATCGCAGCGGCCGGCCGACGGTGCTGTTCGTCGACGAGATCCACCGCTTCAACAAGTCCCAGCAGGACGCGCTGCTGCCGCACGTCGAGTCCGGACTGCTGACGCTGATCGGCGGCACGACCGAGCATCCGGGCCTGGAGGTCAACAACGCGCTGCTGTCGCGGGCGCAGGTCTACACGCTGCAGCCGCTGTCGGACGACGAGATGGAGCAGCTCTACGCGCGCGCGCTGCCGCACCTGCAGGGCGTCACGCTGGATGCCGACGCGCGCGCCCTGTTGAAGGGCTTCGCCGACGGCGACGGGCGGCGCTTCCTGAACCTGGTGGAGCAGGTGTCGACCGCGGCCGCCGGCGCGGGGGTCGAGGTCGTGACGGGCGAGTTCGCGAAGTCGTCGACGAGCCCGTCGCTGCGGCGCTTCGACAAGGCGGGCGACCAGCTCTATTGGCAGTTGTCGGCGTTCCACAAGTCGCTGCGCGGCTCGCAGCCCGACGCGGCGCTCTACTGGATGGCGCGCATGCTCGATGGCGGCGGCGACGCGCGCCACGTCATCCGCCGCATGCTCGCGATGGCCAGCGAGGACATCGGCAACGCCGACCCGCGCGCCCTGCAACTGGCGCTGAACGCGGCCGAGGCGTACGACCGCCTGGGCGCGCCGGAAGGCGAGCTCGCGCTCGCGCAGGCCGTCACCTACCTCGCGATGGCCCCCAAGTCCAACGCCAGCTACCTCGCATGGAACCAGGCCAAGGAGTTCGTGCGCAAGGACGGCTCGCGCGGCGTGCCCGTCCACCTGCGCAACGCGCCGGCCAAGCTCATGAAGGAGATGGGCTACGGCGAGGCCTACCGCTACGCCCACGACGAGCCCGACGCGTACGCGGCAGGGCAGCGCTACTTCCCGGACGATGTCGAGACGCAGCGCTGGTACCAGCCGGTCAACCGCGGCCTCGAGGCGAAGATCGCCGAGAAGCTGGGCTGGCTGCGCTCGCTGGACGACGCGGCCTGGGACGCCGGCCAGTAGCCGCGCGTCGCGCTCCCGGCCCGCTCATCCTTCGAATTGGCGGGGCGGCGGCCGGCTTATCGAGGCATCCGGCGGGCCGGCGTCGGCCCACACTGCAGGGCATCGACACGACCCGCGAATCCCGACCTGGGTCGACCTTCCGCCGACCCGACGAGATTTCTTGCAAGGAGCCTTTTGCCCATGAGCGCCACCACCGCCTCCGAACACCGCGCCGCCGCGAACGCCGTCCTGCACGGCAGCGCCCGCGAATACCTGTCGTTCAAGCTCGGCGCCGAGGAATACGGCATCGACATCCTGAAAGTCCAGGAAATCCGCGGCTACGAGAACCCGACGCGGATCGCCAACGCGGCCCACTTCATCAAGGGCGTCGTGAACCTGCGCGGTGTGATCGTCCCGATCGTCGACATGCGCCTGCGCTTCGGCCTGGCCGACGTGCAGTACAACAGCTTCACCGTCGTCATCATCCTGAACATCGCCAACCGCACGGTCGGCATGGTGGTGGACTCGGTCTCCGACGTGCTGGAGCTCGGCGGCGACTCGATCAAGCCGGCCCCGGAGTTCAACGGCGCGATCGACGCGGCCTACATCACCGGCCTGGGCACGATCAAGACCGGCGACGCCGAGCGCATGCTGATCCTGATGGACATCGAACAGATGATGACCGCGGCCGACATGGGCCTGATGGACGACGCGATCACCCATTGAAGAATGCGTGACCCGGGGCGAGCGACAGGGGCGACCTCACCGCACCTGGATCCCGGGATCGATCCTCGAAGAAGATTGAAGGCCGCGACGGGCAACCGGGCGGCCTTGTTTCTTTGGGGCGATGCGATGTCTCGCCGCTGGCGGTCAGTTCAACCAGCCGAGCAGCGTCGCGACGTCGTAGCTCAGGCCGAAACGCCAGCTCTGCGAGCGTCCGCCCTGCGTGACGGCGCCGGTGGCCGCGTCGACCCGGTCGTTCTTCGACCAGAAGTGCCCGACGAAGAGCACGAGGCCGCCGCTGATGTCGCCCTGGCTGGTGCTGTCGGACTTCGCATCGGGCAACTGGAACACGCCGTCGACGAGCCGGTAGCCAACGCCCGCGCCGATGGAGTCGAACGGGTTCTTCGTCGGCGACAGCATCAGCTTGAAGACCGTGCGCCGCCCCGAGAACTGCGGGTAGCGCTCGAGGACGTCGCCCACCATGTAGTTGAAGCCGACGTAGAACTGCTGCGGCTTGTCGCGCTGGACGACGGTCTTGCTGGCGGCGTCGTACTTGAGCTCCTTCACGCCGCGCACGATCGCGTCGCCGGTGATGAACCAGTGCTCCTCGGGGCCGGTGACGAGCGGCTGGCTCGCCTTCACGTCCGCCTCGGCCTTGCTCGCGACCGCCAGGGTCGCGGTCGCGCGCTCGAGCTTCAGGACGTACTGGAACCGCACGACGCACACGTGCGGCGGCGGGGGCGACGCCGCGGCTGCCGCAGGAACGGCCGCAGGCGCGAAGTGCGACGTGATCGCCGTGACGATCTCCGACACCTCCTTGGCGATCAGCGTCTTGCGCGCGACCTCGCTACCCGTCAGCGTGACGTCGGAAGTGGCGGCATCGGCGCAATCGCCGCGATGGCTCTCCACGTAGACGTAGTCGACCTCGATGGTCGTGCCGCGCGTCGCCTCCAGGCGGTCGTTGCCGCAGACCGGGATCGAGCCGCGGAGCGGATCGACGTGGGCGTGCGATCCGGTGCAGAAGAACTGCAGCTGGTCGCCCTCGGTCATGCCGATGTCCTTCTGCTGCAGCGGCAGGCTGGACGCGTAGAACGTCGGCGGCCCGGGCGGCGCGGCGGCCGACGCGTGCAACGCCACGGCGAGCCCCAGCAGTGCGCCGCAGATCAGTCGGATCCTCATGTCGTTCTCCCCGCGATGTCATCGGAGACACGACTCTAGGAACCCGACCGCGCGGGGTCATCCCCAAGGCAGAGGACGAACCGGCGTCTGCAGCGCGCTTACTGCTCGGCGACGTCCGCGCCCTTGGGCGGCGTGAACACGAAGGTGTCCGCGGCAAGCTTCGCGTTCGGCTCGAACGCGTTGAAGACGAGGATCGAGCGCTGGCCGAAGCTGTCGTCGATCTCGAGCTGCGCGAGCGCGTGGCCCTTGAAGCCGACCTTCAGCGAGCGCACGGTGCCCTCGGCCTGCCTCGGCGTCGCGAGCACCCAGTCGATGCCGTCCTTCGACGGCTGGTCGGCGAGCGCGAAGACCTTGTCGATGTCGTTCGAGACGATCAGCGCGGCCGGCGTGTTGGCCAGCGCGTCGCCGAGCTTGCGCGACGACACCTGGTTCAGGTCGGGGTCGTAGATCCAGACCTTGGCGCCGTCGCCGACCACGGTCTGCGCGTACGGCTTCTCGTAGACGAAGCGGAAGCGGTTCGGGCGCGAGAACTCGAAGCTGCCGTTCGACACCTTCTGCTTGCCGTTCGGCGCGGTGACGGTCTGCGTGAACGTCGACTTGCCGGACTTCACGTCCTTGACGAAGCTGCGCAGCTCGTCGGTCGCGGTGGCGAACGCGCTCGCGCAGGCGAGCGACAGCGCCGCCACGGTCACGGCACGCAGGGACTTCGGGAACACGTTCGTCATCATTCGTCTCGCTTGGGAACCAGGATCTCGCGGTTGCCGCTGCCCGACATGCTGGACACCAGCCCCGACTGCTCCATCTGCTCGAGCAATCGGGCCGCCCGGTTGTAGCCGATGCGCAGGTGGCGCTGCACGAGCGAGATCGACGCCCGCTTGTTCTGCAGCACCACCGCCACCGCCTGGTCATACAACGGATC
>JASLEM010000547.1 GCA_030151165.1 Burkholderiaceae bacterium
CTGCAGCGTGCCGTTGGTGCCGACCGCCGCGGCCGGCGGCGGGGGCGGTGGCGGCGTCGTGGGCGGCGCTGGCGGGGTCGTGGCGGGCGGCGGCGATGCGGTCGCGGGCGACGACGTGGCCGCGGCGTCGGATCCCCCGCCGCCGCCGCAGGCGGTGAGCGCGGCGGCCGCGGTGAAGGCGAACAGGAGCTGGAGGTGGCGCATCGACGAACGGGAACGGGGAGGTGGAACGGGAACGCGCAGTCGAACCGACCGGGGCGATCGCGCTGCCGGGCATTCTGTCTGCCATGGCCGGACTCGAGGCGCGGACTTACCGACTGTTGCCAGCGTTGATCCGGCGATGGCACCGCGCGGTTCAGGGCCTGGCGCGGCCGGCGGTCGGTGCCATCATGCGGAACTGTCCGGCACGGCCGGGCTCATAGACACCAATGCAACGAGCGGGAGCGAGAGCGATGAGGGCGTGGATCTCCAGGAACAAGGGCTTTCTCGTCTTCCTGCTGTGCTTCGGCGTATTCCGCACCGCCGTCGCCGACTGGAACCCGATCCCCTCCGGCTCGATGCGGCCGACGCTGCTCGAAGGCGACGTCGTCTTCGTCAACCGCCTCGCCTACAACGTGAAGCTGCCGCTGACCGACATCGTCGTCGCGCCGCTCGGCGACCCGCAGCGCGGCGACATCGTCACCTTCTCGTCGCCGAAGGACGGCACGCGGCTGATCAAGCGCGTCGTCGGCCTGCCCGGCGACCTGATCGAGATGCACGGCGACAAGCTGATCGTCAACGGCCAGGCCGCGCGCTACGACGACTTCGTCGACCTGCCCGACCCGGTCGCGCCCGGGCGCAAGCTGGAGTCGGTGCACGCGGTCGAGCACGTCGACGAGGGCCAGCGCACGATCCAGTTCCTGCCCGCGGTGCGCGCGCGCCGCGACATCGCGCCGATGCGCGTGCCCGAAGGCTGCTACTTCATGCTCGGCGACAACCGCGACAACAGCGAGGACTCGCGCTACATCGGCGTCGTGCCGCGCCACCTGCTGATCGGCAAGGCGAACCACATCGTCGTCTCGGCCGACATCCTCGACCACTGGCATCCGCGGATGGATCGGGTCGGCAAGTCGCTCGATTGAGCGCCCCTCGGGCCGGTGACTTGGCCAGCGAGCCGTATCCCGCCGGAGGCCTCGCGCGCGCGGCGCCGCACGTGCTCGTCGCCGCGCTCGGCTCGGCCGGCGACATGTACCCGTTCCTGCGCATCGCGCGCGATCTCGCGGCGCGCGGCCACCGCGTGACGGTGCTGGGCCCCGCGGCGCACGCGGCGATGGGTGCGGCGGCCGGAGTGGCGTACCGCGGGCTGGGCACCGAGGCCGAGTACGTCGAGCTGCTCGAGCACCCCGACGTCTGGCATCCGCGCAAGGGCTTCGCCGTGCTGTGGCACGGCATGCGCCGGGGGCTCGAGCTGCTCGCCGAGGTGATCGCCGACGACGTGCCGCGCGACGTGCCCTGCGTGCTGCTCGCGCATCCGCTGGCGCTGCCGTCCGCCGACCTCGCGCGCGCCGCGCGGCCGGGGCTGCGCATCGTCGCCGCGTGGCTCGCGCCGACCAACCTGCGCACCGTGCACGACCCGATGACGATCGGCCCGCTGCGCATCCCCGCGTGGGTGCCGTCCAGCTGGCGACGACGACTGTGGCGCTGCCTCGACGCGACCGTGATCGACCCCATCGCGCTGCCCGACCTGAACGCCGTCCGCGCCCGCGCCGGCCTCGCCCCGGTGGCGCACTTCGTCGACCACCTGCAAGCCGTGGCCGACGCGAACGTGACGCTGTTCCCGCGCTGGTTCCAGCCCGCACCGCCGGACTGGCCGCGGCCGCTCGTCGAGGGCGCATTCCAGCTGTACGACGCGCACGACGCGTCCGGCCACGCCGACGGCACGCTGGCGCCGGCGCTCGCGGCCTTCCTCGGCGCGGGCGACGCGCCCGTCGTCTTCACGCCCGGCAGCGGCAACCGCCAGGCCGCGCGCTGGTTCGACCGCGCGCTGCGCGCCACGCGGCGCCTGGGCCGGCGTGCGATCTTCCTCACGCCGCACCGCGCGCAGGTGCCGGCCACCCTGCCGCCCGGCGTGCTGTGGCTGCCCTACGTACCGCTGCGCGCGCTGCTGCCGCGCGTGGCCGCGCTGGTGCACCACGGCGGCATCGGCACGCTGGCCGAGGCGCTGCGCGCCGGCGTGCCGCAGCTGGTCGTGCCGCTCGCGTACGACCAGTTCGACAACGGCGCGCGCGTCGCGCGCCTCGACGCCGGCCGCGTGCTCGCCGGCTGGCGCGCACGCCCACGCCGGCTCGCGCTCACGCTCGCCGCGCTGCTGCGCTCGGACGCGATCCGCACGGGTTGCGCGGCGGTGGCGGCGCGCATCGCGGCGGACGAACCCGCGCGCGTCGTCATCGAGATCGAGGCGCTGCTCGGGCTCATGCCGACGGGGCATGAAGTCGACTGAGCGCGGTCGCGGCGCGTTGTAGACCGGCCGATGCGGCGCGGCCGCGTTCCGCTGTCGAGCGCTGTCATCGGACGGTCCGCGCGGCCGCTCCTCGACCGTGGCGATACGGTCGAGCCAAGCAGGGCCGAAGCGCGAATTGTTTGCGGAAACCGGCGCTTTGGACCCGATGGCTTTTGCTTCATTCCCCTGAAAATCCTCCGATAACGAATCCGATGCGCCTCCGCAAACCTCGCCGGAGCGGTCTCGACCGCCTCCCGCCTCCGTCTCCTCCCACCGCGCCGTGGCGCGCGGCGGGCGGCGCCATGGGCGGCGAGGACGGCACGGCGAGGCCGTTCGGCGCGGGCGCGCTGCCGGGGCT
>JASLEM010000555.1 GCA_030151165.1 Burkholderiaceae bacterium
CGGCGCGATCCTCGCGAAGTGGTGCATGGCGCACGGCTGCGAGAACTTCCTGTTCACGCACTTCGAGGAGATCTGCGAGATCATGAAGACGTACGACGTCTCGTTCTCGCTCGGCGACGGCCTGCGCCCCGGCTCGCAGGCCGACGCCAACGACGAGGCGCAGATGGCCGAGCTGCGCACGCTCGGCGAGCTGACGCAGGTCGCGTGGAAGCACGACGTGCAGACGATGATCGAGGGTCCGGGCCACGTGCCGATGCACCTGATCCAGGCCAACATGAGCGAGCAGCTGCGGCTGTGCGGCGAGGCGCCGTTCTACACGCTGGGCCCGCTGACGGTGGACATCTCGCCCGGCTACGACCACATCGCCAGCGCGATCGGCGCCGCGATGATCGGCTGGATGGGCACCGCGATGCTGTGCTACGTGACGCCCAAGGAACACCTGGGCCTGCCGGATCGCGACGACGTCAAGCAGGGCCTGATCGCCTACAAGATCGCCGCCCACGCCGCCGACATCGCCAAGGGCCACCCGGGCGCCCGCGCGCGCGACGACGCGATGAGCAAGGCGCGCTTCGAGTTCCGCTGGCACGACCAGTTCAACCTCGCGCTCGACCCCGACACCGCCCGCCGTTTCCACGACGAGACGCTGCCGGCCGAGGCCGCGAAGGAAGCGCACTTCTGCAGCATGTGCGGCCCGAAGTTCTGTTCCATGAAAGTGACCCACGAGGTGCGCGACTTCGCCGCCGCCCAGAGCGTGAAGACGATCGCCGACGCGGCCGCCGGCGCGGCGCCCGCGTCGATGGTCGTGCGCACGCCGCTCGGCAAGCCGTGGGTGCCGATCTACGACGCGGAGGGTGAATGAGCCGAATCGGAATCGCGGGCGCCGGCATCGCCGGGCGCCTGCTCGCATGGCAGCTCTCGAAGCTGGGCCACGACGTCGAGGTGTTCGACCCCGCGCCCGACGCGCAGCCGCCCGAGCAGCCCGGCGTCCACGGCGCCGCCGCGTTCACGGCCGCGGGCATGCTGAGCCCGCTCGCGGAGCTCGAGAACGCGCCCGAGGACATCGCCAAGCTCGGCTGGCGCTCGCTCGACCTGTGGCCCGGCATCGTCGCCACGCTCGCGCCGCACCTGCGCGCCACGACGCTGTTCCGGCGCAACGGCAGCCTGCTCGTCGCGCACGCGGGCGACGCCGCGGCCGCGGAGCGCGTGCTGGCGCGCGTGCGCGCGGCGCAGATCAAGAGCGCGCGCATCGCCGAGCGCGAGAATGCCGACGACGGCGACCGCGGCACCACGCTGCAGTTGCGCCCGCGCGCGGCCAACTCCGACCTCGGCGACGGCGGCGAGCGCAGCCCGCACCGCCTGCCCACCGCGCTCACCGCCGAGGCGCTGCGCACGCTCGAGCCGACGCTCGCGCCCGGCCTGCGCGGGTGGGCCCTGCCCGGCGAGGGCCAGGTCGACACCACGCGCCTGATGCCCGCGCTCGTCGCCGACGCGACCAGCGCGCACTGGCACTGGGGCGTGCGCGTCGACCGCGTCGAGGCGCACCAGCTGCACTTCGCGAAGGCGACGTCACGCGGCTTCGACGTCGCGATCGACGCCCGCGGCCTGGGCGCGAAGAACGCGCTGTCGCTGCGCGGCGTGCGCGGCGAGCTGCTGTGGCTGCACGCGCCCGGCCTCGAGCTGCGCCGGCCCGTGCGCTGCATCCACCCGCGCCACCGCGTCTACCTCGTGCCGCGCCACGGCGACCTCGTGATCGTCGGCGCCACCGAGATCGACAGCGAGGACCGCTCGCCCGTCAGCGTGCGCAGCACGATCGAACTGCTGACTGCAGCGCACAGCATCGTGCCGCAGCTCGCCGAGGCGCGCATCGTCAAGCTCGACACGCACCTGCGCCCCGCGACGATGGACCAGCGCCCGCACCTGCATTGCTCGACCGGCCTGATCCGCATCAACGGCCTGTTCCGCCATGGCTTCCTGCTGGCGCCCGCGCTCGTCGAGGCGGCGCTGCAGCTCAGCGGCCTCGCGGAAGGCGTGCCGCTGCAGCGGCGGGAGCAGAGCCATGCGTGACGCCGACCGCATCGCCGATCGCCGACGCGCGCCCGCGGCGAACGACACGCCCGCCACCATCCTCGTGAACGGCACCGCGCACGCGTGGCGCGCGGGCATGACGGTCGCGGACGTCGTGCGCGCCCGCGAGGACGACGACGCCGCCGTGGCCACCGCGGTCAACGGCGAGTTCGTGCCGCGCCCCGCGCGCGCCGACACCGCCGTGGCGCCAGGCGACACCTTGCTGGTGTTCGCCGCGATCGTCGGAGGCTAGCCATGGATCGCCTCCATGCCGTCGCGCCATCGACCTGGCGCGTGTACGGCCACACCCTCGCCAGCCGGTTCCTCATCGGCAGCGCCGGCTATCCGTCGCCGGCCGTGCTCGCGCGCGCGGTCGAGGCGTCCGGTGCGCAGGTCGTCACCGTGGGCCTGAAGCGCGAGCTCGCCGGCGACGCCGCGCGCCAACCCGGCGACGGCGTCGCGCTGCTGCGCGCGCTGTGCGATCACTCCAATGCGCGGCTGCTGCCCAACACCGCCGGCTGCCGCAGCGCACGCGAGGCCGTGCTGCTCGCGCAGATGGCACGCGAGCTGTTCGACACGCCGTGGATCAAGCTCGAGGTGATCGGCGACGACCACACGTTGCAGCCCGACCCGTTCGAGCTCGTCGACGCCGCCACGCAACTCGTGCGGCTCGGCTTCCAGGTGTTCCCTTACTGCACCGACGACCTGGTCGTCTGCCGCCGCCTGCTCGACGCCGGCTGCGAGGTGCTGATGCCCTGGGCCGCGCCGATCGGCTCCGCGCAGGGCGTGCTCGACCCCGCCGCGCTGCGCACCTTGCGCGCACGCCTGCCGACGGTGCCGCTGATCGTCGACGCGGGGCTCGGCGCGCCGTCGCACGCGGCGTTCGCGATGGAGCTCGGCTTCGACGGCGTGCTGCTCAATTCGGCCGTCGCGCAGGCGGTCGACCCGCCCGCGATGGCCGCGGCCTTCGCGCACGCGATCGCCGGCGGCCGCCTCGGGCACGAGGCGGGCCTCATCGCGCCGCAGGACATGGCCCGGCCCAGCACGCCGTGCGGCAACGAGCCGATCCTCATACCGTGACCCGTATGCACCTCGAACCCGTCTCGCAAGCGGACACGAACGCGGACGCGGGCGACACGGCGCCGTCGCCGCGGCCCGTCGTCTGGACGATCGCCGGCACCGACAGCGGCGGCGGCGCCGGCATCCAGGCCGACACGCGCGCCTTCGACGCGTTCGGCGTGCACGGCGCGTGCGCGGTCGCGGGCATCACGGCGCAGCATTCGCGCTCGGTGATGCACGTGGAGCCGGTGTCGCCGACGCTGCTCGACGCGCAGCTCGCCGCGCTCGCGGAGGACATGCCGCCCGACGCGATCAAGACCGGCCTGCTGGGCAGCGTCGAGAACCTGCGCGTGGTCGTCAACTGGGTGCGCAAGCTGCGCGCGCGCTGCCCGCACCGGCCGGTGCCACTGGTCGTCGACCCGGTGTTCGGCGCGACCACCGGCGCGCTGTTCGCCAACGGCGCGCTGCGCATCGCGTACCGCAACGAGCTGCTGCCGCTCGCGACGCTCGCCACCCCCAACGTCGCCGAGGCGCGCGCGCTCGTCGCGCAATCGCACGCACTCGAGGCGCCCGCGCTCGCCCGCGCCTGGCGCACGTTCGGCCCGCGCGCGGTGGTGGTGACGGGCGGCGACGTCGACGAGCCGTCGGCGCACGAACTCGAGCTGCTGTCGGGGCGACGCCGCGCCGGCGCTCCCGACGCGCGCGCGACGCAGGCGCGCGACTGGCTCGACAGCGACCACGTGCTGCCCGCGCACGGCTGGGTCGGCCTGCCGCGCCTGGCCGCGCCACATCACCATGGCACCGGCTGCGTGTTCGCGTCGGCCGCCGCCGCGGCGCTCGCGCGCGGCTTCGTCGCGGCGGATGCCGTCGTCCTCGCGAAGATGGCCACCACCGAGGCGCTGCGCCACGGCTATGCCGCTGGCGCGGGGGCCGGCCCGGTCGCGCCGCGCGCGGGCTTCGCGCTGCGCGCGGCCAACCTGCCGACGCTCGTCGGTGACCGCGGCCGGGCCCCTGCGGAGCCCGCCGCGTCGGCCTTCGCCGCGATGCCGGAGAGCGCGCGCGGCCTCTACGCGATCGTCGACAGCGCCGCATGGGTCGCGCGCGTCGTCGCGGCGGGCGTGAAGCTCGTGCAGCTGCGCATCAAGGCCGCGGCGCCGCGCGTGCTCGTCGACGAGATCCGCGCGTCGATCGCCTACGCGCAGGAAGCCGGCGCGACGCTGATCGTCAACGACCATTGGGCGCTCGCACTCGAGCTCGGCGCCGACGGCGTGCACCTCGGGCAGGAGGATCTCGACGGCGTCGACATCGAGGCCTTGCGCCGCGCGCGCCTGCTGCTGGGCATCAGCACGCACGCGTACTGGGAGGTCTGCCGTGCCCGCGCGCTGCGCCCCAGCTACGTCGCCTGCGGCCCGATCCACGCGACCACGCTGAAGAAGATGCCGTGGCGCCCGCAAGGCGACGCGAACCTCGCCTACTGGTGCCGCCTGCTCGCCGACGTCCCCGTGGTCGCCATCGGCGGCATGGACGCGCCGCGCGCGCGTGACGCGATGCGCGCGGGCGCGAGCGCGGTGGCGGTCGTCGGCGCGATCACGCGCGCCGAGAGCCCCGAGACCGCGATCGCGCAACTCCGATGGGCGATCGAGGCCGGCGCGAGCGAGGCGAAGGCCGGGGCCGCGGCGCAGGTCGCGTTCGCGCGGCCGACGTTGAGCGAGGTGTCGCCCACGGCGGGCTGAGCCGGCGCGTCCGCCGTTCGTGCGAGGTGCGAGGTGCGAGGTGCGACGCGGGTCGCGCGGGCCGATGTCGCCAGCACGCGCGCGCTATCGCGTCGATGGGTAAGTCGGCAGTAAGCTGCATGGCCGCAGGCTGGCGCCGGTGCGGGCGCGCCGCGTCCTGCAGCGGCCCGCCGCTTGCCCGCCACTTGCTCCGTCCTTCGCTCACGACCGACACCGCGCCGCCTCCGACCCACGCCCGCCACGCCGCCCATGAATCCCTACTACGACCCCGCCATCCCGCACCATCGCCGCGAAGGCTTCCAGAACGCGCATGGCGACTTCGTGCCGCGCAGCCTGGCCGAGGTGCTGCGCTGGAAGTGGAACGCCGCGCGCAACGGCCTGCCGCCGAAGCCGGCCACGCCCACGCCGCGCGTCGCGCCCGACCTCGCCTTCCTGCGCGCCAACGCGACGGCCGGCGCGCGCATGGAACCCACGGTCACCTGGATCGGCCACGCGAGCGTGATGGCTCAGCTCGGCGGCCTCACGCTGCTGACCGACCCGATCTTCTCGGAGCGCGCGTCGCCGCTGTCGTTCATGGGCCCGAAGCGGCATGTCGCGCCGGGCCTCGCGCTGGACGAGTTGCCGCGCGTCGACCTCGTGGTCGTCTCGCACAACCACTACGACCATCTCGACGCCGCCTCCGTCGACGCCCTCGCCGCGCAGGCAGGCGGCCCGCCGTTGTTCATCGTGCCGCTCGGCCTGAAGCCCTGGCTCGCCGGCCGCGGCATCACGAACGCGGTGGAGCTCGACTGGTGGCAGACGCACCGCGTGCCCTCGCCTGCGGGCGACGTCGAGGTCATGCTCGTGCCTGCCCAGCACTGGTCGGCCCGAGGCATCGCCGACCGCATGGCCACGCTGTGGGGCGGCTTCGCGGTCTTCGCGCCCGACTGCCACCTGTTCTTCGCCGGCGACACCGGCTACTCGCGCGACTTCGTCGACCTGCGCGAGCGCGTCGCCGACCGTCAGGCACCCGAACGCGGCGGCGGCTTCGACATCGCCCTGCTCCCGATCGGCGCCTACGAACCGCGCTGGTTCATGAGCACCCAGCACGTCAACGCCGCCGAGGCCGTGAAGATCCACCGCGACATCCGCGCCAAGCGCTCGCTGGGCGTGCACTGGGGCACCTTCGAGCTCACCGACGAGGCCCTCGACGAGCCCCCGCGCTCGCTCGCGCGCGAGGCGCGGGACGCGGGCTTGAAGGACGACGAGTTCTTCGTGCTCGCGGTGGGGGAGACGCGCAGGATCCCGAGGCGCTGACACGACCAGCCCGTCCCGAAAGCCGCGCTGCGCTTACCATGCGCGACGCCCGCGCCGCCGGCCGCGAGAACCTTCGAGACCCATGACCCTCTTCTCCATGCCGTACGGCCCCAAGCCGGGCGCGACGCTCGTCGGGCTGCTGTTCTCCGCGACGCTCGCGATCGGGGGCGTCTGGATCATCGCCACGCCTGGGGCCATCGCCCAGTCGCGGATCGCGCACGCGTTCGGCGTCCCGATGGCGACCGCGTTGTTCGGCATCGGCATGCTGGCCTCGGCCGCGATCGCGCTGGCGGCGGCCTATCTGATGGTGCGGTCGCTGATGCGCGCGCGGCGCATCGAGCTGACCGAATCGCACCTGCTCTTTCCGCACGGCCTGTTCGCCACGACGACCTCGCGCATCCCCCTCGGCACCATCGCCGCGGTCGAGGTACAGCCGCTCGGCACCAAGCGCGCGCTGCGCATCAGGACGAGCGCCGCGACGCTGCTGGTGGTCGAGGCGATGTGCCCATCGCCGATGGAGTTCGACCAGCTCGGCGCGCTGCTGCGCGCGCACGCGCCGCGCCGGACGTGACGCGGCGCGCCGCCGCGCTCAGCCGAACGTGAACGCGAACGCCTGCGCGCCCGGATCGAGGAACTCGATCTCGAACAGGTGATCGGCGACCGGGCCGTGCTGGCGCACGAGCTGGTACAGGCGCTGGGCGTCGATGGTGCCGTTGCCTTGCGCATCGATGTCGACGCCGCGGTCGTCGCCGGGCGCCTTGCCGTCGACGAGCACGCGGAAGCGGACGGGCTTGCCCTCGGCCGACGGCCCGAGCACGAGGTGCAGGTCACGCGCGTGGAAGCGGAACGCGAGCTTCGCGCCGGCGCGGCCGGCCTCGGCGTGCTCGTCCCTCACCGTCCACGTACCGCCGAACGCCCACTGGTTCAGCGCGAGCGACGGCGGCAAGGCATAGGCGTGCGACGCGTCGTGCGTCTCGCCGCCGGCCGACGCGAAGCGTTCGGCGCGCGCATACCCCACGTAGGTTTCCGGTGACTGCACGTCGGCCATGTCGGGCGCGGCCTGCGCGCCGTCGGACCGGACGGCGACGACGTCGCTGCCGACCGGGTGGCCGGCCTCGCGCAGCAGCTGCTGGATCACGGCCTCCGACTGCGCGTATTCGCCTTCGCCGAAATGGTGGTGGCGGAGCCGGCCCTGGGCATCGATGAAGTAGTGCGCCGGCCAGTAGTTGTTCCCGAACGCGCGCCAGATCGCGTAGTCGTTGTCGATCGCGACCGGGTAGTCGACGTGCAGGTCCTGGACGGCCTGCCGGACGTTGCCGGGCTGCTTCTCGAACGCGAACTCGGGTGCGTGCACGCCGATCACGACGAGGCCCTGGTCCTTGTACTTCTCGGCCCAGGCGCGCACGTAGGGCAGCGAGCGCAGGCAGTTGATGCAGGAGTAGGTCCAGAAGTCGACCAGCACGACCTTGCCCTTCAGGCCCTCGGTGGTGAGCGGCGGCGAGTTGATCCATTCGACGGCGCCGGCCAGCGACGGGGCCGGGCCTTCGACGGGCAGCGCGTCGAGCTTCAGCTTGTCGGACGACGCGGGCGGCGGCACCTGCTCCGAGCCGGCGCCGATGGTGTCGACCAGCGACTGCTCGATCTTCGACGTGCCGGAGAGCGACAGCCTGGTCAGCACGCCGGTGTCGAACCCGAGCGCGATCGCCGCGACGCCGCACAGCAGCGCCACGCCGAGCGCGCGGCGGATCCACTCGCTCGCGCCGAGCGACTTCTTCATCGCGGCGAACACGCGGCCGCCGATCAGCAGCGCGACGCCCAGCGAGGTCGCCGCGCCGGCCGCGTACGCCAGCAGCAGCAGCGACGTGTGCGCGCTGGCGCCGCCGAGCGCCGCGCCGGTCAGCACGAGGCCGAGGATCGGGCCCGCGCACGGCGCCCACAACAGGCCGGTGGCCACGCCCAGCAGCAGCGACGGCGCGACGGACGAGCCGCCGCGCGACGAATCGGAGGCGCGCTCCGACAGCCGCGACCCCGCCGCGACGAGCGGCGCCATCAGCTTGTCGCCGAAGTGCGGGAACAGCAGCGTGAGGCCGAACAGCGCCAGCAGCACGATCGCGGCGTCGCGCCCGTACGCGTTCGCCTGCACCGCCCAGCCGCCACCGATGGCCGCGAGCGTCGCGACGGCGGCGAAGGTCAGCGCCATGCCGAGCAGCAGCGGCAGCGGCAGGCCGCTGCGCACGAAGGGCTGGTCGGAGCGCGCGAACACGAAGGGCAGCACGGGCAGGATGCACGGGCTGAGGATGGTCAGCACGCCGCCGACGTAGGAGAGGAGGAAGAGCAGCATGGGAGATCCTGGCGCCGCGCGGAGGCGGCCTCGTGAGGTCAGTCGATGGTCGTGACGGATCCTTACGCCATCGCTTCGAGCGCGCAGGTCGTTTGTTTCACTTGTCATCGAACGCACGCGCCGCGCGCTTGATAAGCGGGGCCGATCATGACATCCGATCAAACGATTGGATGCGCGCCGGGCCTTCGGGAACCATGCGTCTTACCGCGGCAAGGGCCGCGCGCCAACCAGGAGACACCCATGGCCAAGATCGTTTGCGTGCTGTACGACGACCCCGTCACCGGATACCCCAAGACCTATGCGCGGGACGACCTCCCGAAGATCGACCGCTACCCCGACGGCCAGACGCTGCCCACGCCCAGGGGCATCGACTTCACGCCGGGCACGCTGCTGGGCAGCGTGTCGGGCGAGCTGGGCCTGCGCAAGTACCTCGAGTCGAACGGCCACACGCTGGTCGTCACCTCGAGCAAGGACGGCCAGGACAGCCGGCTGGACAAGGAGCTGCACGACGCCGAGATCGTGATCTCGCAGCCGTTCTGGCCCGCGTACATGACTGCCGAGCGCATCGCGAAGGCGCCGAAGCTGAAGATGATCGTGACGGCGGGCATTGGCTCCGACCACACCGACCTGCAGGCCGCGATGGAGCGCAACATCACGGTCGCGGAGGTCACCTACTGCAACAGCAACAGCGTGGCCGAGCACGTCGTGATGATGACGCTCGCGCTCGTGCGCAACTACATCCCGTCGTACAACTGGGTCGTCAAGGGCGGCTGGAACATCGCCGACTGCGTCGAGCGCTCGTACGACCTCGAAGGCATGAACGTCGGCACCGTCGCCGCCGGCCGCATCGGCCTGCGCGTGTTGCGCCTGCTCAAGCCCTTCGGCGTCAACCTGCACTACATGGATCGCCATCGCCTGCCCGAGGCGGTCGAGAAGGAGCTGAACCTCACGCACCACACGAGCCTGGCGAGTCTGGCCAAGGTGTGCGACGTCGTGACGCTCAACTGTCCGCTGCACCCCGAGACCGAGAACATGGTCAACGCGCAGTCGCTCAAGGGGTTCAAGCGCGGCGCGTACCTGATCAACACCGCGCGCGGCAAGCTGTGCGACGCCGACGCCATCGCCGGCGCGCTCGAGAGCGGCCGGCTCGCGGGCTACGCGGGCGACGTGTGGTTCCCGCAGCCGCCGGCGGCCGACCACCCGTGGCGCCACATGCCGCACCACGGCATGACGCCGCACATCTCGGGCACCAGCCTGTCGGCGCAGACGCGCTACGCCGCAGGCACGCGCGAGATCCTCGAGTGCTTCTTCGAGAGCCGCCCGATCCGCAACGAGTACCTCGTCGTGCAGGGCGGCCAGCTCGCGGGCGTCGGCGCGCACTCGTACAGCGCGGGCAATGCCACGGGCGGGTCGGAGAAGGCCGTCGGCTTCGGCAGCAAGTGAGCCGCATGCCGCCCACCACCACCACCGCGGCCGCGCCGGCCTGCGTGCGCGCGGCCTCGGCACGGCGCGCGAAGCTCGCGGGCATCGCGCTCGCGGGCCTCGGCATCTTCGTGGCGCTGGGCGTGGTGGGCGCGCTCGCGGCCTTCACGCGCATCCCGTGGCTGCTCGGATCGTTCGGCGCGAGCTGCGTGCTGCTGTTCGGCTTCCCGGACGCGCCGTTCTCGCGCCCGCGCAGCGTGATCGGCGGCCACGTGATCGCGTCCGCCACGGGCCTCGTCTTCCTGCACGTGTTCGGCCCGGCGTGGCCCGCGATGGCCGCGGCCGGCGCGGTGGCCGCGATGCTGATGATGCTGACCGACACCGTGCACCCGCCCGCGGGCAGCAACCCGGTCATCGTGTTCCTCGGCCAGCCGGGCTGGGCGTTCCTGGTGCTGCCGACGCTCGCCGGCGCATGCCTGCTGGTCATGGTCGCGAAGGTCTATCGACGCGTCGCGCGCCGCGCCTGAGCCGATGTCAGTGGTGCAGCCAGGCGTCGACGCCGCGCTGCAGGTTCAGCTCGCCGAACCGGCGCACGGCGGTCGCGAGCAGCGGGCCCTGCGGCGCGCGTTCCAGCATCACGAGACCGATGTCGCGCCGCATCTCGGGCACCATCGGCACCCATGAGAACTGCTGCGCGGAGTCGGCCAGGCACAGCGCGCTGTGCGGCATCACGCTGTAGAGGCCGGCCTGGCGGACGTGCGCGCAGAGGGCCGTCATCGAGTCCGTCTCGACGCGCGCCTGCACCGCCTTGCCGGCCGCCGCGAACGCCTCGTCGATGCCGCGCCGGCACTGCATGTTGGTGGTGAACAGGCACAGCGGCAGCGCCGCCGCCTCCGCCCACGTGATGGACTCGGCGCCGGCGAGCATCGCGCGGTCGGCCGCGACGAGCATGTAGCGCTCCTGGAAGATCGGCACGGTGGCGAAGCCGGCGAGGCGTTCGTCGTCGAGATAGCTCAGGCCGAGGTCGAGCTCGAAGTTCGCGATCTTGCGCAGGATCTCGGAGGCCGACAGCGTGTAGACCTCGTGGCGCATGCGCGGGTAGTCGGCGAGGCAGCTCTGCGTGAGCAGCGGCACGAGCGGCAGCGACGCCGGGATCGCGCCCATGCGCAGCACGCCGGCCGGATCGTCGTCGCGCGCCCGCGCATCCTCGCGCAGGCTCTCGCAATCGGCGATGACGCGGCGCGCCCACGCGAGCACGCGCTGGCCGTCCGGCGTGAAGCCCTCGAAGCGGCGGCCGCGCTGCACGATCACGATGTCGAGCTCGCGCTCGATGCTGCGGATCGCGCCCGACAGCGCCGGCTGGGACACATGGCACGCGGCGGCCGCGCGACCGAAATGCTTCTCGCGCTCGAGCGCGACGAGGTAGCTCAGTTGACGGATGAACATGCGGCGGCGGCCGCGATCGCGCGGTCGCTGAGGTTGGATCGGCCGAAGTATCCCGCCGGATACGTCGCCCGCTCTTGACCTTCGACAAGTCCCCGCGATCGGTCGCGCGAATCAGCCGGCCGACGGCGGCTCGGGGAACAGCGCCGCGTCCAGCCAGCCGCGCAGGCTGTTGATGAACGCGAGGCCGGTCGCGCGCGCGAGGTCGTCGCGCGTCAGCACGGCCTCGGCCAGCGTGCCGTCGTGCAGCAGCCGCGCCCGCGCGATGCCGGGCAGCAGGCCGCAGCGCAGCGCGGGCGTGAGCCAGCGGCCGTCGATCCGCAGCGCGACGGTGCCGCGCGTGAATTCGGTCAGCTCGCCGCGTTCGTTCCACAGCAGCGTGTCGAAGACGCCGGCGTCCGTCGGCGCGAACGCGTCGTAGTGCGCGCGGCGCGTCGTCTTGAAGCGCACGAACTCGCCATCGGCCCCCGCGAGCGGCGCGTGCGCGAGCTGCACGCGCACGGGCTGCGCGGTCGGCTCCAGCGGGAAGGCCTGCGCGCGCGCCGCGCCGGTGCGGTCGGCCAGCAGCCGGATGCGCCAGCGGCCCTCGGGATAGGCTTTGGCGACATGGTCCAACGCCTCGTGCGCGTGGCGATACGGCGTGTCGAAGCCGAAGTGCTCCGCGGCGCGGGTCAGGCGCAGCACATGAGCGTGGTCGTCGACCAGCTCGCCGTCCTGCAGCCGCAGCGTCTCGAGCAGCTCGAACGCGTGGCTCGCGCGGTCGACGAAGGCGCGCTTGTGGCGCCACTCGTCCCATTCGCCGTCGGCCGTGGCGTCGGCCGTGATGCCGCTGCCGATGCCGCAGCGCAGGCGCGCCTGCTGCGCGTCGCCGTGCCACTCGAGGGTGCGGATCGGCACGTTGAACGTGGCCGCGCCACCCGGCTGCACGACGCCCGCCGCGCCGCAGTAGACGCCGCGCGGCCCGTGTTCGAGCGCCTTGATGAGCCGCATCGCCTGCACCTTCGGCGCGCCGGTGATCGAGCCGCAGGGGAACAGCGCGGCGAAGACGTCGGCGAGCGTCGCGCCGGCGCGCGTGCGCGCGACGATGTCGGAGCTCATCTGCCAGACGGTCGGCCATGCCTCGGTGTGGAACAGCCGCGCGACGTCGACGGTGAACGGATCGGCCACGCGCGACAGGTCGTTGCGCAGCAGGTCGACGATCATCAGGTTCTCGGCGCGCTCCTTCGCGGAGTCGCGCAGCGACGCGGCCTGCGCGGCGTCGTCCTCGGGCGTTACGCCGCGCGGCGCCGTGCCCTTCATCGGGCGCGCGAGCAGGCGGCCGCCGCGCCAGTCGAAGAACAGTTCGGGCGAGACAGACAGGATCGCGTCGTCATGGGCCGCGTCGAGATCGAGGAAGGCCGCGTACGCGTTCGGCTGCGCGCGCCGCAGCGCCGCGAACAGCGCGAACGGGTCGCCCTGCATCGTGCCGGCGAGCGGCGCCGTCGCGTTGACCTGGTAGACCTCGCCGTCGGCGATGGCGCGGTGGATCGCGGCGATCGTGGCGTCGAACTCCGCGCGCTGCGGACCGGATGTCCACTGCACGTCGAAGTTATCCGAGGCGCCGATCTTCCAGGCCGCGTCGGCGTCGTCGCCGGACAGCGGCGCGTCGTGGACGGCGAAGGCCGCGAGCGGGCGGGCCGTGTCGTGGGCGTGCGTCTCGAAGGCCTCGTCGAACGCCGACGCGGCCTCGTAGCGCAGATATCCGACGCACCACGCCCCCGCGCGCGCCAACGCGTCCACGCGCGCGAGCAGCGGCGCGACCTCGTCCGACGTCATCGCGCGCAGCACCTCGCGCGGCGCGCCGAACGCGAGATGCAGCGGCGCGGCGCCGGTGTCGGGCGAACGGAAATCGATCAGGGCGGTCGGTCGCGGGCGGGACGGATGCATCCTCGTTCTTTTCGTCGGGTCGGAACGAGCCAGTGTAGCGAGCGTGCCGCGCGCGGCCGTCAGCGGAACAGGACGAGCATCTGCTCCAGCGCGGCGACGAACGGCCCCTGCAACAGCGGCAGCGTGAACATCACGCCGACCAGGCCGACGCCCAGCGTGATCGGGAAGCCGATCGAGAAGATGCTGAGCTGCGGCGCGACGCGCGCGATGATGCCCAGCATCATGTTGACGAACAGCAGCATGGCGATCAGCGGCAGCGCGATCCACAGGCCGAGGCGGAAGATCTCCGTGCCCCAGGTCTCGGGCCGCACCGCGTGCAGGAACGCGAAGGGCTCGGCCGACACCGGGAACGCGACGAGGCTCTGCACGACGGCCTCGATCACGAGCAGGTGGCCGTTCATCGCGATGAACAGGAAGCCGACCATCGTCGAGAAGAAGCTGCTGGTGGCGGTGGCCTGCTGCGCGGTGGCGGGGTCGAAGAAGCCCGCGAAGTTCAGGCCCATCTGCAGGCCGACGACCTCGCCCGCGAACTCGATCGCCGTGAAGATGATGCGCACCGCGAAGCCGAGCGACAGGCCGATCAGCACCTGCTGGACGACGAGCAGGATCGCGGCCGGCGAGTCGAGCGGCACGTTGGCCGCGGCGCTCGCGGGCACGGTGCCGGCGACGCCCAGCGCGATGAAGAACGACAGCGCGATGCGCACCCGGATCGGCACGTTGCGCTGGCCCAGCACGGGCATCGCGGAAAACAGGGCGAGCACGCGCAGGAACGGCCAGAGCACCGGCGTGAGCCAGGCCATGATCTGGGCTTCGTTCAGCGAGAGCATGCGGTCGTCTCGAACCCTGTCAGGGAAAAAGGGGCGTCAAGTGGCGGCCATCGGCAGCGACAGCAGCACGCTGCGAATGTATTCCACCAGCGAGGTCAGCATCCACGGGCCGGCCAGGCCCATCACCGCGACGGCGGCGAGCAGCTTGGGCACGAAGGTGAGCGTGGCTTCGTTGATCTGCGTCGCGGCCTGGAACACGCTGACGAGGATGCCGACGACCAGCACCACGAGCAGCACGGGCGCGGCCACGGTCAGCATCGTGAAGAGGGCTTGCTGACCGACGGTGAAGACTTGGGCGGCGTCCATGCTGATGCGCGATCTCTGGAATTTCGGATGGGTGTACGTTAACGGCCGGCGCGCGAGGCGAAGCCTCGATAAGCGCCGCGAAACGTCGTCAGGTCGCGAAACTCGCGGCCAGCGAACCCAGCAGCAGGTTCCAGCCGTCGGCCAGCACGAACAGCATCAGCTTGAACGGCAGCGCGACCAGCACCGGCGACAGCATCATCATGCCGAGCGACATCAGCACGCTCGCGACGATCATGTCGATGATCAGGAACGGGATGAAGATCAGGAAGCCGATCTGGAACGCGCTCTTGAGCTCGCTCGCGACGAAGGCCGGCACC
>JASLEM010000015.1 GCA_030151165.1 Burkholderiaceae bacterium
ATGCGGGCCCAGGACGCGCTGGTCGATCCGCTGCTGACGATCGGCGTGCCGGCCGAGCTGACGGCCTGGACGGGAGCCGATGCGCTGGCGCAGGCGATCGGAGGGGTGATCGTCAGCAACGCCAACCCGCTGTCTGAGGCCATCGGGCTCGAAGCCTGCGGGCACGTTGCGGCAAGGCGCCGCAACGCGCGGCGGCGATCGGCGAGCGGAACGGGGTCGGCGGGGAGGGTTCGGGCAAAATGCCGCATCCCGTCAGCGTAGACCTTTCGCCGACATCCGGAATCCCAAAACAAGGGGCGCGCGGCCCGCCAGTTCGAGGCGGCAGCCCGGGTCAGCACTCACTCAGCTCGACCGTGCCGCGCCGTCCCTGCGCACTCACCATCTCTCCATGACCCCAGTTCCCCGCGGCGACGGCGCCGATCCCACTCCGGACGACGCGTCCGCCGCAGCGCCGTCGCCCGGCGACGCCACCGGCCCGTCCGCCACGCCGGCCTATCCGCGCCGCGGCATCCGCAGCTTCGTGCTGCGCGCCGGCCGCATGGGCACGGGTCAGCAGAAGGCGATGGAGACGCTCGCGCCGCGCTACGTGCTGCCGTACGGCCCGCAGGTGATCGACTTCGCCGCGACCTTCGGTCGCACCGCGCCGACGATCCTCGAGATCGGCTTCGGCATGGGCGACGCGACCGCCCAGATCGCCGCCGCGCGCCCGGGCGACGACTTCATCGGCATCGAGGTGCACACGCCGGGTGTCGGCGCGCTGCTGCAGCGGATCGAGGAGCGCGGCCTCACGAACCTGCGCCTGCTCCAGCACGACGCCGTCGAAGTGCTGCGCGACATGATCGCACCCGGCTCGCTCGCCGGCGTGCATGTCTACTTCCCCGACCCGTGGCACAAGAAGAAGCACAACAAGCGCCGCCTCATCCAGGCCGAGTTCGTCAGGCAGCTCTCGTCACGCCTCGCCCCCGGCGGCTACCTGCACTGCGCGACCGACTGGCAACCGTACGCGGAACAGATGCTAGAGGTGCTCGGCGCCGAACCGAGCCTCGCGAATACGGCAGCGGGGTATGCGCCCCGCCCCGACTGGCGCCCGCTCACCAAGTTCGAGAACCGCGGCCTCAAGCTCGGCCACGGCGTCTGGGACTTGGTGTTCACCAAGCGCTGACCCAGCGAGCAAGCCAAGGCGCCAGCGCCCCCGGCGCTGCCGCTGAACCGCATCAAACGAAGTTCAAGGGAGCGGCGGATCTGGCTCCGCCAGTCCGCTCGCCCAGGGCTGCCGCAAGCGGCCGCCCGTTCGTGAGGCGACAGTCCGTCCACCGGACGGCCCGTCGTCCGCACTCACCCCCTCGGGGGCAGGGAGCGCCAGCGACCGTGGGGCCGTTAATCCGCCCAATGCACCATGCCGGTCATCCACGTGGCCAGCACGACGATCCCGAACGCGATGCGATACCACGCGAACGGGATGAAGGTGTGCGTCGACACGTAGCGCAGCAGCCAGCGCACGCACACCCACGCGGCGAGGAAAGACACGACGAAGCCCACCGCGAACATCGGCAGGTACTCGTTCAGGTTGCCCGCGAGTTCGTGGCGCACCTTGAAGACCTCGAGCACGCTCGCCCCGATCAGCGTCGGGATCGCCAGGAAGAAGCTGAACTCGGTCGCCACCGGGCGGGACAGCCCGACCAGCAGACCGCCGATGATCGTCGAGCCCGAACGGCTCGTGCCCGGGATCATGCCGAAGCACTGGCAGAAGCCGACCTTCAGCGCGTCCAGCGTCGTCATGTCGTCGATGTGGTGGATGCGCACCTTGCGATCCTTGCGGCTCTCGACCCACAGGATGACCAGCGCGCCGACGATGAACGCCGCGGCCACGACCGGGCCGTTGAACAGGTACTCGGTGATCTTCTTGTGGATCGCGAAGCCGATCACCGCCGCCGGCAAGAAGCCGACGAGGATGTTCACGACGAGTCGGCGCGAATTGGCGTTGGTGGTCAGCGTGCCCAGCGTGCGGCTGATCAGCTGCCAGTAGACGATGAAGATCGCGAGGATCGCGCCCGGCTGGATCGCCACCTCGAACGCGTGCATCACGTTCTCGTCGGCCACGACCGGCTTGAGCAAGGCCTCGGTCAGGATCAGGTGGCCCGTGGACGACACCGGCAGGAACTCGGTCAGCCCTTCGACGACCCCCATGATGGCGGCCTTGATCAACAACAGCATATCCACGCGCGAAACTCCAGAACTCTAAAACGCGGCCGGGGTCGGCCTTCGAGACAAGCGCGCGATGATACGCGGCGGAGATGACCCGAGCCTGAGGATGCCTGACGCCAGGGCCCGGCGCGCCGCCGGTCAGTTCGGCTTGGGCGAGATGGTCATGCTGATGCCCTGCGACGTGACACGGATCGGCGACGCCTGCAGGTTGAGGCGATCCATCTCGTCGGCCTGCGCCGGCTTCATCTTGTAGAGCGTCTGGCTCTCGAGCGCGTTCTCGGCCGCGAGCGTGCCCAGGCGCTGCGCGATGCCGTGCAGCGAGTTCGAGCCCGCATCCAGCGTCAGCTCGCGCACGCGCACCTGCGTCATGCGGATCGAGTGGTCGCTCGGCTCGAAGCGCAGGCCGTAGTCGAGGTTCACATGGCCGCGCGCCGTGTTGCCGAACAGGCGGTCGACCGCGGAGACGTCGAGCTCGGTGCCGATGCGGTTGGTGTCGGGCAACAGGTGGATCTGCGGGTTGGAGACGGTCAGGTCGACCACCTCGAGCACCTTGCGCTCCATCGGGAACTGGCGCGCCAGCAGCAGCGTGAGCTGGGACTCGCTCAACGTGACGTCGCGCGAGACGAGGCTGGCGCAGCCGGTCAACAATGTCGCCACGCCGGCGACCGAGGCGGCCGCCACCAGCGCCGCACCCGCGGCCAGCCGGCCGAAGCCCCGTCGACCCACCTGCTGTTGCACCCTGCTGCTCACCATGTTCTCGGCTTTCGAAATGCGGTTCGGCCCGAGTGCGGGCCAGCTACTTCAACGCGCCGCGGCGATGGTCCGCCGACACGCCGCCTGCAAATGCTGCTACCATTACTGACCAATGAGTCATTAACGCGATGCCCCCGTTCTCATCCGATCCCTGCCTGTTCCGCCGCCGCCGCAAGGAAGCCCGCCCCGCCGAGCTCCTGGAGGCCGCGCTCGCGCTGTTCGTCGAGAAGGGCTTCTCCGCCACGCGCAGCGAGGAGGTCGCCAAGGCGGCCGGCGTCTCCAAAGGTACTCTCTATCTGTATTTCCCGAGCAAGGAAGAGCTGCTGAAGGCCGTGATCCAGCACTTCCTCGCCAACGAGGTCACCGTCGGCGCGCAGGAAGCCGCCACGCTGGATGGCCCGACGCCGCAGATGATGATCGACCTGCTCGTGCCGTGGTGGACGCGGATCTACGAAGGCCCGGCGTCCGGCGTCATGAAGGTGGTCATCACCGAGGTGCGCAACTTCCCCGAGATCGCCCAGTTCTTCGCCGATCGCGTCGTGATCCCGGGCGAGGCGCTGGTCGCCGACCTGCTGCAGCGCGGCGTCGACCGCGGCGAGTTCCAGGTCGCCGACATCTCGGCCGCCGTCCACTCGATCCTGATGCCCATGGTCATGCTGTGCCTGCACAAGCACACGCTGGGCGTCTGCGCCACCGGCGTCCACGACGTGAAGGACGACCCGGTCGCCTTCATGAAGGCCCACCTGGCGCTGATCTTCAAGGGGCTGGAAGTGCGCCCCGCGGAAAGCCTGCAGGGCATCGACCGGAAACCGCGCCGGGCCGCATAGAATTTACGGGTTTGCCCGCAGCACTCACGCCACCGCACGCTCCAGAGCACCGTTTCAGACCGAGGACTCCCATGAACATCGAACAAGCCCGCTTCAACATGATCGAACAGCAGATCCGCCCGTGGGACGTGCTGGACAAGGGCGTGCTGGGCCTGCTGGCCATCGTGCGCCGCGAGGACTTCGTGCCCGCCGCCTACCGCGCGATGGCCTTCATGGACACCGAGGTGCCGCTGCCCGAAGGCGAGCAGATGCTGCCCCCGCGCGTCGAGGCGCGCATGCTGCAGGACCTGCAGGTGCAGCGCCACGAGCGCGTGCTCGAGATCGGCACCGGCTCCGGCTTCATGGCCGCCCTGCTCGGCCACCGCGCGCAGAGCGTGATCTCGCTCGAGATCAAGCCCGCGCTCGCGAAGCTCGCCACCGAGAACCTGCGCCGCAGCGGCGCGTCCAACGTCACCGTGGTGCAGGCCGACGGCTCGCACGGCTATCCGTCCGAGGCGCCGTTCGACGCCATCGTGCTCTCGGGTTCGGTCGCCAAGGTGCCGGTCGAACTGCTGAACCAGCTGAAGCCCGGCGGCCGCCTCGTGGCGGTCGAGGGCAGCGAGCCCGTGATGGAAGTCGTGCGCTACACGCATGGCGCCAAGGGCATCGAACGCCTCGCGCTGTTCGACATCAACGCCCCCCGACTCGCCGGCTTCCCCGAGCCGCCGCGCTTCCATTTCTGATGCCCGCGCGGGCGCGCGCATGACGCGCCCGTAGCCCGCCGGACGACGCCGCGAGGCGTCCCTCCCACCGCCCATCGCACGCAGTCTGTCGGCTCAAATCGTCGTCAGGAGGGGTGCTGGCTGCAGATCGTCGCATAGGGCGTGCATCTCGTGCGTCCAGGCTTTACAAACCTGTTCCACGCCATCCGGCCCGATTCAAGAAGGATTCCTCCATGTCGTTCCCGCGTTCAGGTCAAGCCCCGATGTCACCGGCCGTCAGGCCGCTCGTCTGGGCCCTGGCCCTCGCCTTCTGCGGTGCCGCGGCACAGGCGCAGAGCCTCACCGAAGTGGTCGACGCCGCCCGCGGCTACGACGCGACCTACCTCGGTGCGCGGTCGAACGCGGATGCGGTGATGTACCGCTTCGACCAGGCCCGCGCGCTGCATCGCCCGGTGGTGAACGCACAGCTGCAGGGCCAGCGCAACGACTCGCGCACGCCCTACGCCGAGGCCGAGGGCGGCGCCGCGTCGACGAAGTCGGACATCGGCAACGCCGGCGTGAGCGCCTCGCAGACGATCTTCAATCGCCAGAACGACCTGTCGATCGACGAGGCGCAGAAGAACATCGACGTCGCGCAGTCGCAGGTCGTGCAGGCCGACCAGGACCTGATCGTGCGCGTCGCGCAGGCCTACTTCAACGTGCTGGCGGCGGCCGACGCGCTGCAGACCGAGCAGGCCAACGGCAAGGCGATCGCGGAACAGCTCGCGTCGGCGAAGCGGAACTTCGAGGTCGGCAACGCCACCATCACCGACACCCGCGAAGCCGAGGCGCGCTACGACCTCTCGCGCTCCGCCGAGATCGCGCGCCAGAACGACCTGCAGGTCGCGCACGTCACGCTGGACCAGCTCGTCGGCCGCAACGGCATCGTGCCGCACCCCCTCTCGCTGCCCGCCGCGCTGCCGCCGGTCATGCCCAGCCAGGCGTCGGACTGGGTCTCGCTGACCGAGAGCGAGAACCCCGTGCTGCGGCAGGCGCAACTCAATCGCGACATCGCCGAGCTCGAGACCGGCCGTGCGAAGGCCGGCTACCTGCCGACGGTGACCGCCACCGCCGGCTACTCGAAGAACTACGAGCACGACCGCTTCAGCGTCGCGCAGGGCTCCGCCGCGGCCGGTGGCTGGGGCTCCAACGCGAACGTCACCGTGACGCTGACGGTGCCGCTGTACGCCGGCGGCGCGATCCAGGGCCGGCTGCACGAGACCGTGGCGCTGCAGGAGAAGGCGCGCACCGACGCCGAGGGCGCGCACAACACGGCGACGCTCGGCACGCGCCAGGCCTTCCTCAACGCGCAGTCGCTCAACGCGCAGGTCAAGGCGCTCGAGGCCAGCGAAGGCGCGAGCAAGCTGGCGCTCGACGCGACGGTGCTCGGCTACAAGGTCGGCGTGCGCGTCAACATCGACGTGCTGAACGCGCAGTCGCAGCTGTACCAGACCCAGCGCGACCTCGCCGCCGCCCGCTACAACTACCTCGTCGCGACGCTCAGGCTGCGCCAGGCCGCGGGCACGCTGTCGACGAACGACCTGCTGCCGGTCAACGCGTTGCTGGTGAAGTAACGAAGTCGCCCCCACGCTCGCGGGCGCTCGCTGCCCCCGAGGGGGCGCTCCGCGACGAGCCCCGCCAAGCCGGTTCTCGCGCTCCCCTGAACTTCAGGGGAGACAGGCCAGCGGCAGCGCCGGCCCCGAACACCCGCGCTGCGCGCTAGAGCAAAGCCTTGATGCGATCCGCCATGCGATCCGCGGCGCCGCGGTGCATCGCCGCGAAGGCCAGCGCGCGCGAGCTGCCGAGGGCCTGCAGCTCGGTGCTCACGACCTGCAGCGCGCGCCGCACGGCCGCGCCCATGTCCTGCTCCTGCCACGCGCCGCCGGCCAGCACGGCCTGCTTCGCGGCTTCGGCGAAGTTGAAGGTCGACGGCCCCATCACGATCGGGCAGCCGCAGGCCGCGGCCTCGATGAGGTTGTGGCCGCCCAGCGGCATGAAGCTGCCGCCCAGCAACGCGACGTCGGCGCTGCCGTAGTATTGCGGCATCTCGCCGAGCGAGTCGCCGAGCCACGCGTCGACCTGCAGCGCCTCGGCGGGCGGCATGTCGGTCCAGGTGCTGCGGCGCGCGACGCGCAGGCCATTCTGCTTCATCGAGGCCTCGACCTCGTCGAAGCGCTGCGGATGGCGCGGCACGACGATCAGGAACGGGTTGCGCCCCGACGCCTTGCCCCACTCGCGCAGCAGCAGTTCCTCCTCGCCTTCGCGCGTGATCGCGGCCAGCACGACCGGCCGCGCGATCGCCTCGCGCCACTTGCGCCCGCGCGCGATCAGCGCCTGCGACGGGTGCACGTCGAACTTGAGGTTGCCGCACAGCGCGACGTGCGGCGCGCCGGCCTCGCGCAGGCGCTCGGCGTCGTCCTCGGTCTGCGCGAGCACGTCGGTCACGGCCGCGGCGGCGGGCCGCATCAGCGCCGCCAGCCGCTCGCCGCGGCGCGCGCTGCGCTCCGACAGGCGCGCGTTGGCCAGCACCATCGTGAGCTGGTCCCGCTGCGCGGCCTGCAGCAGTTGCGGCCAGATCTCGGTCTCCATCAGCACGCCGATCGCGGGCTTCGTGCGCGCGAGGAAACGGCGCACCGCGCCGGGGGTGTCGAGCGGCAGCCAGGCCTGCGCGTCGCCCTCGCGCAGCAGCGCCTTGCCGGCGTCGCGGCCCGTGGCCGTGCCGGCCGTGAGCAGCAGGCGCATGCCGGGCAGGCGGGCGCGCAGCGCGTCGATCAGCGCGCTCGAGGCCCGCGTCTCGCCGAGCGACACCGCATGCACCCACACCGCGCCCGGCGCCAGCGACGGCCCGAAGCCGAGCCGCTCGCGCATCGCGACGCGGTAGCCCGGCTCCTTGCGGCCGCGCCACCAGTAGCGCACCAGCATCGCGGGCACCAGCAGCCGCATCGCCAGCGCGTAGGCGGCGAGCGCGAGGCGCTGCCCGAAGGTCATCAGTGCGCGGCCGCGCCGACGCGCGCGTCCGGCTTGACCTTCTTCAGCGCCGCCATGAAGTCGTGCTCGATGCGTTGCAGCGCTTCCTGGGTATGGCCCTCGAAGCGCAGCACCAGCACGGGCGTCGTGTTGGAGGCGCGGATCAGGCCGAAGCCGTCCGGGTACTCGGCGCGCAGGCCGTCGATCGTCAGGATCTCGGCGCCCGGGAACTGCGCCTCGGCGAGCAAGCGCTCGATGATCTTCGGCGGCTCGCCTTCGGCGCAGGCGACGTTCAGCTCGGGCGTGCTGAAGCTCGTGGGCAGCTCGTCGAGCACCGCGCTCGGGTCGGCGCTGCGCGACAGGATCTCGAGCAGGCGCGCGGCCGTGTAGGTGGCGTCGTCGAAGCCGTACCAGCGCTCGCTGAAGAAGATGTGGCCGCTCATCTCGCCGGCGATCGGCGCGCCGGTCTCCTTGAGCTTGGCCTTGACGAGCGAGTGCCCCGTCTTCCACATCAGCGGCTCGCCGCCGGCCTCG
>JASLEM010000049.1 GCA_030151165.1 Burkholderiaceae bacterium
GTGACGTGCAGCACGCGCTCGCGGCCGTCGTCCTCGATCAGCAGCGAATGCGCCTTGGCCCAGGCGTAGGGAAGGGGATGGCGGGCGCCCATGGTCGGCTCCGGTTCTCGTTCGTTCTGGCGTTCGGTCGTGCGCGTCGGCTCAGCGCGTCGTCGCCGAGGCCGCCGGCGCGGGCACCGGCACGAAGTGCGTGGTCGTCGTGACGGTCGTCGAGCTCGTCGCCGGCACCACGCCGGTGATCGGCGCCGGCGCGGGGGCGGACGGCTGCGGCGTCGTGCCCGGCAGCGGGTTGCCCGGTGCCGGCTTGACCGGCAGCAGCGGCGCCACCGGCGCGGCCGGCACGTGGCGCATGTCGGGCACCGGCGCGGGCGTCGGCAGGCGCAGCGACTCGGTCTCGGGGTCGTGCGGCACGTTCGGGTCGACCTGCGTGTCGTCCTTGACCTGCGGGATCACCGGCGTGTCGTTGATGCGCATGACGTAGCTGGTGTCCGGCTGGAACGTCTGCTGCTCCGAGCGGATCGCGTTGTAGCGGTCGACCGTCAGCTTGTTCGCGTCGCTCTGGTCGCGCATCACGATCGGGCGCAGGAACAGCATCAGCGTCTGCTTGTGGCGCGTGCGGCTCGAGCTCTTGAACAGGTTGCCGATGATCGGGATGCTCTGGAGCAGCGGCACGCCGTTGGCCGTGTCGCCGTACTCGTCGCGCGTCAGGCCGCCGAGCACCACCATCGCGCCGTCGTCGACGGTGATGTAGGTCTCGACCGAGGTCTTGTTGGTGATCTGGTCGGTCGCGAAGGTCGCGCTGACGGACGAGTTCTCCTCGTACACCGTCATGCGCACGGTGCCGTTCTCGCCGATCTGGCTCTTGATGCGAAGCGTGATGCCGATGTCCTGGCGCTCGACGGTCTGGAACGGATTCACCGTGCCGCTCGACGAGCCCGTGTTCGTGAAGCTGCCGGTCGTCAGCGGGATGTTCTGGCCGATGACGATCTTGGCTTCCTCGTTGTCGAGGGCGACGACGTTCGGCGTCGCGAGCACGTTGCCGCCGACGTTGGTCTCGAGGAAGTTCGCGAGCGCCGCCAGCGTGTAGATGCCGTTGATCTTCGGCACGAAGCCGATGTTCAGGCCGCCGTTGACGAGGCTGGACGGCGTGGTGGTCGACGTCGTGCCCGTCGACACCGTGCCGGTCGACAGCTGCCCCGCGCCGACGGCGAGGTTGACGATGTTGCCGGTCGTGCCGAAGTTCGTGCCGCCGCCGATGAAGGACTTGCCCGCCGCGAACAGCCCCTGCCACTGGATGCCGGCCGCGGCCGCCTTGGTGGCGTCGACGCTGACCATCATCGACTCGACGTAGACCTGCGCGCGCCGCACGTCGAGCTGGTCGATCACCTGGCGCATCTGGCGGTATTGCGGCTCCGTGGCCGTGATGATCAGCGAGTTCGTCGCCGGGTCGGCCTGGATCTGGCCGCCGGTGGACGGCCGCGCCGACGCGGCGACCGGCTGCGTCGACTGCTGCGACGGGCCCGAGCCGTTGGTGCCGCCAGTGGTGGCGTTGGGTGTCGTGGAGGTCGTGTTGCGGCCCGTGCTGCCGAGCGCGCTGTCGCTGGACGACGAGCCGGACGCGCCGCCGCCCGCGCCGCCGACGTTGCCCGCGCTGATCGCGGCGCGCAGCACCTCGGCGAGCTTGGTTGCGTCGGAGTTCTTCAGGTAGACGACCCAGATGTTGCCGGCGGGGCCGCCGCCGACGGTCGGCTGGTCGAGCTTCTCGATGATCATGCGCGCCTGCGCCATGCGCGCGGCGTTCGACGCGCGCACGATCAGCGAGTTGGTGCGGCTCTCGACGATCACCGACGTCGCGCCGCCGGTCGACGGGATGCCCGGCGTGGCGACGTTGCCGCCGTCGATCAGCTTCTGCACGATCTGCACGACGTCGGACGCGACGGCGTTCTTCAGCGGCACGACCTCGAGCTCCGAGCCGGCCGGCTGGTCGAGCGCGGCGATGATCTTGCCCAGGCGCTGCAGGTTGTCCGCGTAGTCGGTGATGACCAGCGAGTTGCTGGCCGGGCTCGCGTTGATCGTGTTGTTGGCGGTGATCAGCGGGCGCAGCACGGCCACGAGGTTGTTCGGGTTCTCGTGCTGCAGCTTGAAGATCTGCGTGAGCACCTGGTCGCCGCGCACCGACGGCTCGTTGACCGACACCACGCCCGTCTGCAGCTTCGCGTCGGCCTCGGGCACGACCTTCAGGAAGCCGCCCGACTCCACCACCGTGAAGCCGAGGCCGCGCAGCGCCGACAGGTAGTTGCGGTAGGCCGCGCCGAGCGGCTGCGGCTTGTCGTTGTAGACCGTGATCTGGCCCTTGACGCGCGGGTCGACCAGGATGTCGCGGTTCAGCATCGCGCCGATCGCGCGCGAGACGGCCTCGATGTCGGCGTTGACGAAGTTCAGCGTCACCGGCGTGCTGCGCGAGCGCGCGGTGGGCACCGCGGCGTCGTCCGCCGAGTCGGCCGGCGCGGCCGCGCCTTTCTTCGTCGCGGCTTCGACGGCGGGGGCCACGGACGAGAGGAGCAGGGCGATCGCGAGCGAGGTCGCAGTCAGGCGGTGAAGAGAAAAAGCGGTTCGTTCCATGATCACCCGATCGAGATGACGGACAGCGCACCGTTGCGCCGGCCGATGAGGTTCAGCAAGTTGTTGAGGGCGGATTCGGAGCCGGCCGCCGCATGTGCCTCGGCCCGCAGCCGCGCGCCGTTGGCGGCGATCAGCCCGCGCCCGTCGATGACCAGCGCGCCGTCGAGCGTCGAGATCCAGACGATCGCGCGCGACGCGCCCTCGCCCGGCACGAGCTCGGTGCTCGGGTCGGGCTGGATCAGCACGCGGTACGTCCCCAGGGTATCGAGCGTCGTCAGGCGCGACGATACCTGGCGCAGTTCGAGCTGCGCGCTGCCGAGCGTGTGCCAGTGGCCGCCCTTCAGCAGGAACGAGAGGTGGTGCGTCGTGAGCGTCATGAGCCCGCCCGGATGGATCGTGCTCCACGGGAAGCCGCGGCCCTCGAGCCAGCTCATGGGCCACTGGCCGATCGGCGTGGCGGTGGTCATCGCGACCGCGTCGGGCGAGCCGGCGCCGACCGCGCCGCGCGTGGCGGGCGGTGCCGCGTCGGCCGTCTCGCCCGGGCCGATCACGCTCACCTGCCACGCGTCGAGCCGGCGGTGCACGCCGAGGTCGACGCCGTGCGCGAGGCAGCAGTCCTGCGCCAGGTGCAGCGCAAGGCCGTTCCAGTGCAGGCGCAGCTTCCATTCGAGGCGCGAGGGCAGCACCGAGGCGTCGCGGCTCGCGCGGCCGTCGCTGTCCTTGCCGCCGGTCAGCACCGGCAGCGCGCTGCCGTTCCACACGGTGCCTTCGGCCTCGGCCAGGATGAATGCGTCGTTGGTCGCGCTCGCCACGACGTTCGCGACCAGGCTCGCCGGCAGGAACGCGACGATGCCCGCGACGAGCCCGATCACGGCGCCGACGATCGCCAGCCGGCGCTGCAGCCGCAGCGTGCGCACCTGGCCTTCGACGGGCGGCGGCACGAACGCCGGGCGCCCCTTGCCCTTGGCCGGACGGAGTCGGACGACGCTCATCCGCGCCCCTTCGCGAGGCGGGCCGGCGGCGTGGGGCGCGAGGTCACGGGCAGCTTCACCGCGGTCACTGGGACGAGATCGACACGACCAGCGTGCCGTTGTAGCCGTCGCCGGCGCGCGTCAGCGTCGCCTCGATCGGGCGCGCGCGGGCGCCGCCGCGGGCCTGCAGCAGCCACTGGCGGATGTCCTCGCCGCTCGCGCCGGTGAGCGACAGCGTCGCCTTGTCGGCCACCACCGCCAGCTTGGCCTTGCCGCCCAGCTGCTCGGTCGCCGCCTTCAGCACCTGCTCGGCCTGCGCCTGCGGCACCGGCGGCAGCGCGCGCAGCTCCTTCGCTTCGCCGGCGAGCTTCTGCATCTGCAGCAGCTGCAGGTCGGCCTGCGCGCGTTGCGCGGGCGCCTGGTCGAGCGTGTTCCAGGCCGGGCGCACGAGCAGCAGCCAGAGCACCAGGAAGGCGACGGCGCCGCCCATCACGGCGACCAGCACCCGCTCGCGCGGCGCGAGGGCGTTGTACTTCTGCGCGAGCTGCGCGCGGGGATCGGTGGCGGCGGTCATGTGTTGCCCCGGGTCGCGGTCGCGCCCGGGCTGCGGTGGCTGAGCTGGAGCTTGCCGGCGTCGGAGTGCACGTCGACGCCGGCCGCGCGCAACTGCGTCGTGAAGCGCTCGATCTCCTGCGGCGTCCAGCCGGTGGCGGGCAGCGTCAGCTTGCCCGGCTCGAATTTCACGCTGTCGACCGGCGAATGCGTCTGCGGCCACGCCGATTCGGCGGCCTGCAGCAGCGTCTCGATGTCGCCGTCGCCCGGGCGGCCCGCGGCGGCGCGCAGGCCGTCGATCGCGCGCTGCGCCTGCGCGGCGGGGTCGTAGATCGTCTTGATGCTCGGGAAGGCCGCGGTGACGACCGCCGCGAGCTGCGCCTGCTTGGCGGCGACGACGTTGTGCTCCTGCAGCGCGCGGACGTTGAGCCCGAGCAGCGTGACGACGACCAGCGCGATCGCGCCGAAGCGCGTCACGCGCCAGGCCGGGTCGAACGCGAAGCGGGCGGCGA
>JASLEM010000059.1 GCA_030151165.1 Burkholderiaceae bacterium
GCAGCGAGGGCGACACCGACGTGATCGACGTGGAGTCGCGCGTGATCGACGACGGCCGCGCATCGCGCGCGCCCGGCGGTCCGGACGGCGCGGCGACGGCCGCCGGCGAGTCGTTCACCGCGGGCCACTTCCGCAACGAGGCCGGCGCGCGCGACTTCAAGCTCTTCGAGCCGGCGCGCGACGGCACGCCGCGGCCGCTGGTGGTGATGCTGCACGGCTGCACGCAGAACCCCGACGACTTCGCGCGCGGCACGCGCATGAACGAACTCGCGCGCCGCCACGGCGTGCTCGTGCTCTATCCGGCGCAGGCTCAGCGCTCGAACGCGCAGGGCTGCTGGAACTGGTTCAAGCACAACCACCAGGCGGCCGGGCGCGGCGAGCCGGCGATCCTCGCGGGCATGGTGCGCGACGTGATCGCGCGGCACGACGTCGACCCTCGCCGCGTGTACGTCGCGGGGCTGTCCGCGGGCGGCGCGATGGCGGCGATCCTCGGCGATGCCTGCCCCGACCTGTTCGCCGCGGTCGGCGTGCATTCGGGCCTGCCGACCGGCGCGGCCGTCGACATGCCCGGTGCGTTCGCCGCGATGAGCGGCGGCGCGGCGCCCGTGCCGCGCGCGAGGAAGAAGGGCACGGCCCCGCCGACGATCGTGTTCCACGGCGACGCCGACACCACCGTCGCCGCGATCAACGGCGAGCGCGTGATCAAGGCCTCGGGCCTGGCAACGGATGCGAAAGTGCGCCAGCAGCTCGGCACCGCCGGCCGCGACTACTGCCGCCGCGAATGGCTCGATGCGAAGGGCGGCGTGCTCGCCGAGCACTGGACGATCCACGGTGCGGGCCACGCGTGGTCGGGCGGCAGCGCGCAGGGTTCGTACGCCGACCCGCGCGGGCCGGACGCGAGCGCCGAGATGCTGCGCTTCTTCCTCGAGCATCCGCGGCGCTGAGGCCGTCGCGCGCGTGACGCGCGTGTGACGCGCGCCCGGGCGCCCGCGCTGATCAGGCCGGCTCGCCGGCGGCGTCCGGGCGTTGCGTCAGCCGTTGCAGCAGGCAGAAGCCCAGCAGCAGCCCGCCGATCACGATCTTCGTCCACCACGCGCTGAGCGAGCCGTCGAAGCTGATGAGCGTCTGGATCAGGCCCAGCATCAGCACGCCGCACAGCGTGCCCGCGACGAGGCCGACACCGCCCGCCAGCAGCGTGCCGCCGATGACGACGGAGGCGATGGCGTCGAGCTCCATGCCCGTCGCATGCAGGCCGTAGCCGGACAGCGTGTAGAACGTGAACAGCATGCCGCCGAGCGCCGCGCAGAAGCCGCTGAGCGCATAGACGCCGACCACGGTGCGGCCCACCGGCAACCCCATCAGCAGCGCCGAGTGCTCGCTGCCGCCGATCGCGTAGACGTTGCGGCCGAACGCCGTGCCGTGCGCGAGGAACAGCGCGGCGGCGAACGCGGCGAGCGCGACCAGCGAGCCGACCGACAGCGACATGCCGGCCATCAGGCCGACGTGGGCCTGCGCGATCGCGGTGAAGGTCGGGTCGGTGATGCTGATCGAGTCGATGCTGATGACGTAGCAGAGCCCGCGCGCGAGGAACATGCCGGCCAGCGTGACGATGAACGGCTGCAGCCGGAAGCGGTGGATCAGCCAGCCCTGCAGCGCGCCGAAGACCGCGCCGCCGACCAGCACGATCGCGATCACCACGCCCGGTGACCAGTGGCGGTGCTCGACGAGCGCGGCCGTCACCATCGTCGTCAGCGCGATCACCGAGCCCACCGACAGGTCGATGCCGCCGGTCAGGATCACGAAGGTCATGCCGACCGCGACCACGAGCAGGAACGCGTTGTCGATCAGCAGGTTCAGGAACACCTGCGCGCTGAAGAAGCCGGTGTACATGACGCTGCCGAACAGCACCATCGCGAGCAGCAGCGCGACGCTGGCCACGACCGGCGGCACCCGGAAGCGCCCGCGCAGGGACGAGATCGCGCTCATCGCGGGCCTCCCGGCGTGGAAACGGGGGGGCGTATCACCGCGCCGCGCACCATGCGCCGGAACTCAGCCGACTGCAGCAGCATCACGGCGAACACGACGACGGCCTTGACGACGAGGTTGATCTCGGGCGGCACGCCGATCGCGTAGATCGTCGACGTGAGCGTCTGGATGATGAGCGCGCCGATCACGGTGCCCGCGAGCGTGAAGCGGCCGCCGGTCAGCAGCGTGCCGCCGACGGTGACGGCGAGGATGGCGTCGAGCTCCATCAGCAGGCCCGCGTTGTTGCCGTCCGCGCTTTTCACGTTGGAGCTGACGATCAGCCCCGCGACGCCCGCGCACAGCCCGCAGAACGCGTAGACGCAGACCGTGATCGTGCGCGAGCGCACGCCCGCGACACGCGCCGCGCGCGGGTTGATGCCGATCGCCTGGATGAACAGGCCGAGCGCGCTGCGGCCCAGCAGCAGCGTCATGCCGACCCACACCGCGACGGCGATCAGCGCCGCCACCGGCACGCCGAGGAAGAAGCCGTTGCCGATCACGAAGTAGGGCGGGTAGTAGACGGTGAGGATCTGGCCGCCGCTCAGCAGCTGCGCGACCCCGCGGCCCGCGACCATCAGGATCAGCGTCGCGATGATGGGCTGCAGGCCGGCGCGGGCGACGAGCAGCCCGTTCCACGCGCCGCACGCCGCTGCCACCGCGAGCGCGGCGAGCAGCGCGAACGCCATCGGCACCTTGCTGACCGCCACCGTGTGGCCGCCGACGATGTCCATGTGGTCGCCGATCAGCAGCACCGCGACCGCGCCCGAGATCGCGACGACCGCGCCGACCGAGATGTCGATGCCGCGCGTCGCGATCACCAGCGTCATGCCGAGCGCGACGATCGCGAGCGGCGCCGCGCGGTTGACGATGTCGACGAGGCTGCCGTACAGGTGGCCGTCGCGCCACTGCAGGTGCCACAGCGCCGGGTTGAGGCTCGCGTTGACGGCGAGGATCAGCGCGAGCGTCACCAGCGGCCATAGCAGCGGCAGGCGCGCGAGGCGCTGCCAGGCGGAGTCGTGCGGGTCGGGCGTCGGCAAGGGCGCGCGCGGCTTCACCGGGGTCGTCGCGGCGGCGGAGGCGTTGCGCGAGTTCATGCGGCCGGCTCGCAGATCAGCGCCATCACCTCGGCCTCGCTGCACCCGCGCGCGAGTTCGCCGGCCTTGCGGCGGTCGCGCATCACGACGATGCGGTCGGAGATGCGCAGCACCTCGTCGATCTCCGACGAGATGAACAGCACGGACATGCCTTCGCGCGCGAGGCGCATCACTTCGTTCATCAGTTCCTGCTTGGCGGCGACGTCGATGCCGCGCGTGGGTTCG
>JASLEM010000096.1 GCA_030151165.1 Burkholderiaceae bacterium
GCGCTGGCCTGAGCCTGTTGCCCGCCGCGTCGTGGGCGATGCGCTCGCCCGGCGCGGCCGCACGCACGGTCGCGCGGTCGCGCGCGGAGGACAAGGCCGCCCAGCTCGGTGCCTCGATGCTGCAAGGCAGCGGGCTGCCGCTCTCGAGCTTCGGCGCCTACGTGCGCGCGATCGACAGCGAGACCCCGTTGCTCGCCGTCAACCCCGAGGCCAGCTACGCGATGGCGTCGACCACCAAGGTCGTCACCTCGCTCGCCGCGCTCGACCTGCTGGGCGTCAACTTCCGTTGGCGCACGTTCGCGTTCCTGCGCGGCTCGCTGATCAACGGCACGCTGCTGGGCGACCTGCTGATCGTGGGTGGCGGCGACGCGCGCCTCACCTCCGCGGAGCTGCGCCAGTGGTTCGGCGAGCTGCGCGCGCAAGGGCTGCAGCGCGTCGCCGGCAACATCGTGCTCGACCGCTATGCCTTCGCGCTGAACGAGCGCGACTTCGCCAACACGCCGCCGCCCAGCACGGGCCGCGCCTACCACGTGCGGCCCGACGCCTTCGCGATCGACGAGGGCCTGCTGCACGTCGGCATCGACGCGACGCGCGGCCCGCGCGCGGCCGTGTCGCTGACGCCGCCGCTCGAAGGCGTGCGCATCGTCGACAAGGTCGCGATGCGCGGCGGCTGCGACGCCAGCGCGCACCTGGCCGAGGACGCGTCCGGCACGCGGCTCGAGGTCTCCGGCTCGTGGAGCGCCGCCTGCGGCCACCGCGAGCTCGCGCTGGTGCCGATCGCGCCCGCGCAGTTCACGACGCGCGCGCTCGCCGGCCTGTGGGCCGAGGCCGGCGGGTCGTTGAGCGGCACCGTGATCGAGCACGCGCACGCGCCCGGCGCCGGCCTGATCCCGACCGGCCCGGACGGCCAGCCGCTGATGCCGTGGTCGGTGCACAAGTCCGACCCGCTGCCGGTGGTGCTGCACGACATGAACAAGTCGAGCGACAACGTCACCGCGCGCCACCTGATGCTGGCGCTCTCGCGCGGCTTCCCGATGAAGGCCGCGACGATGGGCGACGCGCAGGCGCGCATGCACGAGTGGCTCGCGCGGCAGGGGCTGGCGGCGGGCGACGTCGAGGTCGAGAACGGCTCGGGGCTGTCGCGCGGCGAACGCGCGAAGCCGCGCGCGCTGGCGCACCTGCTCACGAACGCGTGGCACGCGCCGCAGCTGCGCGACTTCCTGCTGTCGCTGCCCGTTGCCGGCATGGACGGCACGCTGCAGCACCGCATGCAGGGCACCGCGGCCGAAGGGCACGCGTTCCTGAAGACCGGCACGCTGGACGACACCCGCGCGCTCGCCGGCTACGTCGAAGGCAGCAGCGGCCGGATCTACTCGGTCGCGATGATGGTCAACCACCCGGACGCCGCGAAGGCGACGCCGACGCTCGATCGCGTCGTCGAGTGGCTGGCGAAGAAAGGCTGAAGCGGCCTACTGGCGATGCGCCGTCGCCATGATCTGGTCGTAGGTGCCGCCGTCGTCGAAGTGCGTCTTCTGCGCCTGCTTCCAGCTGCCGAACGCGTCGTCGACGGTGAAGGTCGCGACCGTCGGGAAGTCCTTGGCGTGCGCGGCGAGGATCTTCTCGTTGCGCGGGCGCAGGTGGTGCTTCGCGGCGATCTCCTGGCCGTCGTCCGAGTACAGCCACTGCAGGTAGGCCTCGGCCTCCTTGCGCGTGTGCTTGCGGTCGACCACCTTGTCGACGACCGACACCGGGTTCTCGGCCAGCACCGTCCGCTTGGGGTAGACGACGTCGAAGTTGTCGCCGAACTCGTCGCGGATCAGCTCGACCTCGCTCTCGAACGTCACCAGCGCGTCGCCGATGCCGCGCTGCGCGAAGGTCGTCGTCGCGGCGCGGCCGCCGCCGTCGAACACGGGCACGTTGGCGAACATCTTCGCGACGAGGTCGTGCGCCTGCGCCGGCGTGCCGCCGCTCTTGAGCACGCTGCCCCAGGCCGCGAGGTAGGCGTAGCGGCCGTTGCCGGAAGTCTTCGGGTTCGGGATCACGACGCTCATGCCGGGCTTCGCGAGATCGGCCCAGTCGTGCAGGCCCTTCGGGTTGCCCTTGTGCACGAGGATCACCTGCACCGACGTCGTCGGCGCGCTGTTGTTCGGCAGGCGCTTGGCCCAGTCGGCCGGCACGAGGCCGCCGCGCTCGGCGAGGATGTCGATGTCGGTCGCCTGGTTCATCGTGATCACGTCGGCCTCGAGGCCGTCGATGATGCTGCGCGCCTGCTTGCTCGAGCCGCCGTGCGACTGGTTGACGACGACCTGCTCGCCGCTCGCCTGCTTCCAGTGCGCGATGAAGGCGGCGTCGTAGTCCTTGTAGAACTCGCGCGTGACGTCGTAGCTGACGTTCAGCAGCGTGATGGGCGCGGCCCGCGCGCCGAACGCCGCGAACGCGAGGACGAGGGCCGCGACGGGTCGCAGGGCGGATTCACGGGAACGGGGCAGCCGCATTCGGATCTCGAGGTGTCGGGTGGGAAGCCCCGGATCGTAAAGCTTGGCGCAAGACACCGGCGGGGTGTCGCCCCGGCCGGCGCGCATAACGATGCTCGGAAAACGCATGAGGCGGCGAGCGGGCCGGCGCGTCAGGCCGCCTTCGGATGCGGCTTGCCGACGTTCGGCAGGAAGATCGCGACGACGCCCAGCAGCGGCAGGAAGGCGCAGACGCGGTAGACGAAGTCGATGCCGTTCGAGTCGGCCAGCAGGCCCAGCGCCGCGGCGCCGAGGCCGCCCATGCCGAACGCGAAGCCGAAGAACAGGCCCGACACCGTGCCGACCTTGCCCGGGATCAGTTCCTGCGCGTAGACCAGGATCGCCGAGAACGCCGACGACAGCACGAAGCCGATGACGATCGTCAGCGCGGTCGCGAACTCGAGGCCGACGTAGGGCAGCGCGAGCGCGAATGGCGCGACGCCGAGGATCGAGCCCCAGATCACCGGCTTGCGGCCGATGCGGTCGCCGATCGGGCCGCCGATCAACGTGCCGGCCGCCGACGCCGCGAGGAACGCGAACAGGTGCATCTGCGCGCTCTGCACCGACAGCCCGAACTTGCCGATCAGGTAGAAGGTGTAGAAGCTGCTGATGCTGGCGATGTAGAAGTACTTCGAGAAGATCAGGAGCAGCAGCACCGAGATCGCGCCGATCACGGTGTTGCGCGGCAGCGTCGAGGCCGGCGCCTTCGCCGCGCCCTTGGCCGCGGCCGCGAGCCGCTTGATCGCGTACCAGCGGCTCACCTGCGCGAGCAGCCCGATGCCCAGCAGCGCCGCGAGCGCGAACCACGCGACGCTGCGCTGGCCGTACGGCACGATCACGGCCGCGGCGACGAGCGGCCCGAGCGCGCTGCCCGTGTTGCCGCCGACCTGGAACAGCGACTGCGCGAGCCCGTGCTGGCCGCCCGAGGCCATGCGCGCGACGCGCGACGACTCCGGATGGAACACCGACGATCCGGTGCCCACCAGCGCCGCGGCGAGCAGCACGAAGCCAAAGCTCGGCGCGAAGCCCAGCATCAGCAGGCCCACGAGCGTGAACCCCATGCCGATCGGCAGCGAGTAGCGCACCGGGTGGCGATCGGTGTACAGGCCCACCAGCGGCTGCAGCAGCGAGGCCGTGAGCTGGTAGGTCAGCGTGATGAGGCCGATCTGGCCGAAGCTGAGCGAGAACTCGCCCTTGAGGATCGGGTAGATCGCGAGGATCAGCGACTGCATCGTGTCGTTGATCATGTGGGCCGTGCTGATCATGGCCAGCACGCCGAAGTTCGCGCCGGGCCTGGCGGCGGCGCGGGGGAGGGCGGCGGTGGCGGTGGATGTCGTGGACATGGAGCGGTTCGGTCGGTCGCGGCCGCGGGATGCGGCTGCGGAAGGCGGGCGGCGTGCGGAAGGTGCGCCCGGGCCTCGATGCTAGGGATAACATCAATGTCTGTCTCGCGCCGTTGGGGCTTCCGTCTTTTCGAAAAAGACATTTCGACTGCCATCCGATCCTGCCATGCCCGACCGTCCCGCCTCCGTCTACCGCCCGGTCGTCCCGCACGAGCTGGACGTCGAGGCGCTGCCCATCGTCACCAAGGCCACGGACTACCCGGCCGGCCACGTCATCGAGCCGCACCACCACGCGCGCGGCCAGCTCGTCTACGCGGAGCATGGCGTGATGATGGTGGCGGGCGACGGCGGCCAGTGGATCGTGCCGCCGACGCGCGCGATCTGGATGCCGCCCGGCGTGTCGCACATGATCCGCTGCATCGGCGTCGTGCACATGCGCAGCATCTACATCCGGCCGGACGCCGCGGCGCACCTGCCGGCCAACGCGCAGGCGGTCGGCGTCTCGGCGTTGCTGGCCGAGCTGATCCGCGCCGCGGTCAAGATCGCGCTGCCCTACGACGCCGACTCGCGCGACGGCCGCCTGATGCGCCTGCTGCTCGACGAGCTCCACGCGCTGCCGGTGCTGCCGCTGCACCTGCCGCAACCCGCCGACCCGCGCCTGCGCCGCATCTGCGCGCGCCTGGCCGAGCGCCCCGACGACACCTCGACGCTCGCCGACTGGGCGGTCGACCTCGGCGTCGACGCCAAGACCATCCAGCGCCGCTTCGCCCGCGAGACCGGCATGACCTTCGGCCAGTGGCGCCAGCAGGCGCGGCTGCTGCACGCGCTGGAGCGGCTCGCGATCGGCGACAAGGTGGTCGACGTCGCGCTCGCGCTCGGCTACGACAGCCCGAGCGCGTTCGCGACGATGTTCAAGCGCCAGTTCGGCGAGACGCCCAGCGCGTTCTTCCGCTGAGTCACTTCGCGGCCGACATCGCCTCGATCATCCGCACCGTCAGGTACAGCCGCGGAGCGATGCTGTCGAGGTCGGCCCATTCGTCCGACGAATGGATGCGGTCGCCGACGATGCCCATGCCGTCCATCACGACGGGCTTGCCGGGCGATGCCGGGTCGTACGCGAAGCCGGCGTCGGTGCCGTAGCGCATCACGACCGGCGCGATGCGCTTGCCGAGCTCGCGGTAGATGCCGTCGGCCGTCGCGGCCAGCGCGTCGCTCGCGGCGTTCTTGCTGAACGGCGGGCGGCGGTTCTCGACGACCACGGCCACGCTCGTCTCCGGGATCAACCGGTTCTGGACGATGCGGTCGGCGTCGGCCTGCACGCGCGCGATCTCGTTGACGTCGGACATCCGCATGTCGGCGGTGGCGCTCGCCTTGTCCGGAATGATGTTGACGCGGTCGCCGGCCTGCACCACCGTCCAGTTCACCGTCGTGCCCTTGGCCGCGCTGCCGAGGTCGCGCAGCTGCAGGATCTGGTTCGCGAGCTCGACCGCGGCGTTGCGCCCGGCCTCCGGCGCCGAGCCGGCGTGCGACGCGCGGCCCTTCACGTCGAGGTGCACGTAGGCGATGCCGTTGGTGCCGACGGTCACGCGGTCGGCCTCGGGCGGCTCGAAGACGAGCACGTCGTCCTGCTGCGCCGACAGCCGGCGGATCAGCGCGCGCGAGCCGAGCGAGCTCTTTTCCTCGTCCGGGTTGAAGACGACCGTCAGCGTGCGGTAGCCTTTGAAGCCGCGCTCGCGGGCGATGTCGAGCGCGTACAGGATGATCAGTGCGCCGCCCTTGGCGTCGGCCACGCCCGGCCCGTAGGCCTTGTTCCCCTCGACCCGGAACGGCCGCTTCGCCGCCTCGCCGACGCCGAACACGGTGTCGTAGTGGATCATCAGCATCAGGTTCCTCGTGCCGTCGCCGTGCAGCGTGCCGACCACGGTGCGGCCCGCGGCCGGTGGCGCGGCGGTGACCTCGACCTCCGCGCCGAGCGCCTCCAGCTTGCGCGCCAGCACCGCCTCGACGCGGCCGAGCCCGGCGGCGTCGTCGGTGCCGGAGTCGAGGTCCACGAGCTCGCCCAGGTCCTTCACCAGCGCGGGCTGGCGCTGGCGGGCGGCGTCGAGCAGCGCGCGGTCCGGCTGTGCCTGGGCGTGGCAGGCGGCGGCGGTCGCCAGGCCGGCGATGAAAGTCAGTGCGATCTTCTTCATGAGGCTCCGGGAGGAAGGCGGCAGCGCGTCGCTGCGGGCCGCGCGAGCATGGTCAGCGCGGCTGACGTCGCGCTGACGGGCGCTGCCCGGGGGCTTGCGTCGCCACCGGAACGGGCGGCGATGTAGGGAGTTCTCGACACGCCGCTGTCGGTGCTTCCCGACTGCGCGACCATGGGCCGACTCCGATAACGATGACAGACCAACCAGGAGTTCCCATGAAATTCGCAGACCTGCGCGTGAAGACCAAGCTGATGCTCGGCTTCGCGCTGCTCGCCGCCATCGTGCTGTTCGTGTCGGCGTTGTCGCTGCGCTCGCTCGGCCGTTCCAACGACCGCTTCGCCGACTACCTCGGCGGCGTGGCGCAACGCGAACGCCTGGCCACCGAGATCCGCGGCGCCGCGACGCGCCGTGCGATCGCCGCGCGCAACCTCGTGCTGGTGACCGAGGCGAAGGACACGGCGCTCGAGAAGGCCGACGTCCTCGCCGCCGACGCCGACGTCGTCGCCGGCTTCGACAAGCTCAAGGCCGCGGTCGCGACCATGCCGGACGTTACCGATCGCGATCGCGCGATGCTCGCGGACATGGTTGGCGTCGAAAGCAGGTACAGCCCGGTCGCGCACGACATCCTCGACAAGGTGTTCGCCGGCAGCAAGGACGCCGCGATCGCGAAGATGAACGCCGAGTGCCGCCCGCTGCTGGCCGCGCTGCTGAAGGCGTCCAACGACTACATCGCCTACGACCAGGACGTCGCGCGCGAGCGCGTGAAGGCCGCCGAGGCGAGCTTCTCGGGCGACCGCACGATGATGGTGGCGGTCTGCGCCGGCGCCGTCGTCGCCGCGCTCGTGATGGGCTGGATGCTGTCCGTCGCGGTCACCGCGCCGATCGAGCGCTGCGTGCGGCTCGCCGAATCCGTGGCCAGCGGCGACCTGAGCTCGACGATCGTCGTCGACCGCGCCGACGAGACCGGCCAGCTCCTCGCCGCGCTGCAACGCATGAACGGCAGCCTCGTCGCGATGGTCGGCCAGGTGCGCCAGTCGGCCGAAGGCATCGCGACGGCGTCGTCCGAGATCGCCTCGGGCAACCACGACCTCTCGAGCCGCACCGAGCAGCAGGCGAGCGCGTTGCAGCAGACCGCCGCGTCGATGCAGCAGATGACCACCACCGTGCAGCAGAGCGCCGACAGCTCGCGCGCCGCGAGCCAGCTCGCCGCGGCGGCGGCCGACGTCGCCGGCAAGGGCGGCCTCGTCGTGCAGCGCGTCGTGACGACGATGAGCGAGATCAGCGCGTCCAGCAAGAAGATCTCCGACATCATCGGCACGATCGACGGCATCGCCTTCCAGACCAACATCCTCGCGTTGAACGCGGCGGTCGAGGCGGCGCGCGCCGGCGAGCAGGGCCGCGGCTTCGCGGTCGTCGCGGCGGAAGTGCGCAGCCTCGCGCAACGGTCGGCGCAGGCGGCGCGCGAAATCAAGGGCCTGATCGGCGACAGCGTCGACAAGGTCGAGGCCGGCTCGCTGCTGGTCGGCGAGGCGGGCTCGACGATGCAGGACGTCGTCGCGCAGGTGCGCCGCATGACCGACCTGATGGGCGAGATCAACGCGTCGGCCACCGAGCAGACGACCGGCATCGTGCAGGTCAACCAGGCCGTCGCGTCGATCGACCAGGGCACGCAGCAGAACGCGGCGCTGGTCGAGGAGAGCGCCGCCGCCGCCGAGAGCCTGAAGCAGCAGGCCGCCGGCCTGCTGGGCCTCGTCGCGGCCTTCAAGACGGCCGAGCCGGGCCACGCATTCGCCTGAGAGGACCCGTCGTCATGCACGCCATCGCCTACGTCAGCTCCGCAGCCTGGAACCTGCTGGACGAAGACCTGGAATTCATCGTCGCCGAGTCGCGCGGCTACAACCTGGCCAGCGGCGTGACGGGCGTCCTGCTGTACTGCGACGGCAACTTCATGCAGTACTTCGAAGGCCCGGAAGACGCGGTGGTCGAGACCTACGAGCGCATCCGCAGGAGCGAGCGCCACTACCAGATCAACGAGCTGATGAACCAGGCGATCGAGGAGCGCGAGTTCGGCGACTGGACGATGGGCTTCTCGCGCACCGCGCCCGACGTCTTCCTCGAGATCGCCGCCGCGCGCTGGAAGGGCAGCGCGCAGACCGGCCCCGGCGCCGAGCTCGTGCGGCTGTTCTGGGCGAACTGCCGCTACCAGATGGCCTGACCGGCCGTCGTCGAGATTGCGAGGCTCGCGCCTCGCCGATCATCCCCTTGATCGAGGGCTCCCATCGATCTGCGGATCCACCGTCGTATGCCCACCCGGCGGATCGACCCGGGCCCGGACGTTCCAGGAAGCGTCCGGGCCTTGGCGCTGGCCGGCCGGCCGCCGTCAGTCCGTCAGTCCGTCAGTCAGTCAGTGCGAGCCGGCGATCAGCCGCCCGACGGCGATCACGACCCAGATCAGCCACCAGTACTGCCGCCAGCCCGTCCTGGCGGCCGCCTTCGGCCGCGCCGGGCGCTTCGCGCGCGTGAGCGAGACGGCCGGCGCCACGCGCCGCGGCCGCTCGAGGCGCTGGATCTCGGCCTGCTCGTGCACGCGCGCCGCCTTGATCGACTTCAGGCGAGCCCAGGTGCCGGCGCGTTCGCCGAACAACGGCGCGTTCCGGCGCGCGTCGGCGTCTTCCGGCGTCGCGGCGGCGCCGATCGGCTGCGCGAGCAACCGTTCGAACTCCCAGCGGTCGACGGCCTGGCGCCAGGTCACGAGGCCGAAGGCGAGGCGCTCGACCAGCGTCGTCAGCGCCCAGGCGAGCCACAGCAGGAGCGCGCCGATGCCCGCGGCGCCGATCCACATGAGGCCCTCGAAGTAGGCCGAGACCCTGTCCGGCGGCGCCTCGTCGGCCATCATCGTGAACGGCACCGACAGCACTACGGCCGCGACGACGAGCGTCGCCGCCCGCGGCCACGCGCGCGCCAGCGCGGCCGCCCTGCGCAGCGGGGCCAGCCGCGTCGACGCCAGCCAGAAGCGCCTGGCGTGCACCGCGGCGCGGCGTGCCACCGCGATCGACACGGCGAAGACCGCCGTCACGACCGCCGTCCACAGCGCGTCCGGCCAGCGCTGGAAGGCCAGGAGGCCGCGCGTGGTGCCGAGGTCTTCCGCGAGGGCGCCGGCGTAGACCAGTGCGAGCAGCAGCGCCACGATCACGTCGGTCGACAGCAGCAGCCCGCCCGCGAGGCGGCGGCGTGCCTTTTCATTGACGTTCGACCGCGAGGCCGGCGCGCCGACCGCCTCCTGCAGCGCGTCCCATCGCTGCTCCCAGCCGCGCGTCTCGGCGAGCGGCACCGTGAACGCGAACCAGGGCGCGCGCGCACCCGGCGTGAACAGCCGCCGCAGCCAGCCGCCGGTGCGGTGGCGCGCGAAGACGAGGTCGCGCGACATCGTGAGCAGCAGCGCGAGCCGCCGGTCCGCCTCCGGGGGCAGCCAGGGCGCGAGGCGCGACTCCTGCCGATGCCAGCCGAACGCACGGCCGGCGTCGAACATCAGCAGCAGCGGCGGATCGGCGTCCTGGAGGAACCACTGCAGCAGCGCGAACTCGAGCGCCTGGCGGTCGTCGATCGAGGAGCGCGCACTGCGGCGCAGCAGGGTGCGCAACCACAGCAGCGCGGCCTCCTCGCCGACGTCGTCGCGGCGCTGGCGCACGGCGGCCACGCGCTCGGCGAGCGTCGGCTCGGTGCGCGGCGCGGGTTCGGGCGGCCGAGGGCGTGCGCGTGGCGGCTTCGGCTTCGGAGGCCGTGGCGGTGGCGCGTCCGGCGGTCGCGCCTCGATGCGCACCGGCCTCGGCTGCGGGATCGGCGAGACGAACGGCGACGAGCCGAGCACGCGCACCGGCGGCGCGTCGCCCGGCGGCGGGGGCGCGTCCAGCACCGGCGCCTCGGCGTCGACCCGCACGGGCGGCCGCGGTGGCGACAGCTCGGGGTGCGAACCGTCGACAGGCGCCGCATCCGGGCGCGGCGGCGGATCGATCGGCGGCGACGAGGCGTCGACCCGCACCGGCGGCCCGGGCGGATCGGCGCGCGGCACGTCGAGCTTCGGCGCTTCGGCATCGACCCGCGTCGGCGGCTGGCGCAGCGGGTCGAGCGAGGGCGCGGTGGCGTCGATGCGGACCGGCGGGCCGAGCGGGTCGACGGACGGCGCGTCGAGCACCGGTGCGTCGGCATCGACGCGCACGGGCGGGCGTGGCGGCGCGAGCTCGGGGCGCGAAGTGTCGACCTGCGCCGGATCCGCGATGAGCGGCTCGCGGCCGAGGTCGTCGCGCGTGTCGTCGCGAACCGGGGCCGCCTCGTCGTTGCCGGCCTCGTCGCCGGCATCATCACCCGGCTCGGCGTCGTCGTCGTCGGCCCAGGCCTCGCCGTGCTCGAGCGCGGCCTGGCGAGCGGCTTCTTCCTGCGCGGCGATCTGCGCCTCGCGGCGACGCGCGGCGGGCAGCGCGACCTCGTAGGCCTCGCGGACGCGCGCGAACTCCTCCGGATGCGAGTCGGGGCGGTATTGCTTGATCAGCGCGGCGTAGGCGCGCCGCACGTCGGCCACCGCCGCGTCGTGCGTCAGCCCCAGCACCTGCCAGGGCGACAGGCGCGGCGCCATCACCAGGTCGGGCCGCGTTCGAGCGAATCGAGCGCGCTGCCGAAGGCGCGGCGCGCCGTCGCGATCTCGTGCGGCTCCTGGCCGCGCAGCGTCGCGTCGAACTGCCCGATCAGCTGGCCGAGGCGCTCGCGCTCGCCGCCCAGCAGCTGCTCGTAGAGGCGGTTGGCGCGCTCGAGCACGAGGCGGTTCTCGTCCTGCTCGCGCGGATGCACCTTCAGGCCGGCGAGCTCGGCGCGGCGGCGCTCGATCTCCTCGTCGCTGACGTCGCCCGCGAGCTTGCGCACGACGAGGTTCTTCGCGATGTTGTGCTTGTTGACCGAGACGTCGACGTCGAGGATGCCGTTGACGTCGTACGTGTAGCGCACGTCCGCTTCCACCTGGCCGGCGGGCAGCGGCGGCAGGTCGAGGTCGATCGAGCCGAGCGAGATGTTCTGGCTGCAGTAGCGGGACTCGCCCTGGAAGATGTCGATCGTCATCGCCGTCTGGTTGTCGCGCAGCGTCACGACGGTCTTCACGCGGCTGGCCGGCACGACCGTGTTGCGCTCGATGATCGGCAGGAAGACATCCGTGTTGTAGCCGCCTCGTCCGTCGGACTCGGAGACGCGCGTGCCCAGCGTGTGCGGGCACACGTCGGTCAGCACCATCTCCTCGAACGCCGCGTCGCGGCCGACCAGCCCAGCGCAGACGGCCGCGCCGAGCGCGATGGTCTGGTCGGGGTCGAGATGGCGCGCGGGCAGGCGGCCGAACAGCTGCGAGACGAGGCGGCGCACCATCGGCATCCGGCTGGCGCCGCCGACGAGCGCGATCTCGTCGAGCTCGGCGGCGCGCAGGCGCGCGTCGCGCAGCGCGCGTTCGATCGGCGAGCGCAGGCGGTCGATCAGCGGCTCGCAGGCCTGCTCGTACTCGTGCAGCGCGAGCGGGATCACGCCGAGGCCGACGGCCTGCAGGTCGACCTCGCAGTTGGCGTGCACGCCCAGCGCGCGCTTGGCGGACTCGGCCGCGTAGTGCAGCGCCGCGGCCACCGCGCCGGTGTCGCGCTGGCCGTCGGCGAGGCCCGCGCGGCGCGCGAGCAGGTGCACCATCGCGGTGGTGAAGTCGTCGCCGCCGAGGAAGCTGTCGCCGCCGGTCGCGCGCACTTCCATCACGCCGCTGAAGCGCTCGAGGATCGAGACGTCGAAGGTGCCGCCGCCGAGGTCGACGATGAGGAACGTGCTGTCGCCGTCACGGTCGGCGATGCCGTGGAACAGCGCCGCGGCGGTCGGCTCGTTGACCAGCCGCAGCACGTTGAGCCCGGCCAGCTCGCCCGCGATGCGGGTGGCCTTGCGCTGCGAGTCGTTGAAGTAGGCGGGCACCGAGATCACGACGTCCTGCACCGTCTCGCCGGTCGCCTTCTCGGCGTCGGCCTTCAGCGAGCGCAGCACCAGCGCGGACAGGTCTTCCGGCTTGAACACGCGGCCGGCGAGCGTGACGGTCTGCGCGGTGCCCATCAGCCGCTTGAACGAACCGACGCTGCGCTTGGGCTGGGTCACGAGCCGCTCGCGCGCGACCGCGCCGACCATCAGGCTGCCGTCCGCGTCGACCGACACCACCGAGGGCGTCAGCATGTTGCCGTGGACGTTGGGGATCGTGGTGGGGACGCCGTCCTTCAGGTAGGCGATGAGGCTGTTGGTCGTGCCGAGGTCGATGCCGAAGATCACTGTCCCCTCCCAGGAACGTCGCTGTTTTCAGGGCGGCACGGGCGCCGCGCGCGGGTCAGCGGCGATTCTATTTCGGGGGTGCCGGCCTGCCCGGCCGGCGAGCGCGGCGGAGTGCGACAAAGTCGGCACGGGCGGCGCGCTTTCAGGGCGGGGAAACGGAGCGGAGAAGACTGGGGCAGCTGAGCGACGCAGCGACTCTCACGAGGTGCGTTGGAGCGGGTGATGGGAATCGAACCCACGTATGAAGCTTGGGAAGCTGCCGTTCTACCATTGAACTACACCCGCATCGGCGGCGATTCTAGCGTGTGCGCCGGCCTCGCCGCCGCGTGAATGCCGCCGGGAGCCGAAAAGAGAGCCGGTTTCCTCTCCGGCTCTGCGGCGGTCGCGCGGGTATCAGGCCTTGCGGCGACGGCCCACGAACGTCAGCACGCCCATGCCGAGCGCGATCAGCGCGCCCATCGAGGGCTCCGGCACCGCAGCCGACGTGGTGTAGGTCATGTTGTCGAGGATGATGCCGTCGCCCTGGGTCTGCAGCGGCTGGAACATCTCGATGCTCGCGATGCCGGCGAACGAGACCGACACGGTGTCGTAGTAGCCGACGCCGACGTCGGGGCCGAACTTGGTCTGGCTGCCGAGCAGGTGGTTCGAGGCGTCGAAGGCCTCGACGGTGAAACCGTTCGAGCCGAAGTCGACGACGCCGATGCTGAAGCTCGTCACGCCCGGCGCGAACGAGACGGTGATCGGGTCGCTGCTGCCCCACTCGTAGCCGCCGGTCGACGACACGATGCCCAGCGCTCCGGACGAGCCGAAGAGCCCGAGGTTGCTGGTGTAGGTCGCGCCCGAGAACACGACGCCCGGGCTCAACGTGCCGACGGACGCACCGGCGGTGCCGCTGTCGAAGTCGACGTTGACCGTGGCGGCTTGGGCCGCGACGGAGGCGAGCAGCGCCACGGCGCCGGCGGACATCAGTTTGCAAAACGTCATGCGGTTTCCTTCCAGGATTTTGTTGGGAATCGCCCCGGCCAGGCCAAGCGGAACTGCTCGACCATGAGGGCTGCCGCAGTGTAGGAGCGCGTCGTCGGGGCCTTTTTCGTCCCGTCCATACCCCCCTAGTTCGAACCGCACACTGCAGTGACATCCGTCACGAACGGCGAGCTGGCGGGCAAGGTCCGGACTTTCGGGGCGGCGTCCAGGCCCGGGTCGATCCGCCAGGCAGACGGACGCCGGCGGAAATTGCGCAATCCAAGGAGGGAAGGGCGGGTCGACGGCTTCACGTTGCGCAACGCCCTCCGGGTTAGCCCGCGATCGCTCCGGAAGCGGCGGATTTTCAGTGTTTCCATGCGTGTGCACCGCAGCAAGGCTGGGGCATCATGGAGGCCAACCCAACGTCGGCACCCCAATGGGAAATCCCTACCAGGTCATCTGTCTCAGTGCCACGACGCCCGACCTCTTCACGTCGTCCTACGGCCCGTTCGTGGTCAATGCGTGCAAGACCCTCGGCGACATCGCGGACGCGCTGCACGACAACCCGTGCGATGCGCTGCTGGTCGAGCTGAAGACCGGCGCCGACCACGACCGCCTGCTCGCGTGGCCCGGCCTCGCGCACGCGGTGATGGACTCGGCCGTGGTCGTCGTGATGCCCGAGCCGACGCCCGCCCAGTGCATCAAGCTGCTGCAGATCGGCGTGCAGGACGTGCTCGCACGGCGCGACGCCAGCGACGACTCGCTCGGCCGCGTGCTGCGCGTCGCGATCGAGCGCAAGCGCATCGACGCGAGCGCGAAGCGCGCCTTCAGCACCGACCTCACGACCGGCCTGCCGACGCATGCCCAGCTGCTCGAGCACATGACGCACCTGCTCGCGCTGCGCGAGCGCGAGCCCGCTGCGATGGCGCTGATCGTGCTGCGGCTCGAAGGCTTCCGAGGCGCCGAGCGCGCGCTCGGCGCCGAGGCCGCCAACGTGCTGCGCCGCAAGGCCGCGGTGCGCCTGCGGGCGGCGCTGCGCGCGAGCGACGTCGTCGCCTCGCTCGGCGGCGACATGTACGGCGTGCTGCTCGCGTGGATCGACGCCGAGTCCGACGCCGAAGGCGTGGCGCGCAAGCTCGTCTCGTCGCTGAAGCAGCCGTTCAACGTCGCCGGCCAGGACCTGCCGCTGATCGGCACCGTCGGCATCGGCCAGTACCCGGCGCACGGCAAGGACGCCGCGTCGCTGATGCGTCGCGCCGTGGGGCAGGCGTCGAACGGGAACGTGTCCGCGCTCGGGCACGTGATCGCGGGCGCGGCCAACGACGAGTGAGCCGCTGCCGGGCGTGACGCGCGCGCCGCGTCGCGAACGCGGCCTCGCGCCGACCTCAGCGCCGCGCGCCGGCCTTCAGCACCGTCTTCGATCCGCGACGCCGCGTCGCCAGCACGCCGACGGCGACCGCCACGATCGCCGCGCCGACGCCGATCCACGTCCACGGCAGGCCGTCGTCGACCTCGGCCGATACCGCGGGCGCGGAGGCGGCCGTGTCCGCGAACGGATTGAAGCCGCCCTGGCCCGGGTCGCTCGCCGCGGCCGCCGTGGCGGGCGCGGGCGTGGCGGCGGACGGGCGATTCGACAGCAGCGCCGCCGGCACCACGCCCGTCGGGCCGCCGCCGGTATTCAGCGCCCAGTGGTCGGTGGCCCACGTGACGCGCACGTCCTCGCCATCGCTGTTGTCGTCGAGCGGCTGTTGACGCAGCAGCTTCGGCGGCGTGTCGTTCAGCGACCAGATCTCCTCGCCCGGCTTCGCGCCGCGCACCACCACCGCGAGCGCCGTGACGCCGTCGGGGCTGGCCGCGAGGCTGGGCGCGGTCGAGGCGTCGGTGGTGTCGGCGTGCAGCCAGACGCCGCCGGCGCCGAACTTCGTGTCCAGGCGGCCGTCGGCCAGCAGGTGGAACACCGCGGCGCGCGGCATCGCCGTGCCGGTGACCTCGCCGGCGACCAGCACCGAGTTGTCCGCCAGCGGCAGCAGGTCCTTCGGCTGGATGGACAGCCCGCCGGGGCTCAGCTGCACCTTGCCCTGCACGCCCCAGCGCAGGTCGAGGCTGCCGTCGGCCAGGAAGCGCGCGACGATGGGCTGCGGCTGGTTGCCCGAGATGCTCGCGCCGGCCATCCAGACGCGGTGCGTGGCGTCGACCCGCACGCTGACCGGCGGATCGTTGGTGGCGCTGATGGCGAAGGCCGTCTGGCCGTCGCGGCCGAAGCGCAGGTCGGGCTTGTTGTCGGTGCCGATGTGCTTGAGCAGGTAGCCCGGCGCATCCTCGGTCGGGTCCTCGATCACCGTCCACCAGCTCCCGTCGGCCTCGCGCACGGTGAGCGTGCCCGCGCGCGCCGGCGAGGCGGCGGTCGACAGGCATGCGACGACCCCGGCGATCGCGAGGGTCGCCCGCGGCGAGACGCGCCAGGTCATTTCTGCACGTCGCCGATGCAGAGGTACTTCACCTCGACGTAGTCCTCGATGCCCTGGCGCGCGCCTTCGCGGCCGAGGCCCGACTGCTTGACGCCGCCGAACGGCACCTCGGCGACCGAGATCAGCCCCGTGTTGATGCCCACCATGCCCGACTCGAGCGCCTCGCCGACGCGGAAGATGCGCCCGATGTCGCGGCTGTAGAAGTAGCTCGCGAGGCCGAACTCCGTGTCGTTGGCCAGCGCGATGGCCTCGGCCTCGGTCTTGAAGCGCACCACCGGCGCGAGCGGGCCGAAGGTCTCTTCCTTCGTGCAGAGCATGTCGGGCGTGACGTCGGCCAGCACCGTGGGCGTGAAGAAGCGCTCGTCGATGCGTTCGCCGCCGACGACGACGCGCGCGCCCTTGTCGAGCGCGTCCTTGATGTGCGCCTCGACCTTGGCGACGGCGTTGGCGTCGATCATCGGGCCCTGGTTGATGCCGGGCTCGAAGCCGTTGCCGACCTTGATGCCGCGCGCCTTCTCGGCGAGGCGGGCGATGAAGGTGTCGTAGACGCCGTCCTGCACGTACAGGCGGTTCGCGCAGACGCAGGTCTGGCCGGCGTTGCGGTACTTGGAGACCATCGC
>JASLEM010000163.1 GCA_030151165.1 Burkholderiaceae bacterium
GTCGCCGGCGGCGTGGAGAGCATCTCGTGCGTGCAGCAGGAGATGAACGTCCACATGCTGCGCGACATGTGGCTGAACAAGAACAAGCCGGCGATCTACATGTCGATGCTGGAGACCGCCGAGACGGTCGCCAAGCGCTACAAGATCTCGCGCCAGCGCATGGACGAGTACGGCGCCGCGAGCCAGCAGAAGGCCGCGGCCGCGCTGGCCAACGGGCTGTTCGAGGCCGAGATCGCGCCGATCACGGTCACGGCCGGCGTGGCCGACCCGAAGAAGGGCATCGGCACGAAGCTGGTGACGGTGTCGGCCGACGAAGGCATCCGTCCGGGCACGACCTACGACGGCATCAAGGACCTGCGCTCCGCGCTGCCGGGCGGCCTGATCAGCGCCGGCAACGCGAGCCAGTTCAGCGACGGCGGCGGCGCCTGCGTGGTCGTCGCGAGCGACTACGCCGAACGCAGGAACCTGAAGCCGCTCGGCCGCTTCCTCGGCTTCGCGGTCGCCGGCTGCGAGCCCGACGAAATGGGCATCGGCCCGGTCTACGCCGTGCCCAAGGTGCTCAAGCGCCTGGGCCTGACGGTCGCCGACATCGACCTGTGGGAACTCAACGAGGCCTTCGCCGTGCAGGTGCTGTACTGCGCCGACACGCTGGGCATCCCGATGGACAAGCTCAACGTCAACGGCGGCGCGATCGCGGTCGGCCACCCGTATGGCGTCAGCGGCCAGCGCCTGGTCGGCCACGCGCTGATCGAAGGCAAGCGTCGCGGCGCGAAGCGCGTGTGCGTGACGATGTGCATCGGCGGCGGCATGGGTGCCGCCGGGGTTTTCGAAGTTCTTTGAGCCCCACGGTCGCTGGCTGCTCGGCGGCGTCCGGCTTGCATGCCGGACGCTGCTTCGGCGGGAAATCGCGGTGCGATTTCTTTGCCGCCTGCGCTCCCCGAGGGGCCGGCCGCGAGCGGACTGGCAGAGCCAGATCCGCCGCTCCCTTGAACTTCGGCGGCTGCAGCTCGGCGCCGGCGGCGACTCCCAACACCTTCTTCCCGGAGTCCGAATGATCGACCTGGAGACCGTCCGCGGTTTCTTCGCGCGAGCGCCGTTCATGGTCGACCTCGGCGTCGTGCCGATGGCGGTCGCCGACGGCCGGTGCGAGACCGAGATGGTGCTGCAGCCGCGGCACCTGCAGCACACCGGGCAGTGCCACGCGGGTGTCGTGACGGCGATGGCGGATCACACCGCCGGCGCCGCGGCGCAGAGCCTCGTGCGCAGCGGCGGCGTCGCGGTGACCGCCGAACTCAAGACCAGCCTGCTGCGGCCGGCGGTCGGCAGCAAGCTGGTCTGCATCGGCACCGTGGTGAAGGCCGGGCGCACGCTGATCTTCGCCGAGTCCGAGGTCTACGCCCTTCTCGGCGAGCAGCGCACGCTGGTCGCCAAACTGAGCGCCACGCTGGCCGTGGTGCAACCGACATGAGCACACGAGCGACGCTGGACTTCCTGTTGTACGACTGGCTGAAGGTCGACGAGCTGTCGGCGCGCGAGCGCTACGCCGACCACTCGCGCGCCACCTTCGACGCGGTGCTCGACACCTGCGAGCGCCTCGCGCGCGACAAGTTCGCGCCGTTCAACCGCCTGCTCGACACGCAGGAGCCGCACTTCGACGGCGAGCGCGTGCACCTGCCGCAGGCCACGCACGATGCGCTGCACGCGTATGCCGCCACCGGGATGATCGCGGCGTCGCAGGACGCCGAGGTCGGCGGCATGCAGCTGCCGTGCAGCGTCGAGATGGCGGCCAACGCGTTCTTCTCGCAGGCCTGCATCGCGATGGGCGGCTACGTGATGCTGACGCACGGCAACGCGTCGCTGCTGATGGCGCACGGCACAGAGCGGCAGCAGGCGGTCTTCGCGGCGCGCGAGTTCGCCGGCGAGTGGTTCGGCACGATGTGCCTCAGCGAACCGCAGGCCGGGTCGTCGCTGAGCGACATCGCCACGCGCGCGGTGCCCGACGGCGATGCGTTCGAGGCCGATCCGCTGGGCCCGCGCTACCGCCTCAAGGGCAACAAGATGTGGATCTCGGCCGGCGAGCACGAGATCACGCCCAACATCGTCCACCTCGTGCTCGCGAAGATCCCGGGCCCGGACGGCAGGCTGCCGGCGGGCGTGAAAGGCATCTCGCTGTTCGTCGTGCCCAAGCACCTCGTCGACGCCGACGGCGCGCTGACGGGCGAGCGCAACGACGTGCAACTTGCCGGCCTGAACCACAAGCTCGGCTACCGCGGCACGACCAACACGCTGCTGAACTTCGGCGAGAAGGGCGGCGCGATCGGATACCGGGTGGGGGCACCCGGCGACGGCCTGCGCTGCATGTTCCACATGATGAACGAGGCGCGCATCGGCGTGGGCCTCGGTGCGACGATGCTCGGCGCGGCCGGCTACGAGGCGAGCCTCGAGTACGCGAGGCAGCGCACGCAGGGCCGGCCGATCGGCGCCGGCGGCAAGGACGCGGCGGCGCCGCCGGTGCGCCTCATCGAGCACGCCGACATCCGCCGCATGCTGCTCGCGCAGAAGGCGATCGTCGAGGGCGGCATGGCGCTCGCGCTGTACTGCGCGCGGCTGGTCGACGAGCAGCACACGGGCGAACCGACGGCTGCAGCGGAAGCATCGACGCTGCTGGAGGTGCTCACCCCGATCGCCAAGAGCTGGCCCAGCGAATGGGCGCTCGAGGCCAACAGCCTCGCGATCCAGATCCATGGCGGCTACGGCTACACGCGCGATTTCCCGGTCGAGCAGCACTGGCGCGACAACCGTCTCAACATGATCCACGAAGGCACGCACGGCATCCAGGGCCTCGACCTGCTGGGCCGCAAGGCCGTGATGCAGGGCGGCGCCGGGCTGAAGCTGCTGGCGCACCGGATCGACGCGACGATCGCGCGCGCGATGCAGCAGGAGCGCCTCGCGCCGCACGCGAACGCGCTCGCGCAGGCGCTGCAGCGCCTCGGCGCCGCGACGCGCTCGGCCTGGGCGACCTCCGTCCCCGAGGACGCGCTCGCCAACGCGACGCCCTACCTGCAGGCCTTCGGCCACACCGTGCTCGCGTGGCTGTGGCTGGATGTCGCGGCCTCGGTGCTCGAGCGGGGCGATGCCGCGAGCAGCGCCAACGTCGGCCGACTCGCGGCGCTCGACTACTTCATGCGCTACGAGCTGCCGAAGACCGACGCGTGGCTGCGCGTCGTCGAATCGCGCGACCGCACCTGCCGCGACGTGCCCGAGGACGCGTTCTGACGCGACGTCCGTTCATACCCAACACCGTATCCACACCATGACCGCCTCCGCCATCCCGACCGCCGACCACGCCAAGCGCCGCAGCGTCTCGCAACTGTTCGACCTGAGCGGCCAGACCGCGCTCGTCACCGGCGGCTCGCGCGGCCTGGGCCTGCAAATCGCCGAGAGCCTCGGCGAAGCCGGCGCGCGCGTGCTCCTCAGCTCGCGCAAGGCGAGCGACCTCGAGGCCGCCGTCGCGTCGTTGAAGGCGCGCGGCATCGACGCCGACTTCATCGCCGCCGACTCGAGCCAGCCGGCCGACCTCGAGCGCCTCGCCGCCGCGGCGATCGAGCGCCTGGGCCACGTCGACATCCTCGTCAACAACGCCGGCGCGAGCTGGGGCGCGCCGGCGGAAGACCATCCGCTCGACGCGTGGGACAAGGTGATGAACCTCAACGTGCGCGCGATCTTCCTGCTGTCGCAGGCGATCGGCAAGGCGAGCATGATCCCGCGCAAGCGCGGCCGCATCATCAACGTCGCGTCGATCGCTGGATTCAGCGGCAATTCGGGCGCGATGAAGACGGTCGCCTACAACACGAGCAAGGCCGCGGTGATCAACTTCACGCGCGCGCTCGCCGGCGAGTGGGGCGTGCACGGCATCAACGTGAACGCGCTCGCGCCGGGCTTCTTCCCCAGCAAGATGACGGCGGGGCTGCTCGCGCACGTCGGCGTCGACAATCTCAGCGCGCATGCGCCGCTGCGCCGCATCGGCGACGACGAGGACCTGAAGGGCGCCGCGCTGCTGCTCGCGAGCGACGCCGGCAAGCACATCACCGGCCAGGTGATCGCGGTCGACGGCGGCGTCAGTGCCGTGCACGGCGCGTGAGTCGTCATCCCGACCCGGAACCGACACCATGCGCACGCCACTGAAGTTCGCGCTCGACATCCCCTTCGTCGAAGCCCTCGGCATGCAGCTGTGGCGCTTCGAGGGCGGCGAGTCCGAGATCAGCCTCGAGTTGCAGCCGCAGATGATGAACTCGTGGCAGGTCGCGCACGGCGGGGTCGTGATGACCTTGCTGGACGTCGCGATGGCGCACGCCGCGCGCAGCGTGCGCGAGGACGGTGAGAAGAGCGCGCCCGGCATCGTGACGATCGAGATGAAGACCAGCTTCATGCGGCCCGCCGAAGGCCGGCTGGTCGCGACGGGAAAGCTGCTGCACGGGACGTCGCGCATGGCGTTCTGCGAAGGCAGCGTGCGCGACGCCAGCGGCGAGCTGTGCGCGCACGCGACCGGCACCTTCAAGTACCTGCGCGACCTGAAGCGCAACGCGCCGATCGACGCCGCATCCTGAAACCCCGGCGTCGCGTTTCCCGCGCGTCGCCATCGATGAACAACGACAAGGAGACCCGCATGTCCGCCATCAACCGCCAGATCCTGCTCGCGTCGCGCCCGCAAGGCGAGCCGAGCGCCGAGAACTTCAAGCTGGTCGAGACGCCCGTCGCGCCGCTCGCCGACGGCCAGGTGCTCGTCCGCCACCACTACCTGAGCCTCGACCCGTACATGCGCGGCCGCATGAGCGACGCCAAGAGCTACGCGACGCCGCAGCCGCTCGACCAGGTGATGATCGGCGGCACGGCGGGCGAGGTCGTCGAGTCGCGCAACGCGCACTTCAAGGCCGGCGACAAGGTGGTCGGCATGGGCGGCTGGCAGGAATACGCCGTCGTCGACGCGAACCAGCGCGGCGTGCTGCAGAAGGTCGACACGACGCACGTGCCGCTGTCGGCCTACCTCGGCGCGGTCGGCATGCCCGGCGTCACCGGCTGGTACGGCCTCGTGAAGATCATCGCGCCGAAGGCGGGCGAGACGATCGTCGTCAGCTCCGCGGCGGGCGCGGTCGGCGGCGCCGTCGGCCAGCTCGCGAAGGTGCGCGGCTGCCGCGTCGTCGGCATCGCCGGCGGCCCGGACAAGTGCCGCAGCGTCGTCGAGGATCTCGGCTTCGACGAGTGCATCGACTACCGCAACTTCACCGACGTCAAGTCGATGAGCGGCGCGTTGAAGGCCGCGTGCCCGGACGGCATCGACGGCTACTTCGAGAACGTCGGCGGCCACCTGCTCGACGCCGTCCTGCTGCGCAGCAACGCGTTCGCGCGCGTGGCGATGTGCGGGATGATCGCCGGCTACAACGGCGAGCCGATTCCGCTGACGCTGCCGCAGCTGATCCTCGTGAACCGCATGAAGCTCGAGGGCTTCATCGTCAGCGAGCACATGGAGGTGTGGCCCGAGGCGCTGAAGGAACTCGGCACGCTGGTCGCGACGGGCAAGCTGAAGTACCGCGAGACGGTCGCCGACGGCATCGCCAACGCGCCGGAAGCGTTCTTCGGATTGCTCAAGGGCAAGAACCAGGGCAAGCAGCTGGTAAAACTCGCCTGATCTTTTTCGATTCGACGAGGACCCGATGACTGCGCTGACCTGGCAATGGACCCGCTTCGGTGGGCTGAGCGGCGACGACGTGTACGACATGCTCGCGCTGCGCTCCGTGATCTTCGTGGTGGAGCAGGACTGCGTCTACCTCGATCCGGACGGCCTCGACCGCGACGCGTGGCACCTGCTCGGGCGCGACGGCGGCGGCCGGCTGCTGGCGTACGTGCGCGTCGTCGACCCGGGGAAGAAATATGCGCCGCCGTCGATCGGGCGGGTCGTCGTCGACCCGTCGCAACGCGGCACCGGCCTTGGCCACGTGCTGATCGCCGAGGCGCTGCGCCGCTGCGAGGCGCAATGGCCGGGCCAGCCGAACCGCATCGGCGCGCAGGCGCACCTGCGCGGCTTCTACGGCCGCCACGGCTACGTGGCCGACGGCGAGATCTACCTCGAGGACGACATCGAGCACATCGACATGGAAAGGCCCGCGCCATGACCGACCCGCTGTTCGCCGCGCACGGCGCCACGCACGAGGTGCTGAACCAGGTGCCGCCGTTCGAAGGCGCGAACCTGTTCGCGGGCAACGCCGCGCTGCGCGACGCGGTGAAGTTCAACGCGCCGTCGCTCGACACGGCAGCGCTCGCCGCGCTCGGCGAGGAATCGGGCAGCGCCGAGATGCAGCGGCACGCGCGTCTCGCGAATCTGTACCCGCCGGTGCTGCATACCCATGACCGTACCGGGCATCGTGTCGACGAGGTCGAGTTCCATCCGAGCTACCACGTGCTGCTCGGCGCGGCGCTGCGCCATCGGTTGCACGGATCGCCGTGGGCGGCGGGCGGCCCGAGCCACGTCGAGCGCGCGGCCGGCTTCATGCTGTTCACCGAGCTCGAGCCGTCGGTGCTGTGCCCGGTCTCGATGACCTACGCCGTCACGCCCGCGCTGCGCGCGAACACGGCGCTGGAGCAGGCGTTCGGCGGGCTGCTGGCGAGCCCGCGGTACGACCCGCGCTTCATCGCGCCGACGGCGAAGTCGGCGATCACGATGGGCATGGGCATGACCGAGAAGCAGGGCGGCTCGGACGTCCGCGCGAACACGACCCGCGCCGTGCGCGACGGCCAGGACGCGTGGGGCGAGCGCTACCGGCTCGTCGGCCACAAGTGGTTCATGTCGGCGCCGATGAGCGACGCGTTCCTCGTGGTCGCGCAGACCGACGCCGGCCCGACCTGCTTCTTCCTGCCGCGCCGCCTGCCCGACGGCACGCTCAACGCGGTGCGCGTCCAGCGCCTGAAGCACAAGCTCGGCAACCACGCGAACGCGAGTTCGGAGGTCGAGTTTGTCGACGCGTTCGCCTGGCGCGTCGGCGACGAGGGGCGCGGCCTGCCGCAGATCCTCGCGATGGGCGCGCTGACGCGGCTCGATTGCGCGCTCGGCACGTCGGGCCTGATGCGCGGCGCGCTGTCGATCGCGCTGCATCACGCGACGCATCGCCGGGCCTTCGGCAAGGCGCTGATCGAGCACGCGCTGATGCGCAACGTGCTGGCCGACCTCGCGCTGGAGAGCGAGGCGTCGACCGCGCTCGCGCTGCGCGTCGCGCGTGCGGTCGATCGCAGCGAGGACACGTCGCTCGCCGCCGGCGAGCGCGAGCACGAAGCGTTGATGCGGCGTCTGCTCACGCCGGCCGCGAAGTTCTGGGTCTGCAAGCGCGGCAGCCACTTCGCGCAGGAGGCGATGGAATGCCTCGGCGGCAACGGCTACGTCGAGGGCGAAGGCGAGGGCGTGATGGCCCGCATCTACCGCGAGATGCCGCTCAACTCGATCTGGGAAGGCGCCGGCAACATCATGGCGCTCGACCTGCTGCGCGCGCTGCGCAGCGGGCCGGTCGCCGAGGCGATCGCCCGCGAGGTGCAGCCGGCGAAGGGCGCGCATCCGGCGTTCGATCGCGCCGTCGCGCGCCTGCTCGCGCGCGTGAAGGACGGCGTCGACGAGATCGCCGCCCGCCGCTTCGCGCGCGACCTCGCGCTCGTCGTGCAGGGCGCATTGCTCGCGCAGACGGCGCCGGGCGCGGTGCTCTCGGCGTTCTGCGAGAGCCGCCTCGACGGCGCGCCCGACGCCTTCGGCCAGCTCGACGCGCGCACGGACTTCGACGCGATCCTGCGGCGCGCGTCGGTGCACTGAACCGATTGACGAAAACCTCGAACGAGAGACAAGCGATGACGAACACTTCCCTGCAGGGCCGCACCGCGGTCATCACCGGCGCCGCCTCCGGCTTCGGCCTCGAGACCTCGCGCCTGGCCGCGACGCTCGGTATGAACGTCGTGATGGCCGACGTGCTGGCCGAGCCGCTGGCCGCGGCGGCCCGCGAGATCGAAGCGCTCGGCACGCAGGTGCTGGCCGTGAAGTGCGACGTGCGCCACGCGGCCGAGGTCGAGGCCCTGGGCGCCGCCACGTTCGAGCGCTTCGGCGCGCCGCACCTCGTCTTCAACAACGCGGGCGTCGGCGCCGGCGGGTTGATCTGGGAGCACACGGCCAGGGACTGGGAGTGGGTGATGGGCGTCAACGTGATGGGCGTCGCCCACGGCGTGCGCGTGTTCACGCCGATGATGCTGGCCGCCGAGAAGGCCGACCCGGCCTACCGCGGCCACATCGTCAACACGGCGTCGATGGCGGGGCTCGTGAACATGCCCAACATGGGCGTCTACAACGTCAGCAAGCACGCGGTCGTCGCGCTCAGCGAGACGCTGTACCAGGACCTGCAGCTCGTGAGCGAGCGCGTGCGCGCCCACGTCCTGTGCCCGTTCTTCGTGCCGACCGGGATCTCGCGCAGCGACCGCGCGCGGCCGGACGACATCAAGGACGACGCCGCGCCGGCGACGGTGAGCCAGCGCGTGGCGCAGTTCAACGTCGAGAAGGCGGTCGCCAGCGGCCGCGTGACGGCGGCGGACGTGGCGCAGTTCGTGTTCGACGCGATGGCCGAGGATCGCTTCTACATCTACAGCCACCCGAAGGCGCTGGCGCCGGTGATGACGCGCGCGGAGGACATCCTGCGCGCCGGCAACCCGAGCGATCCGTACCGCGAGCGGCCCGAGCTCGGCGCGCAGCTGAAGGCCGCGCTGAACCGCGCCTGATTCGCGCTCGGGCGATCCGTCCCGGACGGCGTCTCAGGGTTCGTCCGGTACGGACGCTAGGCGGGAAGTGGCCGGATCGTGTATGATGTCGGAGTAGGCAATACTTAAGACCGTCGTCCAGAAGGACTCCTCCGGCAATCCGCTGCTCTCCGCAGCGGGTCTTGGTCGAACTCTCCAGTTTGATTTTCTTGCGTAGTACCTGCACTGCGTTGGCATGTGCTGCGCATGATTTTGAAATTAGGATTTAGAGTATGACGACCGAAACCGGTATCGTGAAGTGGTTCAATGACGGCAAGGGCTT
>JASLEM010000246.1 GCA_030151165.1 Burkholderiaceae bacterium
CAGATCGGTGATCTGTATCGTTGCCCGCGGCAATACAGATCTTCATGCAAGACGACGCCACCGTTCCCATGCCCCGCCTGCGCCGCGGCGCGTCACCGCCCGCGCCTCCTGTGGCCGTCGGCGCGCCCATGCTAGCGCGCAGCGCGGCGCAGACGCTGGCCGAGCAGCTCGCCGGCCACTACGCCGCGCGCATCCGCCAGCGCCTGCTGCTGCCGGGCGCGCGGCTGCCATCGGTGCGCGAGAGCGCGCGCCGGCACCGCGTGAGTCCGTCCACGGTCGTCGCGGCCTACGACCAGCTGCTCGCGCAAGGCCTGGTCGAGGCGAAGCGCCAGCGCGGCTTCTTCGTTCGTGAAGGCGATGCCGTCGCACCGCGAAAGCCGGGCGACGCGCCGATCCAACAGCCCGGCCCGCTGCCTTCGGCGACGCGGCTCGAGATCACGACCGAGATGCCGCTGCCGTCCACCGCGCCGCGCCCGCCCGCGCCGCTGCGTCCGCCACCGGTCGACGCCACCGCGCTGATCCGCGGCATGTTCGCGATCGACGCCAACCGCCCCGCGCCCGGCCTCGGCACGCTGCCCGCCGAGTGGCTCGATGCCGCGATGCTGCAGACGGCGCTGCGCCGCGCGATGACGCCCGCCGCCGCCCCGCGCGCGTCACGCGCGCAGGCCCAGGCGCACGCGCCCGCCGCGGCCTCGGGCGTGCAGGCGTCCTTCCTCAGCTACGGCGAGCCCGCGGGCGACAGCCGCCTGCGCCACGCGCTCGCGCAGCGGCTGGCCGACTTCGGCGTGCGCGCGTCGCCCGCGCAGATCGTCACCGCCAACGGCGCGACGCACGCGCTCGACATCGTCTCGCGCGGCCTGCTGAGCCCGGGCGACGCGGTGCTGGTCGACGAGCCGGGCTGGAGCGTCGAGTTCGCGCGCATGACGCAGCTGGGCATGCGCCTGCTGCCGGTGCCGCGCGGTGTCGACGGCCCCGACCTCGCCGCGATGGCCGCGCTCGCGAAGGCGCACCACCCGCGGCTGTACGTGACGGTGTCGGTGCTGCACAACCCGACCGGCACGTCGCTGAGCCTCGCGTCCGCGCACCAGGTGCTGCGGCTCGCCGAGCAGCACGACTTCCGCATCATGGAGGACGACACGTATGCGCATCTCGCACCGGCGCACGCGCCGCGCCTGTCGGCGCTCGACGGCCTGCGCCGCACGATCTACGTCTCGGGCTTCGCGAAGATCCTCACGCCGGGCTGGCGCGTCGGCTTCGTCGCGGCACCGCCGGATCTCGTCGACCGCCTCGTCGACGTCAAGCTGCTGGGCACGCTGACCACGCCCGCGCTGCTCGAGCAGGCCGTCGCCGTGTGCCTCGAGCAGGGCTGGCTGCGGCGCCACGCCGAGCGCGTGATCGCGCGGCTGGGCGCGGCACGCACGCGCAGCGTCAAGCTCGCGCTCGCCGCCGGCTGCCGCTTCGTCACGCCGCCGGCCGGGCTGTTCGGCTGGGTCGACACCGGCGTCGACACCGAGCGCATGGCCACCGACATGCTCGACGACGGCTGGCTGCTCGCGCCCGGCACCGTGTTCCACGCGCGCCGCCGGCCGTCGACGCTGATGCGCATCAACTTCGCGACGACGCAGGATCCGCGCTTCTGCAAGGCCTTCGAGCAGGCGCGCGACGCGCTGATGTGAATCGCGAGCGCGCCGTGGCTCAGTGCGCCGCGGTGGCCGTCGCGTCGACCGGGCCCCGGATCGCGGCCTCGCGCAGCGCGGCGAGCTGGCGGCGCAGGTCGGCGCAGCCGGTCGACGACTGCGGGAACGCCGCGGCCTCCTGCTCGACCTGCGCCGCCACGCGCTTCGACGCGGCGTCGCTGCCGCTCAGCCGCTGATCCAGCGACGCGCCCGTCATGCGCAGCATCAGCGAGTCCGAATGGTGCTCGAGCAGGTCGCGCATCGCGAGGCATTGCTGCCAAGTGTCGGCCTGCGCGGGCGTCGCGAGGCGGCACGCCGTGAGGCTGGCCGAGCCGACCTGCGCCGCCGACAGGGCCGTCGCGTCGGCGGCCAGCGAGAGAGCCGCGGCGAGGTCGGCGTCGTCGCCGCTCGCGGCGTCGATGAGGGGCACGAGCGGCGCCTCGTTGCCTTCGGCGATGCGTGTCGAGGCGGTGATGTGCGACAGCGCCTCGCGCACGCCGGCCGCGTCGCCGTGCTCCGCCGCGTCATCCATCGCGAACGTCCACGGCATCGCGTTGCCGGGATCGAGCTCGGCCCATCGCCGCGGATTCAGCGACGCGCACGCCGGCGTCGTCGTTCGTCGGCAGCTGCGCAGCGCGAGCGCGTAGAGCCGCGGGTCGCGCGTGTCCGCCGCCAGCGCCGCGAGCCGGCCACGGCGCTCGTCGGCGAGGTGGCCTTCGCGATCCTCGTCGCCCGGGACGGCGAGCCACACCGCGACGGCGTTCGCGTACGGGTCGGGGCTCGCGCGCAGGGCCGCCTCGATGCGCCGGCGGCCGGCCAGGAGCGCGGCGCTCGGCGGCGGCGCGGCGTCGACCTCGACGAACGGGCTGCCCGATGTCGCTGCCTTGGCGATGCGCAGGGCCGGGGGTGGCTTGACGATGCAAAGGGTGTCGGCGGCGTGCTTCGGGGCGCTTGCGGCGGCCGCCGGAGCCGGCGTCGCCGTGCCGACGCGCGCGTCAGCCGGCAAGTGCACAGGCGGCGGGGCGGACTCCCCGGGACGCGTCGCGACACGTCCTGCATCGAGCGACGGGCGCATGGCGAGCCAGACAACGCCAGCGATCGCGGCGGCCGCCGCGGCGATGAGCCAGGACTTTCGATTCGGCAAGGGATCCTCGGATTCAATCGGCGTGGTCGCCCGCCAGCGTGGCCCGCGTCAAGGCGTCACCGACGCACGAGACTGCTCCCGCGACGCCTCGAGCTCGCCGACCTTGCCTTTGCGAGCCATCGCGCTCATCAAGCTGCGCGCATCGTCGCACGGCGAGAAGCCGGTGGCCGGCGTCCAGTGCGCGCCGAAGGCCCGGATCTCCGCGTGCGCGGCATCGAGCCGGGACGGATCGCCGGTCGCAAGCTTGTAGACGGATCCACCGATCGCATAGGCCATCAGCCCGTCGCTGTGATGAAACATCACGTCCGACACGGCCACACACTGTTGCACGAGGTTGGCGTCCCCGCCGGCCTTGTCGCGGCAGGCCTGGGTCAATGCCTGGAATGCCGTCCCGACGCCAAACTGCATCAGCATGGCCCGGGTCGTCAGCTCCGTCTTCGCAGCGAGCGCGTCATCGTCGTCGGGAAGCGCCTCGGCGACCGCAGCGGCGGGCAGGGACAGCCGTTCGTCGAAGCGCGACGCCGCGGCCATCTGCGCCAGCGCCTCCTGTTGGCCGGATGCGTCGCCGGCGTTCCTCGCCTCGCCCAGCAGGAACAACCACGGCGCCGCGTTGCCGGGATCCAGACTCGCCCATCGACGCGCGCTGAGCTGGCCGCAACTGTCCTGTTCGTTGGCCGCCCGCACGCAACGGGCCGCATAGGCCGCATAGACCGCCTTCGCCGTCTGATCCAGCGTCGAGGGCATCTGGCCCTGGCAGCCCGCGCGCGCGAAATTCATCGAGGTGCATGCGCCGAAGGCGAGCGAATACACCCGCGGATCGCTGGTGGCGAGCGCATCCTCGACGAGCCTCTGCAGCGGAGGCCCCATCAACAAGACGTCGGCCTGACGTTCCGGCGTCAAGACGTTGTCGATATCCAAGGCGTCGGCGACTGCACGATCGAACGGGTCGGCGCTGAGCCGCAGGGCCTGGTCGACACGATGCATGGCGGCGACGTATCCTGGCCCTGCCGGGCTCGGCGTCGTGGTGACGATCCGATCCCCCTCTCGTCGCTCGGCGGGCTGCGGCGCCTCGTCCATGCCGCACGTCGGCTTCCTCGCCTCCGGCGCCGATGCCGCCACCTTCTCCGCGTACGCCCAAGGATCGTCCTCCGGCATCCGCGCCAACGCGATCGCGGCCGCGCGCCGCGCCGGATCGATCGCGGGTGCGGCCTGCGACACCGCCGCCGCGTTCACCGGCCCAACGGCCGGCTGCCGCAGCCACGACCAGATCGCGACGGCGGACGCCACGATCGCGGCGACGCACAGCGCTTTGCTTCGGGGAGTCAGGGACAACGACGGACGGCCGATCGGTGGACGGGCGCCCGCGCGTCACGCGCGCGGGCGGCTTCGGATCAGCGCGGTTGTAGCACGCCGGCCGCACGTCCGCCGGACGTTCGTTCGAACGCCCCGGCGCGCGTCGCCGTTCAACGATCGCCCAGCTCTTCCCAGCGCATCAGCATCGTCATCAGGTCTTCCTCGACCTGCGCGAAGCGCGCCTGCGTCTCGGCGATCTTCTGCTTGCCCTGCGTGTAGAAGCCGGCGTCCGCGAGCTGCGCTTCCAGCGACTTCTGCTCGGCCTCGAGCGCGGCGAGCTTCGCGGGCAACTCGTCCAGCTCGCGCTGTTCCTTGTAGCTGAGCTTGGCCTTCTTCGCGGGCGCTGGCGACGGCGACGTGGCCGCCACCGGGGCGGCGACGGGCGCAGTCGGCGCCGCGGGCGCATGCGCGGCGGCGGAGAAGCTCTCCTTGC
>JASLEM010000286.1 GCA_030151165.1 Burkholderiaceae bacterium
CGGCACGCGCACGAAGCCCTCGACCAGCGGGCCGAAGCCGGCCTGGATCTTCGGGTTGCCGGTGGCCGACAGCGTGGCCAGCGAGCGGCCGTGGAAGGCGCGTTCGCAGACGATGATCTCGGGGCGCTCGATCCCCTGGTCGGTGCCGAACTTGCGGGCGATCTTGATCGCGCCCTCGTTGGCTTCGAGGCCGGTCGAGCAGAAGAACGCGGCCGCGAGGCCCGAGCGCTCGCACAGCATCGCGGCGAGCGTCTCCTGCAGCGGCACCTGGTAGTAGTTCGACGTGTGGATCAGCTTGCCGGCCTGGTCGGCGATGGCCGCCACCAGCGCCGGGTGCGCGTGGCCCAGCGTGTTGACGGCGATGCCGCCGAGCGCGTCGAGGTACTCGCGGCCGTCGGTGTCCCAGACTCGGCAGCCTCGGCCGTGCGACAACGCGAACGGCAGGCGGCCGTAGGTGTTCATCACATGGGGCATGGCGGCGGGGTGGGTCATCGCGGGGCGCTCCGGAAGCAGGTTGGGGGATCGAGAAAGGCGAATGGCCGATGGGTCGTGTCGGGTACGAAACGCGACATTCCACGCAGCGGCCAAGGGACGAACATTCTAAAGGGGCGTGCATGTCGCGGGGATGACCTCGGGCATGTAACCCTGATGTTTGCTGCGACGCAACAGCGCAGGGCACAATACGAGGTTCGCCGTCGACCCTGCCTCAATGGATCCCGTTCAACCCCGCCAGTTCTTCATCCAGGGCATCACCCTGGAAGGAAAGACGTTTCGCCCCAGCGACTGGGCGGAGCGTCTGGCCGGCGCCATGTCGTGCTTCCGCCCGGGCGGCGCGAAGGGCGGGATCGGCTCGTTCATCGGCTACTCGCCGTACTGCGTCCCGCGCCTGATCGACGGCGTGAAGAACGTGATCGTCGACGAGCGGCTCAAGGCGCTGGAGCTGATGGCCTGGGACTTCGTCATGAACTTCGCGCGCGACAACGCGCTGCGCGTGGTCGAGGGCACGCTGCTGCCCGACGGCTCGTTCCAGGCGACACCGCCGCCTCCGCCGCCGGCCTGAGCCGCTGCCGCCGGGTTGCGGCGCTGCCGCCCGGGTGATCCGAACATACCGAACGCATCGAAGGCGTCGTGCATCGAACATCAGCCGTCGGCCGCCAACCAGGCGCCAGACGCAAAAAGGGCTCGCGACGCGAGCCCTTTCGGCATTTCAATCCACCACCAAGCAAAAAGGGCCCGACCAGCGAGCCCTTCCTGCTCAATCCACCCGGAAAGCGGCTTTAGGCAGCCGCGGGAGCAGCCAGGGCCTTGACCTTGGCAGCCAGGCGGCTCTTGTGGCGAGCAGCCTTGTTCTTGTGGAACAGACCCTTGTCGGCGATCGAGTCGATCGTCTGCTGGGCGGTCTTGAACAGGTCAGCGGCCTTCGCGCCATCACCGGCGGCGACAGCCTTCTGAACGTTCTTGATGACGGTGCGGAACTTGGAACGCAGCGACGAGTTGTGCGCGTTCAGCTTCACGTCTTGACGAGCGCGCTTGCGGCCCGATGCGAGACGGACGGTGCGCTTCTTGGCTTTGGAAGAGGTTGCCATTTTGTATTGTGCTCCGGGTGGGGTGCAATTGCAAAGTCTTCGATCATACCACGACCTTCGAGAAATTGCGCATCCGCTTCAGCAAATCGACTGGACGGGCAACCAGTGCCCATCCTCGGCCGTGGCGGCCGGGCGGCGTCGCTCCGGGGCGCGCGCATCGTCGAGCACCGCGCCACGGAGTTTCGCCCCTGTCGAGTCGACCTCAGTTCATGTCGATCCGGCCGTACAGGCCGTGCGCCTCGGCCGCCGGCCCGGACGTGTAGAACAGCGTGTTCGTCGGCTGGCTGTTGAGGCCGTTGCCGAACTGCAGCGCCCACAGCCCGTCGATGACGATGGCGGTGCCGTCGTTGTTGCTGACCGTGCCGACCAGCGCGCCCGACGTCGGGTCGTAGACGTTGATCTTGCCGTCGCCGAAGTTGCCCACCAGCAGCATGTTCGAGAACTTGCCGAAGTTGGCCGGCGCCATCGCGAGGCCCCACGGCGCGTTCAGCGCGCCGCCGGCAGGGACCAGGTGCGAGAGCAGGTTGCCCTGCTTGTCGAACACGTCGACCAGGCCCAGGCCGGCGCCGACCTTCTCGTGCGTCACCGGATCGGGTTGCGCATACGCCACGTAGATCTTGTCGCCGATCTGCTGGATGCCGAACGGCGCGTAGCTGGCCGGCAGCGTCGAGTCGACGAAGCCGCCGGCGGTCGTGACGGGCGCGAAGCTGCCGCTGAACACGTCGACCGTGCCCTTCGTGAAGTCGGCCGCGTAGATCATGTCGCCGCCGTTGCCGATGTCGATCGCCAGGCCCGTGTAGACCGCGCCGGACGCGCTGTTGTCGACGATCGTGAACGCGTGCGTGCCGTCGACCGTCGGCGCCCAGGCCGAGATCTGGCCCTGCAGCGTCGCGAAGATGAACGGCGCCGCGCCGCTGACGCCGGCCTCGGTGATGGAGAAGTCGTTCGTGCCGTTGAAGACGATGCCCGACGCGTCGCCCTTGTTGAGCGTCACGACCAGCGATTGCGCCACGCCGAGGCCGTCGTACAGCGTCGACGTGCCCGTGCCCGCGTTCGCGATCCACGAGAAGCCCTGCGGGTTGAAGGCGAGGCCCCACGCGTTGACGAGGTTCGCGTCGTGGTGCAGCGCGGTCGTGGCGGCGGTGTCGCTCACCAGCGCGTTGGCGATGTAGTTGCCGCCGCCGGCGCCGCCGAACGTGGTGCCGTTGGTGGGCACGCAGGTGCTCGTGCCGTAGATGTCGGTGGTGCAGGTCTGCCCGCCGCTGCCGGAGGTGGTCGTGGTCGTGCTGGACGACCCGTCGCCGCCGCATGCGGCGAGCAGGGCGCCCGCGACGACGGCGAGGGCGAACGAGGCGTTTCTGATCGAGGTGTTGTTCATGGGCTCGGCTCCAGGATGGTGTTGCGACGCGTGCTCAGCGCCTGCCGGTGGATGCCGCGCGGATACCCCCCGGTTCAACGCGAGCGATTTCGTTTCCGACGTTGCAAGTCGCGCGCAAGCTTGGCGCGTCGCCGTCGTTCGCGCGGCCGTGCGCGACGGTCGTGCGACGATGCGGGCCGTGTCCTTTCCCGCTGCCCGCGATCCGTCCGCCATGCCGCTTCCGTCCCGCCTCGTCCGCTCCGCCGCCGCGCTCGCGCTGGCCGTCGCGCACTTCTCCCCGGCCTTCGCCGACGCCGCGCAGGACGCCCGCGCGCGCCGCTTCGTCGACGACGGCATGAACGTGACGCTCGCCGTGTGCGAGCTGCCGAAGGCCTGCCGCCACCACGCGCCGCTGCGCGCGAGCGAGGACCTGCAGGTCACCGCCACCGACGAGAAGATCGACCACCGCCGCCTCGCGTTCGACGGCCTCGAGATCGAACTGGCCTATGCAGCGGACATCGCGAAGCTGCCGCCCGCCGCGCAGGTCGAGGCGTTGCGCCGGACGACGTCGGTCGTCGAGCTGACGGTCACCACCGCGAAGTGGCCCGTCGCGCAGGACCTGCACATCGGCACGCTGCGCGCGGACGTCGAGCGCGTGCTGGGCGCGCGCGGCGAGCCCGACGACGCGTGCGTCGAGTACGCCGACGTCGAGACGCAGAACACCGCGCAGCTCTGCTACGCCGGCGAGCGCCTCATCGCGATCAAGTGGTCGCGCTGGTTCGACGAGTGATCAGAACGCGACGCTCGCGCTGAACACCCACGCAGCCGCGCGGCGGCGGCGGTCGATGTCGTCGATCGCATGGCCGGAGACGAGGCCGTCGCGCGTGAGGCGCAGGTCGACCGCGTCGATCACGTAGCCCACGCCGGCGAGCGCGTCGGTGCGGCCGGGGATGTGGCGGCCCGGGCCGGTGTTGCCGTAGCGCAGCGCGCCCAGGTGGCCGAACAGGCGCCAGTGCTCGTCGAGGTCGTGGCTCGCGTCGATCTCGCTGTAGATGCTCGCCCAGTCGCCGCCGAAGTAGTGCGGCGACCACCACACGCGTGCCGACGCGTTCGGCGCGAGCAGGCCCACCATCGCCTCGCTGAAGTCATAGCGCGAGCCGAGGCCGTAGTGCGTGCGGTGCACGCCGACGTCCCAGCCCCAGCGCGGATCCGCGTCCGCGAACGTCCCCAGCGTATTCCAGCGGCCGCTCCAGCCCAGCAGGGCCTGCGCGTCGGCGAGGCCGCCGTCGCGCGTGCGCCAGAGGCCGGACAGGCCGGCGTAGGCACCTGGCGCGAAGGGCAGGGTCGAGTCGACCATCACGCTCGCGCGCACGACGGCGCCGATGTTGTCCGTGCCGGTGCCGCGGTAGCGATCCTGGCTCGCGATGCCCAGCGAGCCGGCGACCTGCGCGTGCGCCGCGGTGGCGCAGCACAGCGCGAGCACGGCCGCGGCGAGCCCGCGCAGGCGCCGGTGCGACCCGCGTGCCGGGGCGGTGCATGCGTTGTCGCGGGCGTTGGCCGTCAATCGCTAGGGTCCCGTGAGTTGAGAACGTCGACGCGGTGCATCGGCGTATCGTCTCACGGGTTGGGCACGGTGGCGCTCGCCGCGAGCACCGCGTGGCAGCCCGGCGAGGCCTCGAGGCGCTGCAGCGACGACGAGCCCGGCGCCGGCGCCACGGCGCGCATCAGCGACGAGCACGCGTCGATGCCGCCGCCCGGCAAGCGCACGAGGTGCACCGGCGCGGGGTCGCCGCGGCCGAAGGCCACCGCGCGCTCGTCGCCGTCGGCGCGGGCCTGGTCGAGCAGCGCCAGCAGCCCCGACACCTGCCCCGCCGCGAACGACGTGCCCGACACCATCCGCCACGCGCCGCCCGGCACCGTGGTCGGCAGGTCGCGCGCCGGTGCCGTCCAGGTGCCGGCCGGGGTTCCGGTCGATCCGGCGGCCGAGGCGTCGGCGAGCGCCTCGGC
>JASLEM010000298.1 GCA_030151165.1 Burkholderiaceae bacterium
GCAGGTGGTCGAGCTGGCGTTGCGCGTCGTCGTTCGAGTTGCACAGCACGAGGCTGTAGCCGGCGGCGTAGCAGTGCGCCTCGACGCCGCGGATGATCTCGGCGAAGTACGGGTTCGAGTTGTTCGGCACCAGCATGCCGATCGTGCGCGTCGTGTTCTGCTTCAGGCCGCGCGCGACCTCGCTGGGCACGTAGCCGAGCGCATGCGCGGCCTCGTGCACTTTCGTGCGCGCCTCGAGGCTGACGAAGCGCGTGCCGTTGAGCGTGTGCGACACCGTCGTCACCGACACGCCGGCCCGCGCCGCCACGTCGCGGATGCTCGCGCGCCCGGTCTCGAGCGCGGCGTGGCCGCGCGGGGTGGCCGTCGGTCCGTCCTTCGTCATGGCGTCAGGCCCGCTTCTTCTTGCGCTCGCGCAGCGTGTCGAGCACCACGGCGATGATGATCACGCAGCCGGTGATGATGCGTTTCGTCGGCTCGCTCGCGCCGATCTGCGCGAGGCCGGCCTCGAGCACGGAGATCACCAGCGCGCCGAAGAACGTGCTCACGACCGAGCCGCGCCCGCCCATCAGGCTGGTGCCGCCGATGACGACCGACGCGATCACGACCAACTCCGCGCCGGTGCCGGCGTTCGGGTCGGCGGCCTCGAGGCGCGACGACAGGAACACGCCGCCCAGGCCCGCGAGCAGGCCGGCGATCGCGAACACGCCGATCTTGATCGGGCGCGGGTCGACGCCCGCGAGCCGCATCGCCTCCTCGTTCGTGCCGATGCCGATCATGCAGCGGCCGAACACGGTGCGCGTCAGCACGACCTGCGCGAGCACGACGATCGCGATCGCGATGAAGAACGCCGGCGACAGCCCGGCCATCACCGGCTTGCCGAGCCAGTCGATCTTGCTGCCGATGTACTGCGTGCGCGAATCGGTGGCGATGTAGGCGCCGCCGCGCGCGACCTCCAGCATGCCCAGCGTGACGATGAACGACGGCAGGCGCCAGGCCACCGTCACCGCGCCATTGACCGTGCCCACGACCAAACCGACGACCATCGCGAACAGCGTCGCCGGCAACAGCGACCAGTTCCACTGCAGCATCGCGATGCCCGCGGCCGCGGCGGCGAGCGCCATCACCGAGCCCACCGACAGGTCGATGCCCGCGATGATCAGCACGAAGGTCATGCCGACGGCGGTCACGGCGACGGCAGGGATGTCGTTGGCGATCGTGACGAAGGTGTCGGCAGTGAAGAAGTACTGGCTCTGCCAGCTGAAGAAGCCGACCATCAGCGCGAGCGCGACGAGCAGCCCGGCGACGGTGCCGATCGCGCTCTGCACCGCGGAGCGGGTGGAGACGGGTTGGAGGTTGCTCATGCTGTCTCGGTAGGTTGGATGGGCTCGAGGCCTTCGGCCTGCGCGTACGCGCTGAACGCGGCTTCGAGCAGCAGTTGCTGCGTCCATTCGCCACGCTCGAAGATGCGCACCAGCTTGCCGGCGCTCATCACGCCGATGCGGTCGCAGACGGACATCAGCTCGCGCAGGTCGGACGACACCATCAGCAGCGCCTTGCCGGCGGCGGCCTGCGCGTCCATCTGCGCGTAGATGTCGGCGCGTGCGCCGATGTCGACGCCGCGCGTGGGCTCGTCGAGCAGCAGCACGCCGCAGTCGCGGTGCAGCCAGCGCGCGAAGACGACCTTCTGCTGGTTGCCGCCGGACAGCTGGTCGACGGGTTGCTCGATCGAATCGCTGCGCACGCGCAGCAGCTCGCGCAGGCGCTCGACCTCGCGGCGCTCGTCGTCGCGCTGCAGCCAGCCGCCTTTCGAGACGGCCTTCAGGTTCGCGAGCGTCGTGTTGAGGCGGATCGGCAGCGGCAGCAGCAGGCCCTGCGACTTGCGATCCTCGGTGACGAGGCCGATGCCGGCGCGCACGGCCTGCACCGGGGAATTGATCTTCGCGGGCGTCGTCGATCCGTCGAGGAAGACGTCGCCCGCATCCTTGCGGTCGGCGCCGTAGATCAGGCGCAGCAGCTCGGTGCGGCCCGAGCCGACGAGCCCCGCCAGGCCCAGCACCTCGCCGGAACGCAGCTCGAAGCTCGCGTCGCGCACCACGGTGCCGCGGCTCATGCCCTGCACGCGCAGCGCGACCTTGCCGGCGCTGCGGCGCTCGCGGTCAAGGCCTTCGTGGACATCGCGGCCGACCATGCTCTTGACGATCGCCGCCTGCGAGAACTCGCGCGTCGGGCGCGTCTCGATGTGGCGGCCGTCGCGCAGCACCATCACGCGGTCGGAGATCTGCTGCAGCTCGTCGAGCCGGTGCGAGATGTAGACGATCCCCACGCCACGCGCCTTCAGCAGCGCGATCTGGTGGAAGAGATGGTCGATCTCGCGCGAGGTCAGCGTCGCGGTCGGCTCGTCGAGGATCAGCAGCTTGCACTCGCCGACGAGGCTGCGCGCGATCTCGACCATCTGCTGGTAGCCGACGCCCAGCGCGCTGACGGGCAGCCGCGGGTCGACGTTGTCGAGCCCGATCAACGCCATCTGCCTGGCGGCGGCTTCGTTGAGTTCGGCCCGCTGGATGAAGCCGAAGGTGTTGGGCAGGCGATCGAGCAGCAGGTTCTCGGCGACGCTCATCGTCGGCACGAGGTTCAGCTCCTGCATCACCATGCGCACGCCCACGCGCTCCGCGTCCTTGCGGGAGGTGGGCGCGAAGGGCGCGCCGGCGTACGTCATCGTGCCGGCGCTCGGCGTGACGAGACCGGCGACGATCTTGGACAACGTGCTCTTGCCGGCGCCGTTCTCGCCGGTGAGCGCGAGCACCTCGCCCGCGCGCAGCTCGAAGTCGACATCGGCCAGCACGGGGGCGGCGTAGCGCTTGCCGATGCCGCGACCTTGCAGCAGCACCATGCGCTCCGCTGCCGGGGCAGTCGGCAAGCTCATCGCCAGTCTCGCTTCCGGCTTACTTCGTGATCAGCGTGACGGTCGTCTCGACGACCGGCTGCAGATCCTTCTGCGCCTTCTTGCCCTTGATCGCCTTGAGGGCGGTCTCGATGCCGAACACGGCCTGCTTCGCGCCGAACTGGTCGACCGTCGCGAGCACGCGGCCGTCGGCCAGCATCGGCTTGATCGCGCTGATGTTGTCGTAGCCGACGACCAGCACCTTGCCGGTCTTGCCCGCGCTCTTGATCGCGGCGACCGCGCCGAGGGCCATGTTGTCGTTGCCGGCGAGCAGCGCGGAGAGGTCCGGGTGCTCGCGCAGCATCGCGGAGGCGACGGCGTTGGCCTTGTCGATCTCCCACTGGCCCGACTGCACGCTGACGACGTCGGCGCCGATCGCCTTCATCGAGTCCTGGAAGCCGGCGGTGCGCTGCTGCGCGTTGAAGGTCGTGGACACGCCTTCGAGGATGCCGACCTTGTCGCCCTTCTTCAGCTGCTTGGCGAGGTAGTCGCCGGCGATCTTCGCGCCCTTGCGGTTGTCGGGGCCGACGAACGGCACGACGAGGTTCTTCTCCTTCAGCGCGGCGTCGTCGAGCTTGTTGTCGATGTTGACGACGATGATGCCCTTCGAGGCGGCATCGGCCAGCACCGGCACCAGCGCCTTGGAGTCGGCCGGGGCGATCACGATCGCGTCGACGTGCTCGACCATCATCTGCTGGACGATCTTGATCTGGGCGGCGGTGTCGGTCTCGTCCTTGATGCCGTTGGCGATCAGGTCGTACTTGTCCGGGTGCGCCTTCTGGTCGGCCTTGGCGCCGTCTTCCATCGTCTGGAAGAACTCGTTGGC
>JASLEM010000366.1 GCA_030151165.1 Burkholderiaceae bacterium
CCCGCGCCGTCGCGCGCGCAGGACGCGCCCGCGCCGGCACCGGCCGCCGCCAGCGCGGCGTCGGCGCCGGCGGCGGTGATCGCCAGCGCCGTGGCCCGCCTCCGGGCCGACGCGCGGTCGTCGGGCATGCACAAGACGCACACGCTGCGCTGGGCGCCGGACACCGACGAGAAGAAGAACCGGCCCCCGCCCGACCTCTCGTGGCTGAAATGGTTCAAGGACTTCGCGAGCTTCCTCGACGACACCAGCCGCATCCTGTTGTACGGCGTGATCGCGGTGCTCGTCGCGGTGCTGCTCGTGAGCCTGCGCCATGTCGTGCAGTTGCGCTCGTTCCGCCGCCGCGCGGCCGCCGCGCCGGCCGTCAGCCACGTGCGAGACCTCGACGTCCGCCCCGAGAGCCTGCCCGACGACATCGGCGCCGCCGCCTGGGCGCTGTGGCGCGCGGGCCGGGTGCCGGCGGCGCTGTCGCTGCTCTATCGCGGCGCGCTGTCGCGGCTGATCCACCGGCATGCGGTGCCGATCTCGTCGGCGACGACCGAGGGCGAGTGCCTCGAGCTCGCGCGCGACCGCCTCGACCCGGCCGCGCTGCGCTACGTCACGCAGGTCGTGCGCGCGTGGGAGGCCAGCATCTACGGCAACCGCGCGCTGTCCGACGCGATGGGCGAGGCGCTGTGTACCGGCTTCGCCGCGCGGCTCGACGCCGCGGCGGCGCGCCCCACCGCCGCCACCACCACCTCCGCCACCACGGGGAGCGCCGCGTGAACAGCAGCGCCTGGCCCGTCCGCCTCTTCGTCGGCGCGGCACTCGCGTTGCTGCTCGGCTTCCTCGTGCACAAGCTCTCGTGGGTGGAGATCGAGGTGTCGACGCCGCGCACCGGCGCGGCCGCGAAGCCGTACTACACGCTGCGCCAGGTCGCCCAGGCCACCGGCACGAGCGTCGTCGAACGCACCATGCTCGAACCGCTGCCGCCCCCCGGCGCCACGCTGCTGCTGGAATCGCGCTTCTGGGACCTGTTCCCCGAACGCGACGACGCCCTGCACCGCTGGGTCGACGGCGGCGGCCAGCTCGTCGTCCTGCAGCGCGAGATCCCCGAGCACCGTCTCGCCTGGGTGCCGCCGACCTACCTCCATCACGCGGTATCGAAGCCGCACCGGCACGCGGACGGCGCAGCCTCGGCGGCGTCCGACAACGACGATGCGGACGACACCGACGACGACCAGGACGACCCGGACGCGAAGAAGTCCGCGCCCGTCGCCCGGCCGCGCGTGGCCAGCCGGCTCGGCCCCCTGTTCGGGCGCCAGGAGGAGCCTGTCTGCGAGACGCTCCTCGAGGCGCCCGGCTCGCGCGCCGCGTTCGAGCCCGGCCGGGCCTACAGCCGCTGCCTGCGGCCGTCGGTGCGCCCGGGCTGCGTCGACCCGACGCTGCGCCGCCACCCGCGCGCCACGCCGTCGTGGGAGCTGGGCAGCGTCGAGCGGCCGTACGCAATGCGCGTCGCGGTCGGGCGCGGCAGCGTCACCGCCGTCGCCGAGTGCCTGCCGCTCGACAACGACGCGGTGCTGCTCGGCGACCACGCGCTGATCGACGCGGCGGTGCTCGGCCTGCGGCCAGGCGCGACGCTGTGGATCGTCGACGACGAGGCCGGCGAGCCGCTGCCCGCCTGGTTGTGGCGCCACGCCCGCGCACCGCTGCTGCTGGCGCTCGCCGCCACGCTGCTCGCGCTGTGGCGGCTGATGGTGCGCTTCGGCCCGCGCGAGGCGCCGCCCGGGCCCGCGCGCCGCTCGATGGGCGAGCAGGTGCGCGGCACCGGCCAGTTCATCGCCGACACCGACCCGCAGGCGCTGCACGCCGCGACGCGCCGGGCCTTCGACGACGCCGCGGCGACGCGCATCGAAGGCTGGGCCGCGCTCGACGACGAGGCCCGCGCGGCGGCCGTCGCGGCCCTGCTGGCGCCGCATCACCCGCTCGACGCCGCCGCGCTGCTGGCCGCGCTCGGCGCCTTCCCGCGCACGACGCCGGCCCAGTGGCTCGCGGCGATCGACATCCTCGAACAGGCTCGCCGCGCGCTGTTGCGCAGCGCGGCGGCCAATCCTTCCGCGCGATCCTGATCGCGGCACGACATACCGGCTGCCGTATCCCCTGTCCAAGCCCACGCCCACGCAAAGAGAATCCACCATGGCCATCGCTCCGCAGGAACTCGAATTCATCGGCAGCTCGCTCGCGACCCTGCGCGCCGAGGTCGGCCGGGCCGTCGTCGGCCAGCAGGAGGTCATCGAGCAGACGCTGGTCGCATTCGTCGCCTCCGGCCACATCCTGTACGAAGGCATGCCCGGCCTCGGCAAGACGCTGCTCGCGCGCGCGCTGGCGCAGGCGATGTCGCTGCAGTTCTCGCGCGTGCAGTTCACGCCCGACCTGATGCCCTCCGACCTCACCGGCCATGCCGTGCTCGAGCCCGGCGCTGACGGCGGCCTCGGCCGGCTGCGGCTGCGCAAGGGCCCGGTGTTCACGAACCTGCTGCTGGGCGACGAGATCAACCGCGCGCCGGCCAAGACGCAGAGCGCGCTGCTCGAGGTGATGCAGGAGCGCCAGGTCACGCTCGAGGGCCAGACGGTGGCGCTGCCGCGGCCGTTCATGGTGCTCGCGACGCAGAACCCGATCGACTCCGAAGGCACCTACCCGCTGCCCGAGGCGCAGCGCGACCGCTTCCTGTTCAAGATCGACATCGGCTACCCGACGCAGGCCGAGGAGGTCGACGTCGTGAAGGCC
>JASLEM010000403.1 GCA_030151165.1 Burkholderiaceae bacterium
GCGCACGACCGCGCGTTGCGCGTCCATCACCTGCTCGACGGTGAACGGGATCTTCATGCGCAGGATCTTGGCCGAGTTGAACAGGCGTTCGGTGTGCTCGCGCAGGCGGAAGATCGCGGTGCCGTTGGCCGTCTTGTACGCGCGCACGCCCTCGAAGGCGCCGCAGCCGTAGTGCAGCGTGTGCGTCAGCACGTGGATCTTCGCGTCGCGCCAGTCGACGAGTTCGCCGTCCATCCAGATCTTGCCGTCGCGGTCGTCCATGGACATGGGGTGTTCCTCGTCAAAGAAAATTGGGAAAGAAGGAATTCTACGAGGCCCGGGCGTTCCGAGGGCGTTGGTCGGACGCCTGCGGGGGCCGGTTGCGCGCACTGTTGCAGAATCCGCCGGCCCATTCGACGAAAAAGATGAAGAACCTGCAGCTCGATCACGCCGGCCACCGTGCCGCGCGCACCGCCGCCGCGCCGCTCGCGCTGCGGCTGCTGGCGCACGACGTCGGCATCGCGGCCAACGTCGGCGCGCTGTTCCGCCTCGCGGACGCGCTGGGCGTCGAGCACCTGCACCTGTCGGGCGCCACGCCGCTGCCGCCCGACCCGAAGATCCGCAAGGCCTCGCGCTCGGCCGAGCGCTTCGTCCCGTTCTCGCACGCCGCCGAGCCGCTCGCCGTCGTCGCCGAGCTCCAGGCCGCCGGCTACCGCATCGTCAGCCTCGAGTTGACGACGATGAGCGTCGACCTCGCGGCCCTGCCCGTCGCGCCCGGCGACCGCCTCTGCCTGGTGGTCGGCGCCGAAGACGCCGGCGTCGCCCAGGCCTTGCTCGACGCGTCGGACGCCACCGTCCACATCCCGATGCGCGGCCACAACTCGTCGATGAACGTCGCCACCGCCTGCGCGATCGCCACGTACGACATCGCGCGGCGGCTGATGGCGGGCGGCGCGGAGGCCTGACGCGGCGGGCGCGCGGCGCGTGACGCGCCAGCGCGCGCCGTCACGGTCATCAGTCCCGACGCATCGTCGAGGCATCGACGACCTCCTGCTCCGTTCGACCGACGAACCCCGTCGCGAGGGCATCGGCCCAGTCGCCGCGCCCGTTGGCCAGCGCACGCGCCGACGCCGCCGTCCAGTCGTACGCCGTCGTGCGCAGTTGCACGCGCCAGGCGCCGCCAAGGTCGCGCTCGACGATCGCCCAGCGCGCATGCGGGCTGCCGGTCTCGACGACGTGTGGATGCGGGTGCACGTCGTCGTAAGCCGGCAGCCCGACGCTGCCGGGATTGACGACCAGCGGGCCGCCCGGCACGGCCATCGCGCGCGGCACGTGCGTGTGGCCGCACAGGATCAGCGACGCCTCCAGGCCACGGCGTGGCGTCGTGGCGAGGCCGATCGACGACGAGCCGGACGTGGACGCCGATGCCGATGCCGATGCCGATGCATCCACGACGGGCCACGCCTCGGCCGCGCGCTGCCGCAGCTCGGCGACCGTCGCGGCGCGCAGGCCGGGATGGCCGTCGATGCCGAAGCCCGGCGTGACGGTCTCCATGAAATACACGAGGTCGTCGGCGGGCGTGCCGTGGCACAGCAGCACCTCGCCGAGCGCATCGGCGTCCAGCCACCGCGCCGGCGCCAGCGCCGCGAGCCACGTGCGCTCGTCGGCGCCGAGGGCGCGTGCCGCGAAGGCGTCGCTCGGGCCCATGCGCGCCAGATCGCCCAGCACCTGACGCTCGTGGTTGCCGGCGATCGTCCGCCAGCGCCCGGGCTCCTCGGCCTCGCGCGCCATCAGCCAGCGCACCGTCTCGCGCGGCCACAGCGGGCCGGAGGCGATGTCGCCGAGGTTCACCACGAGCGTCGGCGACGCGCGCTCGATCTCCGCCCACACCGCCTGCAGCGCGGGCAGGTTGCCGTGGATGTCGGAGACGATGGCGATGCGGTGGGATGTCATGGGCGAGATGAAGTGTCGGGCGTCGTCGCGGGGTTCGCTGCCGGGGTCGTTGCCGCAGCCGCGGCGGGATTCGTTGCTAGAGTCGCAGAGTCGCCGGGAAAAGCAAAGCGCTCTGTCCTTTCGCGGCTCCGCCGTTCCGCTCCGTCACGCATCGAGGCATCGTCAGCCATGGACATCCACACCCGCGTCGCCGCCGTCCTCCACATCGTCTCGGGCATCCTGGTGCTGCTCGTGCTCCTGGTGCTGGGCGCGATGGTCGGCGCGTTCGGCGCCCTGGGCGCATCGTTCGGATTCAGCCCCGAGCTGACGGCCTGGGTCGGCGGCATCGGCGTCCTCTTCGTCGGGCTGTTCGCGCTGCTGCCCATCGCCGAGATCGTCGGCGCGGTGCTGTTGCTGCGCGGCAGCGAAGCCGGCCGCGTGATGACGATCGTCTTCAGCGTGCTGAGCCTGCTGAACCTGCCGATCGGCACCGCGATCGGTGCGTATTCGCTGTGGGCCCTGCTGCGCCAGGCGCCGCCACCGCAGGACGGATTCGTGCGGACCGCCTGAGCGGACAGCCCGAGGTCCGTCGCGCTTTTCGGCGCGCTTCGCATCCTTCGCTGTCCTTCGATACCCTGCCTCGTCGACTCACAGCCCGCGCAGCACCTCGATCGCTTCCTCGATCCGCTCGACGGCGTGGATCGTCAGGCCTTCGATCGGCTTCTTCGGCGCGTTGGCCTTCGGCACGATCGCCACCGAGAAGCCCAGCTTGGCCGCTTCCTTCAATCGATCCTGGCCGCGGGGCGCAGGGCGGACCTCGCCCGCGAGGCCGACCTCGCCAAACGCCAGGAAGCCGCGCGGCAGCGCGCGATTGCGGATCGAGCTCTGGATCGCGAGCAGCACCGCGAGGTCGGCCGCGGGCTCGCTGATGCGCACGCCGCCTACCGCATTGACGAACACGTCCTGGTCGCCGGTGGAGACGCCCGCATGCCGGTGCAGCACCGCCAGCAGCATCGCGAGCCGGTCGCGTTCGAGGCCCACCGACAGCCGGCGCGGGCTCGGGCCGCCGGCGTCGACCAGCGCCTGGATCTCGACGAGCATCGGCCGCGTGCCCTCCAGCGTGACGAGCACGCACGAGCCCGGCACCGGGTCGCCGTGCGTTGACAGGAAGATCGCGCTCGGGTTCGCCACGCCCTTGAGCCCGCGTTCGGTCATCGCGAACACGCCGATCTCGTTGACGGCGCCGAAGCGGTTCTTGAAGGCGCGGACGAGCCGGAAGCTGGAGTGGGTGTCGCCCTCGAAGTACAGCACCGTGTCGACGATGTGTTCCAGCACGCGCGGCCCGGCGAGGCTGCCGTCCTTGGTCACGTGGCCGACGAGCACGATGGTGCAGCCGCCGGACTTCGCCGTGCGCGTGAGCTGCGCCGAGCACTCGCGCACCTGCGCCACCGAGCCCGGCGCGGAGGTGAGCTGCTCGGAATAGAGGGTCTGGATCGAGTCGATGACGCAGAACGCCGGCTGCTCGGCCTCGATCGTTGCGAGGATGCGCTCCAGGTTGATCTCGGCCAGCACGCGCACGTGGGCGCCGGTGAGGTCGAGCCGGCGCGATCGCAACGCGAGCTGCGCGCCCGATTCCTCGCCGGTGACGTAGAGCACCTTCATCTGCGTGGCCAGCGCGTCGACGGCCTGCAGCAGCAGCGTGCTCTTGCCGATGCCGGGGTCGCCCCCGATCAGCACGACGCCGCCCGCGACGATGCCGCCGCCCAGCACGCGGTCCAGCTCCTCGATGCCGGTGGGCGTGCGCGCGATCTCGCCGGCATCGATCTCCGACAGCGTCGCGACCGGCTGGCTGCGCGTCAACGCCTGGAAGCGGTTCTTGCCGGCCCCGCCGCCGGGCTCGCCGACGCCTTCCTCCAGCGTGTTCCAGGCGGAGCAATGAGGGCATCGGCCCAGCCACTTGGGGTTGGTGCCTCCGCAGGCGGAGCAGGTGAAGACGGTCTTGGGAGCGGCCATGGGTGCATTGTGCAGCACTGTTGAAATCCACAGCTCGGCATTCGTCGCGATTTCCGTCGATTTCGCGCGGGGCAGTTTTTTTCGTGGCGACTACGATGCACGCATGACGACCTCTTCGACCCCTCGCATCGCGGTGCGCCGTGCCGGCCTCGACGATCTCGACGCGCTCGCCCCGCTGTTCGACGCCTACCGCCGCTTCTACGACCAGCCCGCCGATCTCGCACGGGCGCGTGCCTGGCTGCAGGCGCGGCTCGGGCGCGCGGAATCGGTGGTCTTCGTCGCGCAGGTCGGAGACGAGGGCCATGGCGACATGGGTGGCCCGCCTGCGCTCGCCGGCTTCTGCCAGCTCTACCCGACCTGGTGCTCGGTGGAAGCCGCGCCGATCTTCGTGCTGTACGACCTGTTCGTCGACGACCGCGTGCGCCGCGGTGGCGTCGGGCGAGCCCTGATGCTCGCCGCGCAGGCGTGGGCGCGAGACGCGGGCGCCGCGCGCCTGGATCTGAGCACCGCGCACGCCAACACCCGTGCCCAGGCGCTCTACGAATCGCTCGGCTGGCGGCGCGACGAGACCTTCCGGACCTACAGCCTGTCGCTGGCCGCCACCTAGTCCGCTCCCGATCGCCCGACCCGCCCCGCGTCGGCATGCGCGGGAAGCCCGGCGCGGGCGAAGGCACCGGCTTCTGCGCCATGATGTCGACCCCGCCCGGAGACCCCATGATTCTTGCCACCTGGATCACCTTCTTCATCGCCTGCTGGGCGATCAGCCTGTCGCCCGGCCCCGGCGCGATCGCCGCCATGACGTCCGGCCTGAACCTCGGCTTCCGGCGCGGCTACTTCGTCGTGTTCGGGCTGGTCCTGGGCATCTGGACGCAGGTGGTGATCGTCGTCGCCGGGCTGGGTGCCGTGATCGCGGCGTCGAGCATGGCGTTCACGGTGCTGAAGCTGCTGGGCGCGGCGTACCTCGTGTGGATCGGCATCGCGCAGTGGCGCGCGAGCGACCGGCCGTTCGTCGCCGCCGCGGACGCGAACGTGCCCGTGCTGACGCGCAAGCAGCTGGTGATCCGTGGCTGGGGGATCAACGCCGTCAATCCGAAGGGGACCGTGTTCATGCTCGCGGTGGTGCCCAATTTCGTCGACCTCGCGCGCCCGCTGCTGTCGCAGTACGTCGTGATCGCCCTGTCGCTGTCGTTCACCGACCTCGTCGTGATGGCCGGCTACGTCGCGCTCGCCTCGCGCGTGCTGTGGGCACTGAACGAGCCGCATCACGTGCGCATCATGAACCGCATGTTCGGCGGCCTGTTCGTGGTGGCAGGCACCCTGCTGGCCACGTTCCGGCGCGCGGCCTGACGTCATGTCGGCCACGAGACACCGCGACCTCCGCGAACACGCCCGCCTGACCTCGCCTCGATCCATCCGTCCATCCACGCCCCTGATTCAACCGGCCCGGAGACCCGCATGAGCAACGCTTCCCCTTCCGCCGACGCCAGTGCCGGCGCGGCCCGCGACCCCGCCATCGCGCCCGGCACGCTCGTCGTGCTCACCGGCGCGTCGCGCGGGCTCGGGCACGGCATCGCGCTGCATTACCTCGCCGCGGGCGCGGTGGTGCTGGGCCTGTCGCGCCAGCGCTCGCCCGAACTGGACGCCGCCGCCGCGGCGACACCGGGCGCACGCGTCGAGCAATGGGCGGCCGACTTGTCGGAGCCGATGCCGGTGGCCGAGAAGCTGGCGGCGTGGCTCGCGGACGTCGAGCGCCACGCCGGACCGCCGCCCGCGCGCGTGCGCCTGATCCACAACGCCGCGTTGCTGAGCGAGCCGGGCAACGTCGGCGACGTCGACGCCGCCGAGATGGCGCGCAGCCTGCGCATCGGGCTCGAGGCACCGATCGCGTTGACGGGCGTGTTCCTGCGCGCCACCGCCGGCTGGGCGGCGTCCGATCGCCGCGTGCTGTTCGTGTCGTCCGGCCTCGGCCGGCGCCCGCTGGCCGGCAGCGCCGCCTACTGCGCGCAGAAGGCCGGTCTCGACCATTTCGCGCGCGCGCTGGCGCTCGAGGAGGCAGGGCGGGCGCACGGGGCACGGGTCTCGTCGGTGGCGCCCGGCATCATCGACACCGACATGCAACGCCAGCTCCGCAGCGCGGACGCCGCGAAGTTTCCCGAGCGCGAGAACTTCGCCGAATGGCACCGCACCGGCGCGCTGACGAGCCCGGCCGCGGCGGCGGCGCGCCTCGTCGCGGTGCTGGAGCGCGGCGACTTCGGCGCGAACCCGGTGGCCGACGCGCGGGAATGAGTTCGGGCGCGCGCGCGTCGTGCGCCTTCCTGCGCCGACGCCTTGCGCCGACGTTCCGCCCCGATGTTCGCCCGGAGGGCGACGCGTCGTGCGTCCGGGACGCCAGGGACGCCCGGAATGCGCCCGCGAGGTTTGCGGCTCGGACGTCCCGCGCGCTATCCGGCGACGACGCTGACCGGCACCCGCGGCGCCAGCGCGCACATCAGCTCGTAGCCGATCGTGCCGGCCGCGCGCGCGACCTCGTCGATCGCGAGCACCGGCGCAGGCGCGGTCGCGGTCGAACCGGCGGGCGACGGGCCGACGCCCCACAGCGTGACGTCGGAGCCGATCGTCGCGTGCGGCACGGGGGTGAGGTCGACCGTGATCATGTCCATCGACACGCGGCCGACGATGCGCGTGCGCACGCCGTCGACCAGCACCGGCGTGCCGGTCGGCGCGTGGCGCGGGTAGCCGTCCGCGTAGCCGCAGGCGACGACGCCGATGCGCAGCGCGCCGTCGGCGGTGAAGGTGCTGCCGTAGCCGACGGTGTCGCCGGCCTGCAACTGCTGCACGCCGATCAGCTTGCTGCGCAGGGTCATCGCGGGCTTCAAGTCCCAGTCGGCGATCGTGCGCTCGGGATAGTCGGGGGCGCTGCCGTAGCTCATGATGCCGGCGCGCACCCAGTCGCCGTCGACACGCGGCGGCATCGTCTGCGGCAGGGCGCCGTGGCGCAGCGTGGCCGCGCTGTTGGCGAGCGTGCGTTCGCCGGCGATGTCCTGCGTCGCGGCTTCGAAGACGGCCAGCTGGCGGGCGACGCCGCGGTCGCCGTCGGCGTCCGAGAAGTGCGTCATCAGCGAGATCTCGTCGACCTGCGGCAGCAGCTCGAGTCGCGCCCAGGCGCCGCGAAACGCGGTGGGCGTGAAGCCGAGGCGGTTCATGCCGCTGTTCAATTTCAGGAAGACCCTGTGCGGGGTGTGGGTCTTGTGCTCGGCGAGCCAGTCGATCTGCGCGTCGCAATGCACCGTGTGCCACAGGCCGAGGCGCGAGCAGAGCTCGAGGTCGCGTTGCTCGAAGCAGCCTTCCAGCATCAGGATCGGGCCGCGCCAGCCGAGCGTGCGGATGCGCTGGGCCTCGTCGAAATCGAGCAGCGCGAAGCCGTCCGCCCCTCGTAGGCCATCGAACGCCCGTTCTATTCCGTGGCCGTAGGCGTTGGCCTTGACGACGGCCCAGACGCGGGCGTCCGGCGCGGCGGCGCGGGCGCGCCCCACGTTGTGGGCGAGGGCGTCGGAATGGATCAGGGCTTGGATGGGACGGGGCATGCGCGAATTCTGCCAGTGCCGGTCGAGCGGCTTCGCGTGACTTCATGCCGCCCGGGCAAGAGTGGCGCATGCTATAAAGCCGCTCGCACTTTGGAGACTTTTTCTCAGGCGCGGGGCCTGTCGGGTGGCCTCGCCGCCGACGATGCCGAACGAATGAAAAGAGGTTTCTACACCATCATGTCGGCGCAGTTCTTCAGCTCGCTGGCCGACAACGCCCTGTTCGTCGCGGCCTACGAGCTGTTGAAGAGCGCTGGCGCGCCGGCGTGGCAGGGAACCGCCCTGGTACCCATGTTCGCGCTGTTCTACGTCGTGCTGGCGCCGCTGGTGGGCGCCTTCGCCGACGCCGTGCCGAAGGGCACGGTCATGTTCTATTCGAACGCCATCAAGGTCGTCGGCTGCCTGATGATGCTGTATGGCGGGCATCCGCTGATCTCGTATGCGGTCGTCGGCCTCGGCGCCGCGGCCTATTCGCCGGCCAAGTACGGGATCCTGACGGAATTGCTGCCGACGTCCCAGTTGGTGAAAGCCAATGGATGGATCGAAGGCCTGACGATCCTGTCGATCATCCTGGGCGTTCTCATGGGCGGTCAGCTGGTCGGGCCTCAGATCGCGCCGCACCTGCTCGCGATCCGGATTCCCTACCTGAACTTCGGTATCGAAACGCCCGCGGCCGCGACGATCGCCTGCATGATGGTGCTGTACGTCATCGCGGCGTTGTTCAACCTGCGCATTCCGCGCACGGACGCGGCGCTGCAGCCGCTGACCAACAACATCAGCGACCTGGTGCGAGATTTCAGTCAATGCAATGCGCGTCTCTGGGACGACAAGCTGGGACAGATATCGCTGGCCACCACGACGCTGTTCTGGGGTGTTTCCGGCAACCTGCGCTACCTCGTCCTCGGCTGGGCGACTGCGGCGCTGAGCTATTCGACGACCTATTCGACGCGGCTCATCGGCGTGGTGGCCATCGGCACCGCGGTGGGCGCGGTGGTCGCGTCCATGACGATGCGCCTCGACAAGGCACCGCGCGTCATCTTGTTGCTGGTCGGCATGGGCTTGCTCGTGATCGCGATGAACGTCATCCACACGGTGTACATCGCCGCGCCGTTCCTGATCGTGCTGGGGGCGATCGGCGGCTATGTCGTCGTGCCGATGAACGCCTTGCTGCAGCATCGCGGCCACAACCTGATGGGCTCCGGCCGTTCGATCGCGGTACAGAACTTCAACGAGCAGGCCAGCATCCTCGGCGTCGGCGCGCTCTACACCGGCATGACGCGATTCGGCGTGACGGTCTACGGCTCGATCACGGTGTTCGGCCTGTTCACATCGGCCGTGACCTTGATGATCTGGATGTGGCACCGCCGCAACCTCGTGCAGCACACGGCCGAAGTCGAGGCGCTGTTCGAGATCGCGCGCAGCGACAAGCACTGAGCGCATGACCGCCGTCCTCCCGCGGCCCCGCTCCGCGGGACCGGTGCTCGCGCTGCTGGTCAACGCCTTCGTCTGGGGCGTCTCGTGGTGGCCGTTCCGCCACCTGCAGGCGATGGGCCTGCATCCGCTGTGGGCGACCACGATCATCTACGTGCTGTCGGCCGCGGCGATCGCGCTGTGGCGCCCGGCGGCGCTGCGCCAGGTCGCGACGCAGCCGGCGCTCTGGCTGATCTTCATCGCGTCGGGCAGCACCAACGCGACGTTCAACTGGGCGGTGAGCATCGGCGACGTCGTGCGCGTCGTACTGCTGTTCTACCTCATGCCGCTGTGGGCGATGCTGCTGGCGCGCGTGATCCTGAAGGAGCCGTTGACGCGCGCGGCCATCGCGCGCGTCGCGTGCGCGCTCGCGGGCGCGGCGCTCGTGCTGTCGCAGGGCGGTGCGGAGGGCGGCGCCGCGCATCCGGGCGCGCTGGGCCGACTCGCGCTGCCCGACCTGCTGGCGCTGCTGGGCGGCTTCGCGTTCGCGCTGAACAACGTGATGCTGCGGCGCGAGGCCGCGCAGCCCGAGGAAGGGCGCGCGCTCGCGATGTTCCTCGGCGGCGCGGTGGTGGCGGGCATGACGGCGTCGGCGTTGTCCCTCGGCGCCGGCTCCACGGGCGTGGCGGGCGTGAGCTGGCCGGTGGCGACCGGCGCGTGGCTGCTGCCCGCCTTCGGCCTCGCGATCGCGTTCATGGCGTCCAACCTGTGCCTGCAGTACGGCGCGGCGCGGCTGTCGGCCACGGCGACCGCCGTCGTGATGCCCTGCGAGGTGTTGTTCGCGGCGCTGACGTCGGTCTGGTGGGGCGGCGCGGTGCTGCATGCGAGCGTGCTCGTGGGCGGCGCCCTGATCCTGGCGGCGACGCTGGCCAGCGTGTTCGACGGCCCGTCAGGCCATTGACCTCGCGCTCCGACGATCTACCATTCCCCTCGTTCCATCCTGTCCGACAACGACGCCCCCGACCCAGCCGGAGACCGCATGACCGCCTCGACCCTGTACGACTTCACCGCTTCCTCGATCCGTGGCGACGCCGCCGACTTCGGCGCCCAGCGCGGCAAGGTGTTCCTGATCGTCAACACCGCCAGCGCCTGCGGCTTCACGCCCCAGTTCGCGGGCCTCGAACAGCTGTGGAACGACTACAAGGATCGCGGCCTGGTCGTCGTCGGCTTCCCGTGCAACCAGTTCGGCCACCAGGATCCGGGCGCCAACAGCGAGATCGAGAGCTTCTGCCAGCTGAACTACGGCGTGAGCTTCCCGATGATGGCCAAGGTCGACGTCAACGGCGCCAAGGCCGACCCGCTGTGGAAGTGGCTCAAGTCGGAGAAGCCGGGCGTGCTCGGCACCGAGGCGATCAAGTGGAACTTCACGAAGTTCCTCGTCGGCAAGGACGGCCAGGTGATCAAGCGCTTCGCGCCGAACGACGAGCCGAACAAGCTGCGCGGCGACATCGAGGCCGCGCTCGCAGCCTGATCCGACGCCCCGCTCACACTTCCACGACGGGCCAACGCCGGATCGCGAGCCCGCGGTAGCGCCGCTCGACCCAGCCGCGCGCCGCCCATTGCGCGAGCCACTCGTTGGCGGTCTGGCGCGAGACGTTGGCGCGCGCGGCGAGCTCGGCCTGCGTCAGCTGCATCGTCCACGTGCCGCCACCGGCGCGGCGCGCCGATGCGGCCTCCTCCGTCGCCCGACCTTCGTTGCGCAGGTGCTGCAGCGCGATGCACAGCCGCTCCTCGGCGCCGCGATGGCGCGCGGCCTCGAGCAGCTTCAGCGTGCGGTCGTAGCGGCGCGCGAACTCGCGCATCAGCGAGCGCGCGAAGCCGGGCACCTCGTCCATCAGCCACGTGTAGGCGGCCGGGCCGATGACCAGCAGGCGCGTCGGCTCGAGCGCGATCGCCTCGTAGGTCGACGGCAGCCCGGTGACGAACGACGCGAGCCCGAACACGTGGCCGGGCTCGACGTTCTCGACGACCGACACCTGCCCTGCGGCCGTCGAGAAGCGCGTCTCGACGCTGCCCGCCAGCACGCCGAACAGTGCGGGCGTGGCCTGCCCGAGCGCGAACAGCGTCGCGCCGGCCGCCAGCTTGCGCACGCGCAGCCGCGATTCGGCGTCGGCCCAGCGCGGCGCGCTCCACGCGACGTCCGGGAAGTTGAGGTCGAACAGCGAACGGGCGTTGAACGTCGTCGTCATGCGGCGGATTGTCGGCCATCCGACAATGTGCGCCGACCGGCGGGGCTACGCTCGCGTCATCCTTTTCACCACGGGCACCGATGACCTCCGAATCGCTTCTCGACCCGAGCCTCGTGCAGGCGCTGCAGGCCAAGTTCGCCTGGTTCGCGCGCCATGAGCTGCCCGACGACCCGCTCTACGTCGCCGTGACCGAGGCCGCGGCCGTCCATCCGCGCTGGGCTGCCTGGCTCGCCGACGCGCCGCCGACGCAGCAGCGGCCCAACCTGTGGCTGGCCGCGTTGCAGGATCGCCTGCTCGAGCGCGTGGACGCCGGCGATCGCCCGCCGCTCGCCGACTACTACCCGAGCGCCGGCGGCACGCGCGCGCCCGACGCCGCGTTCCCCGCGCACCTCGCCGGCTTCGTCGACGCCGAAGAGGCCGCGATGCGTGCCCGCATCGCCACGCGCACGACGCAGACCAACGAGATCGGCCGCTGCGCCGTGCTGTGGCCGATCCTGCGCGCGCTGTCCGCGCGAACGGGCCGCGCGCGGATGGCACTGCTCGACGTCGGCTGCAGCGCCGGGCTGAACCTGGGCGTCGACCGCTGGGGCTATCGCTACGTCGACGACGTGTCGGGCGGGGACGTCGCGCGGGTCGGCGGATCGCCCGACATCGCGTGCCGCGTGCTCGCCGGATCGGCACCGCTCGCGGCGGACGGCCCCGCGCCGGAGATCGTGTCGCGGCTGGGCATCGACCCGGCGCCGATCGCGGTCGACGACGCGGCCGCGGTGCGCTGGCTGCGCGCGTGCCTGTGGCCGCACGACACGGTGCGGCGCGAGCGCTTCGACGCGGCGGTCGACGTCGCGCGCGCGCAGCGCTGGCCGGTGCGCGCCGCCGCCGACACCCTCGCCGCGATCGACGACTGGCTGCATGCGCTTCCGCCCGATGTGACGCCGGTGATCTTCAACAGCTGGGTGCTCGCCTACTTCGACGCGGCGTCGCTCGACGCGCATGTCGCGCAGATGACGCGCCACGTGCTCGAGCGCGACGCGGCCTGGATCAGCGCCGAGCCGCCGCAGCTCGCGCGCCGCTGGTGGCCGGAGATGCCGGTGCCCGTCGCGCCCACGGGCGGCTCCGTGAGTGCCGAGGAGCTGGCCAAGGCGTCGACGACGTGGACGGTGGCCTCGCGTGACGCGCGCGGCGCGCTCGAGCGACGGCTGGCCGCGCAGTCGCATGCGCACGGCCGATGGGTGCGGCTCGGCGGTTGACGACGCGGCATTCCCGGCCCGAAATGGGGCATTCCGCGCGCCATCGCGGGGCGACGCTGGTCGATAATCGAGGCTCGCCCCGACCTCCGACCCGCCGCAAGGCCGCAACCCGAGTTCCTTCATGTTCGAGCACATTGAACCGTTCGCCGGTGACCCGATTCTTTCGCTGAACGACGACTTCCAGAAGGATCCGCGTCCGCACAAGATCAACCTGTCGATCGGCATCTACTTCGACGACGCCGGCCGCATCCCGGTGCTGGACAGCGTGCGCCAGGCCGAGGCGCGGATGCTCGAGCAGAGCGGCGCCAAGTCCTACCTGCCGATCGAAGGCGACGCGGGTTTCCGACGCGCCGTCCAGACGCTGCTGTTCGGCGCGGATTCGGCGGCCGTGGCCGAGGGCCGCGTCGCGACGCTGCAGACCGTGGGCTCGAGCGCCGCGTTGAAGGTCGGCGCCGACTTCATCAAGCGCTGGTTCCCCGATTCCGGCGTGTGGGTCAGCGACCCGACCTGGGACAACCACCGCTCGATGTTCGAAGGCTCGGGCCTGAAGGTCTCCAGCTATCCGTACTACGACCCCGCGACCGGCGGCGTGAAGTTCGACGCGATGCGCGACGCGCTCTCGACGCTGCCCGCGCGCAGCGTCGTGCTGATGCACGCGTGCTGCCACAACCCGACCGGCGTCGACCTCACGCCCGCGCAGTGGGAGGCGCTGATCCCGGTGCTGAAGGAGCGCGAGCTGCTGCCCTTCCTCGACATCGCATACCAGGGCTACGGCGACGGCATCGAGGAAGACGCCTTCGCGATCCGCGCGCTGGCCGCGGCGGGCGTGCCGTTCTTCGTCGCGAATTCGTTCTCGAAGAGCATGAGCGTCTACGGCGAGCGCGCCGGCGGCCTCAGCATCGTCTGCCCCACGGCGGCCGAGGCCACGCTGGCGTTCGGCCAGCTCAAGGCGACGGTGCGCCGCATCTACTCGAGCCCGACGATCCACGCCGGCGGGATCGTCGCGCGCGTGTTCGCCGACCCGGCGCTGCACGCATCGTGGGTCGCCGACGTGAACGCAATGCGCGAGCGCATCAAGGCGATGCGCAAGTCGCTGCACGAGGTACTCAGCGCCAAGGTGCCGGGCCGCAACTTCGACTACTTCCTGACCCAGCGCGGCATGTTCAGCTACACCGGGTTGTCGGCGGCGCAGGTCGACCGCCTGCGCGAGGAGTTCGCCGTCTACCTGATCCGCTCGGGCCGGATCTGCGTCGCGGGGCTGAACACGCGCAACGTCGAAGCCACGGCCAACGCGATCGCCGCGGTGATCTGACGTCAGCCGGCACCGGCGCGGGCCGCCTGGCCTGCGATCGGTCGTCGCTGGCGGCTAGCGTCGGCCGCCCGGTTTGCGCGCCGCCGCTTCCACGAGGCGCGCGCGCAGCCAGCGGTGCGCGGGGTCGTCGTCCTTGCGCAGGTGCCACATCATCTCCACGCGGATCGGCGCCACGGCCATCGGCAGCGCCTTCTGCGCGAGGCGGTGCTCGGCGCCGGTGGCCGGCAGGAACTGCAGCGGCAGCACCGTCAGCAGGTCGGAGCGGGCGACGATGCTGCCCGCGGTCGCGAACTGGTTCACCGTCAGCATGATGCGGCGCTGGCGCCCTAGCGCGGCCAGCGCCTCGTCGACGAAGCCGTGCGGCCGGCCTGAGAAGCTGACGAGCAGGTGGCGCGCGGCGACGAAGGCGTCGAGCGTCAGCTCCTGGTCGGCCAGCGGATGGTCGCGCCGCATCACGCAGACGTACTCGGACGCGTAGAGCTGGCAGTGGTGCAGCGTGGCGTCGGCGCCCTGGGCCGCGATGGCGGGGATCGCGGTCGGGAAGTAGCCGACGGCCAGGTCGGCGTCGCCGTCCTCGACCAGGCGGCGGGGGTCGCGCGTCGTCAGCGGCAGCACGCGGATGTTGGCGAGCGCGTCTTCCGTCTCGATCGCCGTCACGAGTTGCGGCAGCAGCATGGCGGCGGTGGCGTCGGCCATCGCGATGTTGAAGTTCGCGGCGTCGTGCTTCGGATCGAAGCTGCGCGGGGACAGCGCGCCCTGCAACTGCGACAGCGCGGCACGCACCTGCGGCCACAGCGCCTCGGCGCGGGCGGTCGGGCGCATGCCGAACGCCGTGCGCAACAGAAGGTCTTCTCCGACCGCAGTGTGCAGCCGCTTGAGCGCGTGGCTGGCCGCCGGCTGCGTCATCGAGAGCCGTTCCGCCGCGCGTGTCAAGCTGCCTTCGGCCATCACGGCATCGAAGACGCGCAGCAAATTCAGGTCGAGCGTGCGGAAGTTCACGGGGAATGGCGGTCGAGCTGGGTATCAACAGTATGCATATCTTTGATGCTCAACATTCATTGGATTGTTTGGGGGTAAACCCTTAAAGTTCATCCCATCGCATCCTTACCAAGGGTGCCTGCAACGCAAGGGAACACACCATGTCCGCCATCACCTCCGGTACCTACGGCCACCAACCCGCCTTCACGACGGGCTTCCGCCAACTCGTCGGCCTGTTCAGCAACGCCTTCGCGCCGACGCAGAACCCGACGCGCTTCGCGAACAGCTTCCGCGTCCGCGTCCGTGAAGCCAACGACGTCCGCGAACTCGCGCGCAGCGTCGAGCTGCACTCGCCGGGCTTCGCCGCCGACCTGTACGCCGCCGCCTCGCGCCACGAAGGCCTGGACGACTGAAGTCCGGCAACTGCCCGCCGGATCGTGACGATCCGGTGCGAGCAGGCTGACATCGCGGCCGACGTTCGGCCGCGTGGAAGGCGAGTACCTTCCGACGAGCGTCGCCGGTTCCGGCAGCCCGACCGCCTTCTGGCGGCGGCTGCGCGTCGAGCCGGGACGCCCGACGCCCGACGGCCGCGCCGCCCTCAGCGCTTCTCGACGATCGTCGGCACCAGCTGCAACGACGCGCGGATGCGCTCCGCCGCGGCCTTCGCGTCGTCCCGCGAGGTGTACGGCCCGGCCTGCAGCTT
>JASLEM010000408.1 GCA_030151165.1 Burkholderiaceae bacterium
GCGGCGGCGAGCGCCCGCGCGGCACCGCGAACAGCCCGCGCTACCAGGGCTCGCGCGACGACCACCGCGGCAGCACCGCCGCGTGGCGCGACGAGCGCCCGCGCGACGCCTTCGGCGAGCGCCCGCACTACCCGAGCGGCCCGAACGAACGCCCGCGTCCGCAAGGCCCGCACGGCGACGACCGCCCGCACCGCCGCGACGACCGCGACGCGGATCGCCGCCGTCCGCCCGAAGATCGCGCCGAGGCCCCGCCGCGCCCGGCGCCGCCGCCGTTCGACCCGAACGCGCCGCGCCGCGAGGACCAGCGCCTGTCGAAGGTGCTCGCCGAGCGCGGCATCGCGTCGCGCCGCGAGGCCGACGACTGGATCGATGCCGGCTGGGTGAAGGTCGACGGCGAGATGGCCGTGCTCGGCGCGCGCGTCTTCCCGCACCAGGTGATCGAGATCGACGAGGCCGCGAAGACGCAGCAGGCGCATCGCGTGACGATCCTGCTGCACAAGCCGATCGGCTACGTCAGCGGCCAGGCCGAGGACGGCTACGAGCCCGCGAGCGTGCTCGTGACGCAGGCCAACCACTGGCCGGAAGACCCGTCGCGCGAGCGCTGGCACCCGGGGCACGCGCGCGGCATCGCGCCCGCCGGGCGGCTCGACATCGACTCCACCGGCCTGCTGGTGCTGACGCAGGACGGCCGCATCGCGCGCCACCTGATCGGCGAGGACTCGGACGTCGAGAAGGAATACCTCGTGCGCGTCGAGTACCCGAGCGGCGGGATGTTCCCCGACAACGACCTCGAGCGCCTGCGCCACGGCCTGTGGCTGGACGGCAAGGAGCTGCGGCCCGCCAAGGTCAGCTGGGCCAACGAGGACCAGCTGCGCTTCGTGCTGCGCGAGGGCCGCAAGCGCCAGATCCGGCGCATGTGCGAGGCCGTCGGCCTCGTCGTGACCGGCCTGAAGCGCGTGCGCATCGGCAGCGTCGTGCTCGGCAAGCTGCCGCCGGGCCAGTGGCGCTACCTGCGCGACGACGAACGGTTCTGAGGCTTCGCGCCGCATGGACGCACGTGACGAGCCTCGCGTGACGCGCACGGGCGTGCCCGAGGGCGACCGCGGCCACGAACGCATCGACTGGCTCGGCCTCGCCGGCCCGACCGCCTCCGGCAAGACCGCGCTCGCGCTGGCCGTGGCCGCGCGCTGGCCGGTGGAGATCGTCAGCGTCGACTCGGCGCTCGTGTACCGCGGCATGGACATCGGCACCGCCAAGCCGAGCGCCGCGGAGCAGGCGGCCGTGCCGCACCACCTGCTCGACCTGATCGGGCCGGACGCGTCGTACTCGGCCGCCCAGTTCGTCGCCGACGCGCGCCGCCTCGTCGGCGAGATCCGCGGCCGCGGCCGCTGGCCGCTGCTGGTCGGCGGCACGATGATGTACTTCAAGGCGCTGGTCGACGGCATCGACGACATGCCCGCCGCCGACGCCGACGTGCGCGCCGCGATCGACGCCGAGGCCGCGGCGGCCGGCTGGCCGGCGCTGCACGCGCGGCTCGCGGAGGTCGACCCGGTCACCGCGGCACGGCTCCAGCCCAACGACTCGCAGCGCATCCAGCGCGCGCTCGAGGTGTGGCGCGTGAGCGGCACGCCGCTGTCCACGCTGCACCAGCGCGCGCGCCGTGACGCGCCCGCGCGCGACGGCGCGCTGCTGTCGCTCGAGCCCGCCGATCGCGCCTGGCTGCATGCGCGCATCGCGCGACGCTTCGACGCGATGCTCGACGCCGGCTTCCTCGACGAGGTGCGCCGCCTGCGCACCGACCCCGCGCTGCACCTCGACCTGCCGTCGATGCGCTGCGTCGGCTATCGCCAGGCCTGGGAAGCGCTGGACGCGTCCGATCCGCCCGACCTCGCCACGCTGCGCGAGCGCGGCATCGCCGCCACGCGCCAGCTCGCGAAGCGGCAGATTACGTGGCTGCGCAGCATGCCGCACCGGCATGTCGTCGAGGCGGACGCGGCCGACGTCGAGGCGCGGCTGCTCGCGCAGGTCGAACGCCTGGTCGGGCCGCCGGGCATCGCGCCGCGCTGACGGCGGCGGCGCCGGCCGGCGATGGCAGAATCGACCTCGACAGGGCCGCCCCGGCCCGGAACACGGGTCGATGAGCGCGATCGGCGAACCCCCCACCGCATGAACGGCCCTGCCCTGCCGCCGGAAGACGCCGGCCACCGCGAGCGCCCGATGCCGTCGATGACCGCGGCGCTCCGCCGTGCGTTCGACACCCATGCGCGTCGCCCGGCGCTCGAGGGGCTGCAGTGGCAGCTCGACTACCGCGACCTCGACCACGACAGCGCCGCGCTCGCCCGCGCACTGATGCGCCTGGGCGTGCGGCCCGGCGACACCGTGCCGATGGCGCTGGCGCGGTCGCCGCAGATGGTCGTGGCCGCGGTCGCGGTGCTGCGTTGCGGCGCGGCCTATGCGCCGCTGGACCTCGCCAACCCGCCCGAGCGCCTCGCCGCGATGCTGGCCGTGCTGCGCGGCCCGCTCGTGCTCACCGAGCCCGGCGCCGACCTGCCGGCCGAACATGCGTCGCGCGGCGTCGACCTGCGCGCGGCCATGGCCCAGGCCGGCCCCGCGCCCGCCGCGCCGCCCTGGCCGCCGGAGGACGACGACGCCATCGCCTGCGTCATGTTCACCTCCGGCAGCACCGGCGCGCCCAAGGCCGTGCAGGTGCCGCGGCGCGGCATCGCGCGGCTGGTGCTCGAGCCGGGCGACGCCGGTCCGCCGTCCGACGCGCGCTGGGCCCACGCCGCGTCGCCTGCGTTCGACGCGTCGCTGCTGGAGGTCTGGGCGCCGCTGCTGAACGGCGGCTGCTGCGTCGTGCAGGAGACCGCGCTGCCAAGCCTGCACGAGCTGGGCACCTTCCTCGTCGACCGCCGCATCAGCGACGCGTGGCTCACGTCCGCGCTGTTCAACGCGATGGTCGACGACCAGCTCGAGTCGTTCGGCGGACTGCGCCAGCTGCTGACGGGCGGCGAGTCGATGTCGCCCCGCCACGCGCGCGCCTGCCTCGAGCGCTGGCCCGCGCTGCGGCTGGTCAATGGCTACGGCCCGACCGAGAACACTACCTTCAGCCTGACGCATCCGGTCTCGCCGCAGGACCTCGGCCCGCGCGGCTCGGTGCCGATCGGGCGGCCGATCCGCGGGACGCGGCTGCGCGTCGTGCCGCTGCCATCGGCGGACGCCGCGACGACACGCGCGCCCGACGGTCTCGAGCGCGGCGAACTCTGGCTCGCGGGCGCCGGCCTGTCGCCGGGCTATCTCGGCGACGCGGACGAGACGGCGCGCCGCTTCGTCCTCGACGACACGGACGGCACGCCCTGGTACCGGACCGGCGACCGCGTGGCCCGCCGCGCGGACGGCGTGTTCCTGTTCGAGGGGCGCGTCGACCGGCAGATCAAGCTGCGCGGCCATCGCGTCGAGCTGGAGCAGCTGGAGCAGCTGCTGGCCGGCGCGCCGGGCGTGACGGAGGCGGCGGTGCTCGTCGCCGGCGAGACGGCCGACACGCGCCAGCTCGTGGCCTGCGTCGGCGGCGGCGGCCGCACGCCCGAGCCCGGCGTCCTGCGCGAATGGCTGGCCGCGCGCGTGGCGCCGGCGGCCGTGCCCGAGCGATGGCTCGCGCGCCCGCGGCTGCCGCTCAACGCGAGCGGCAAGATCGATCGCGCGTCGCTTCGCAAGTGGGCCGCAGCCTCGCGTGACGCGCTCACCGGCGCGTCGCCGCCCCTGCCGCCACCGGTCACCGCCACCGAGACGGCGCTGCTCGCGCTGTGGGCCGCGCAGCTGCCCGCGATCGAGCTGCACCGGCATTCCGACTACCTCGCGAGCGGCGGCCACTCGCTCGGCGCGCTGCGGCTCGCCGCCGACATCGAACGCGCGCTCGGCAAGCGCGTCGACGCCGTCGCCCTGCTGCGCGAATCGCGCCTCGACGCGCAGGCCCGCCTCGTCGACGCCGCGCCACACGCGCAGGCCGACCCGCGCCGCGACGACCGCGCCGAGCTCGTGCCGTTCAGCGACGAGCAGCAGGCCGTCGTGCGCGCCGACGCCCTCGACGCCGACGGCACGGCCTACCTCGTCCACCGCGCCTGGATCGTCGCGCCTGGCCTGCCGCGCGCGCGCCTGCAGGCGGCGTTCGAGGCGCTGGCCGACCGTCATCCGGTGCTTCGACTGGCCTGGCGGCGCGAGGCCGCGCCGTCACATGCGCGCCGCCTCGACCGCGCGCCGGCCGATCTTGTCCGCCATCACGGCGCGCTGGCCTCGCCGCCTTCGCCCGACGCGTGGCCGGAGGCCGTGCTCGCCGTCCTGCGCGGCGGCCTCGCGCTCGAGACGCACGGGCCGATGCGCGTCGACACCTGGCGCCTGCCCGGCGACGAGCTGCTCGTCGTGCTGACGCTGCACCACGCCGTGATCGACGCCTGGAGCCTCGACCGCATCGCCCTCGAGCTCGACGCCTGGCTGCGCGGGGAGACCGTGCAAGTCGCGATCGCGCCGAGCCCGCCCGCGCCGGTCGACGAGGCCGGCCTGCAGCGGCAGGCGGCGCGGCTCGCCCACGAGACTTCACCGCGCACGCCGCCGCTGCCACGCGCGCCCGGCTCCGGCGGCGAGGCGCCGCTGGCCGTCGCCGCGGACCTCGGCGACGCCGTGCACGCCCTGGCGCTGCGCGCGGGCTGCACGCCGTTCGCGCCGT
>JASLEM010000426.1 GCA_030151165.1 Burkholderiaceae bacterium
GTCGAGGTAGGGGAAGCGGTGCTCGATCGAGCGCGCCAGCGACGGGTTGGACTGCAGCCGCTCGGCCTCGCCGGTGATCTCGCCCAGCATCGCCTGCGTGCGCTCCCACTCGGCCTTGATCGCGCCGAAGATGCGCTTGCCGAGCTTCTTGTCGTCGACGAGATCGACATAGCGCGCCGCGATCCGCAGGTCGCTCTTGGCCAGCACCATGTCGAGGTTGGACAGCAGCGTGCGGAAGAACGGCCACTGCCGGTACATGCGGCGCAGCAGCTCGAGGCGCTTCGCGTGCTCGTCGGCGTCGCGGCCGAGGAAGGCCTCGACGGCCGAGCCGAAGCCGGCCCAGCCGGGCAGCGCGACGCGGCACTGGCCCCACGAGAAGCCCCAGGGGATCGCGCGCAGGTCCTCGATGCGGCGGGTCGACTTGCGCGACGCCGGCCGCGAGCCGATGTTGAGCTCGGCGATCTCGCGGATCGGGGTGGCGGCGAAGAAGTAATCGGTGAAGCCGGGCGTCTCGTAGACCAGCTTGCGGAACGCGCCGAAGCTGGCCTCGCTCAGCGCGTCGGCCGCGTCGAGGAAGGCCTTCGGCGGCGTCTTGGTGGTGTGCAGCAGCGTGGCCTCGAGCGTCGCCGCGACGAGGGTCTCGAGGTTGCGCCGGCCGATCTCGGGGTTCGCGTACTTCGACGCGATGACCTCGCCCTGCTCGGTCAGCCGGATCTGGCCGTTCACCGTGCCGGGCGGCTGCGCGACGATGGCCTGGTAGCTCGGGCCGCCGCCGCGGCCGACCGTGCCGCCGCGGCCGTGGAACAGGCGCAGGCGGATGCCGTGGTCGGCCTCGAGCTGCGAGAACAGCGTGACGAGCGCGACCTCGGTGCGGTACAGCTCCCAGTTGCTGGTGAAGAAGCCGCCGTCCTTGTTGCTGTCGCTGTAGCCCAGCATGATGTCCTGCTCGCCGCCGCTGCGCTTCACGAGCGCCGCGATGCCCGGCAGCGCGTAGAACTCCTGCATGATGCGCGCGCCGTTGCGCAGGTCGGCGATGGTCTCGAACAGCGGCGAGACGATCAGGTCCGCCTTCGGTTCGCCGTCGAGCGTGCCGCGCATCAGGCCGCATTCCTTCTGCAGCACGAGCACCTCCAGCAGGTCGCTCACGTCCTCGGTGTGCGAGATGATGTAGTGGCGGATCGCCTCGGGGCCGAAGGTGGCGCGCATCGTCAGCGCGGCCTCGAAGATCGCCAGCTCGCCGCGCGCGAGCGGCGAGTAGTCGGCGCCGTGCACGCGCAGCGGGCGGGCGTCGTTCAACAGCTTGACGAGCAGCTCGCGGCGCGCGGGCTCATCGAGGGCGCTGTAGTTCTCCTCGAGGCGCGCGGCGCGCAGCAGCTCGACGATCACCAGCTCGTGCTGGTCGGAGCTCTGGCGCAGGTCGACGGTCGCGAGATGGAAGCCGAACACCTGCGCGGCGCGCTGCAGCGGCGCGAGGCGCGGGGCGACCAGCGCCTCGGCATGGTGCGAGCGCAGCGAGCGCTCGATCACGGCGAGGTCGGCGCCGAACTCCGACGCCGACTTGTAGGCGCCCTGCGGCACGACGGCGTGGCGCAGCGCCTCGGTGCCCGTGAGCTCGGTCAGCGTGGCGGCCAGGCGCGCGTAGACGCCGACCAGCGCGCGGCGGTACGGCTCGTCCTCGCGGTGCGCGTTGTGGTCCGGCGAGCTCGCGGCGAGCGCGGCCATCTCGGGCGTGACCGGGGCGAGCATCTGCGAGATCGACAGCTCCGCGCCCAGCGCATGCACCTCGTAGAGATAGTGGCGCAACGCGGTCTCGCTCTGGCGCGACAGCGCGGTGCGCAGCGTCTCGGCGGTGACGTTCGGGTTGCCGTCGCGGTCGCCGCCGATCCAGTTGCCCATGCGAAAGAACGGCGCGACCTCGTGGCCCGGCAGCGCCTGCTCGATCTCGCGGTACATCTTCGGGATCTGGCGCAGGAAGGTCGCGTGGTAGTAGGAGATCGCGTTCTCGATCTCGTCGGCCACGGTCAGCTTCGTGTAGCGCAGCATGCGCGTCTGCCACAGCTGCGTGATGCGGGCGCGCATCAGCTCGGTGTTCTCGCCGAGCGCGCGCTCGGAGAACAGGTCGCTGCGCTCGGCCAGCAGCTCGGCGATCGCGCGTTCGGCGTCGAGGATGCTCTTGCGCTGCACCTCGGTCGGGTGGGCGGTGAGCACCGGCGAGATGAAGGCGCGGTTGAGGGCGGCGGCGATGTCGGCGGCGCGGTGGTCGGCGTCCTGCAGGCGCTCGAACGCCATCGCGAGCGAGCCGTCCTGCAGGTTGCCTTCGCGCTCGTGGTGCGCGCGCCGGCGCACGTGCTGGCGATCCTCGGCGATGTTGGCCAGGTGAGAGAAGTAGCTGAACGCGCGGATCACGCTCACCGTCTGGTCGGCCGACAGGTTCTTCAGCAGCCGGTCCAGCACGCGGCCGGCGCTGGCGTCCTTGTGGATGCGGTAGGCGACGGACAGCTGGCGCACGCGCTCGATCAGCTCGAACGCCGCCAGGCCTTCCTGCTCACGGATCACCTCGCCCAGCAGCCGGCCAAGTAACCGGATGTCCTCGACCAGCGGCCGTTCCTTGTCGGCGGCGGACGCCGTCACCTTGGCGGATGCACCTTTTCTGGGCGCTTTGGCGGACTTGGGAGCGGCGGTGGTGCGGGGCATGGCGATGTTCCGTTCGATGTAACCGAATTACCAATCGTTGAATGTAGCAGGGGTGCCAGCGCGCGGGAAGGCCCGTTGCGCCCGATCCGGCGTGGCCGATAATCCGCGGATGAACAACATCGTGATCGCGACGCGCGAAAGCCGGCTGGCCCTGTGGCAGGCGGAACACGTGAAGGCGCTGCTCGGCGAGCGCCTGGGCCTGCCCGCCTCGCTGCTGGGAATGACGACGCGCGGCGACCAGATCGTCGACCGCACGCTCTCCAAGGTCGGTGGCAAGGGGCTCTTCGTCAAGGAGCTGGAGCTGGCGCTGGAGTCGGGCGAGGCGCACCTGGCGGTGCATTCGCTGAAGGACGTGCCGATGGAGATGCCGGCCGGCTTCGAGCTCGTTGCCGTGCTGGATCGCGAGGATCCGCGCGATGCGTTCGTGTCGAACCGGTTCGCGAGCGTCGACGAGCTGCCGCCCGGTGCGCTGGTCGGCACCTCGAGCCTGCGGCGCGTGTCGCAACTGCTGGCGCTGCGGCCCGACCTGCGCGTCGCCCCGCTGCGCGGCAACCTCGACACCCGCCTGCGCAAGCTGGACGAGGGCGGCTACGACGCCATCGTGCTCGCCGCCGCCGGCCTGGTGCGCCTCGGCCTGGGCGAGCGCATCCGGGCACGCTTCGCCGTCGACCGCATGATCCCGGCGGCCGGGCAGGGCGCGCTGGGGCTGGAGATCCGCACGTCGAACACCGCCCTGCACGACCACCTCGTGACGCTGCGCGACCCCGCCGCGTGGCTCGCCGTGCACGCGGAGCGCGCGGTCGCGCGCACGCTGGGTGGCAGCTGCAGCATGCCGCTCGCGGCCTACGCCGAGCCCGGCGCTGGCGGCGCGTTCACGCTGCACGCGGCGCTCGGCGACGCCGCCGTCGGCGCGACGCTCGAGCCCGGCGCGGCGCCCGGCCTGCCGGCGCGGCCGCTGCTGCGTCATGCCGAGACCGCGGTGATTGCCGACGTCGCCGCCGCGGAAGCCTTCGGCCAGCGCGTGGCCGCGGCCCTGATCGCGGCCGGCGGCGATGCGTACCTGCCTGCGGCCTGAACGCCGCGGGCCGACACGATGAGCGACGACGGCGGCCTTCGCGTGTTGGTCGTGCGCCCGCGCGCGCAGGCCGCGGCGTGGGTCGACGAGCTGCGGGCGCTGGGCGTCGACGCGCACGCGCTGCCACTGATCGAGATCCTGCCCGCGCCCGAGCCGGCGTCGGTCGACGACGCCTTCGCCAAGGTCGCGCGCCTCGCGTCGGCCTTCGACGGGGTGGCACCGCAGTGCGTGGCGCCCGACGAGTCGGTGCGGCCGCTGCTCGTCTTCGTCAGCCCGAACGCGGTCGCCGGCTTCTTCGCGTCGTCCGGCCGCGCGTGGCCCGCGAACGCCTGGGCCGCGGCGACCGGCCCCGGCACCGTCGCGGCGCTGCGCGACGCCGGCGTGCCGGCGGGCTGCATCGTCGCGCCGCTGGTCGACGCGCCGCAGTTCGACTCGGAGGCCTTGTGGGCGCGCATCGCGTCGTGGCGCTGGCAGGCGCGGCCGGTCTGGCTGGTGCGCGGCAACGGCGGGCGCGACTGGCTCGGTGCGACGATGCGCGCGCAGGGTGCCGAGGTGCGCGTCGTGCAGTCGTACGCGCGCGCCGCGCCGCGGCTCGCCGACGCCGAACGCGCGCTGCTCGCGGCGGCGCTCGCCGAGCCCGCGCGCTGGGCCTGGATGTTCAGCAGCTCGGAGGCGATCGACCACCTCGCCTCGCTGGCCCCCGGCGCCGACTGGCGCGCCGGACGCGCGCTCGCCTCGCACCCGCGCATCGCGGAACGCGCGCGCGCGGCCGGTTTCGGCGACGTGGCGGTGGTCGCGCCGTCGCCGGCGGCCGTCGCCGAGGCGGTGGCGGCGCGCTAGCGTTTCAAGCGGACACACCACCGTCGCGCCGGTGTGGCGCACGCGCATCGGCATTCCCTCATTTCGCTCGGCGCGATGGCCGTGGGCGTGTGGTGTCGTCGCTACAATCATTTTCGTGACTGACGACTCCTCCGCTCCGATGAGCGCACCGCCGCCGATGGCGATGCTGCCCCCGATGACGACGCCGCCGGCGGTCGTCGCTCCCCATGTGCCGCACGTCTCGAGGACCTGGGCCGTGATCGCCACGATCGGCGCCGCAGTGTTCGGCACGCTGTCCGTCGCGGCCTTCGTGTCGGCATGGCACACGCAGCAGCGCGTGCATTCGCTCGAGCAGGAGCTCGTGAAGCGCCAGCAGACGAGCCAGGACGACGCGACCGAGGCCAAGCTGCTCGCCAAGCAGGCGCTCGACAGCGTGCGCGAGGCCAACGGCAAGCTGGGTGTGCTGGACGAGCGCGTCGCCGAGTCGCAGCTGCAGCGCTCGCAGGTGGAAGACCTGATCCAGTCGCTCTCGCGCTCGCGCGACGAGAACGTGCTGGCGGACGTCGAGGCGTCGATCCGCGTCGCGATGCAGCAGGCCGCGCTGACCGGCAGCCCCGACCCGATCGCGACGGTGCTCAAACAGTCCGACGAGCGTCTCGCGCGCTACAACAACCCGCACCTCGAACGCGTGCGCCGCGCCGTGGCGCGCGACCTGGATCGCGTGCGGACGGCCTCGGTGGTCGACGTGCCCTCGCTCACGATCCGGCTCGACGAGGCCGTGCGCCTCGTCGACGAGCTGCCGCTGGTCGCGACGCCCGAGCGCTCGACGGCGGCCGGCCGCGCGGCGGCGGCGTCGGCGGTGTCGTCGCGCGCGAATGCCGCCGCGGCCAG
>JASLEM010000447.1 GCA_030151165.1 Burkholderiaceae bacterium
TTCTTCCCGCTGCTCGATCGCAGCTTCGCGAAGCTGGGCGTCGAGGTCACGCACGAGAACGGCTGGTCGCGCGCCCGCGTGCCGCACGGCCTGAAGGTGCGCGAGCCGTTCACGCGCAACATGCTGCAGAAGATCGAGGCCGCGCCGTGGCCCTATTTCCCGGTCGACCTGCTGCCGATCTTCATCGCGCTCGGCGTGCGCGCCGAGGGCCAGGTGATGTTCTGGAACAAGGTCTACGACGGCGCGCTCGGCTGGACGTCCGAGCTCTCCAAGTTCGGCGCGCACGCGTTCCAGTCCGACCCGCACCGCGTCATCACCTTCGGCGGCAAGCCGCTCGTGGCGGCCGAGGTCGACAGCCCGTACATCATCCGCGTCGCCATCGCGCTGCTGATGCTCGCGTCCAGCATCGAAGGCCGGTCGACCATCCTCAACGCGACGCCGATCCGCCGCGCGCATCCGCGCTTCGTCGAGAACCTGGTGTCGCTCGGCGCGAAGATCGAATGGGTGGGCGAGGACTCAGCCCGCTGACCGCGAGGAACTCTCCAGCGACGCCGGCAGGTTGAACGGCGTCACGACCTCCACGTTGGAGCGCGCCGAGCTCCAGTCCGACGCGCCCGCGCCCTGCGCCTGCATGATGCAGAGGCAGGCCATCTGCAGGTCGTGGCGCAGGTCGTGGTGGAGCACGGCCGAAAGGCGACCCGCGCGCAGCAGCGCCACGTTCTCGTCGTCGAGGTCGTGACCGATGAAGGCCTGGCAGCGCCGCCGCGCGCGGTCGAAGGCGGCGAGGATCGCCGGGTTGGCGCCACCGACCGAGTAGGCCGCGGCCAGCCGGGGATGGCGCGAGAGCAGCCGCCCGACGGCCGCCGCGGTCGGGGCGTGCAGCCCATGGCCGGCCGTGACGATGCGCACCTGGCTCGCCGGCCGCGCGGCGCGCCACGCCTGCGTGAACGCGGCGATGCGCTCGCCCTCGCCCAGGAAGTGCCGGCCGCTGCTGGACACCAGCACGTCCGCCTCGGCGTCGTGCAGCCAGTGGTGCATGAGCCAGGCCGCGGTGCGGCCGGCGCTGGCGTTGTCGAGGCCCACGTAGGCGCGGCGGGCCGCGTCGGGAAGATCGGTGACGAGCGTGACCACCGGGATCCCGCGGGCCTGCAGGCGCGCGGCCGCGGCCACCACGGGCGCGGCGTTGGGCGCCTTCAGCAGCACGCCATGGCTGCCGCGACGGCCGATCGCATCCAGCAGGTCGACCAGCTCGTCGACGCGACGCGTCTCCGCGAGGTGGTCGCGCACGCGCATGACGGCCGGGCCGACGCGGCGCACGGCCTGGTCGAGCGCATCGCGCACCATGGACGAGAAGCGCTCGGGCGCCTCCATCACCAGGTCGACCAGGAAGCGCCGGCCGCGCAGCCCGACCTGCTGCTGCTGGCGCGCCAGCTCGGCCTGCGCCTGGTGCACGCGGCGCTGCGTCGCGAGGCGCACGCCCGGCCGCTCGTGCAGCACGCGGTCCACCGTGGCGAGGCTGACGCCCGCCTGCAGCGCGATCTCCTTCATGCCGATGGCGTGCGACATCCCGATGTTTCCTCTGATCCGGTGACAGGCGATCCGGCGGGATTGTCGATCATTCCTGAGGTGTTTTTGAGGTGTTTCCGGCGCCCTGCGAGCGCCTCGTCCTTCCTACACTTCGTCCATACGAGAACAGACGGAGACATCGATGGCCCCCACGACACCGCCGCGCCGGCTGCGCGCCGCCGACGCGCGTCTCGACGACCTGCGCGAGCTGCTCGCCCACCGCACCGACCCCACGACCTGCCCGCACGCCGCACGCCTGCTCGACGACGTGCCGGTCTACGACTGCGACGCGCTGCGGGCAGGGCTGCGCGAGGACGGCGCCTTCCGCGACACGATCATGGGCGAGTGGGCCGGCGTGTGGGAGCACGGGCCCGGCATCCTCGTGCTGCAAGGCGCGTTGCCGGCGCCGGTGGTCGACGACGTCTCCGACCGCTTCCGCCAGATCATCGAGCGCGAGCGCGCGCAAGGCGGCCGCGGCGACCACTTCGCGAAGGCGGGCGCGAACGACCGCGTCTGGAACGCGCTCGAGAAGCTGTGCCTGCTCGACCCCGCCGCCTTCGCCCGCTACTACGCCAACGACATGCTCGCGCTCGCCAGCGAGGCGTGGCTCGGGCCCGCGTACCAGGTCACCTCGCAGGTCAACAACGTGCGCCCCGGCGGCGCGGCCCAGACGCCGCATCGCGACTACCACCTCGGCTTCTGCGCCGCCGCGCAGGCCGAACGCTACCCGGCCCACGTGCACCGCCTGTCGCCGATGCTCACGCTGCAGGGCGCGGTGGCCCACGTCGACATGCCCGTCGAGAGCGGCCCGACGCTGTACCTGCCGCATTCGCAGAAGTACCTGCCCGGCTACCTCGTCGCGGACCGCGAGGAGTTCCGCCGCTACTTCGAGGCGCACCGCGTGCAGCTGCCGCTCGGCAAGGGCGACGCCGTGTTCTTCAACCCGGCGCTGATCCACGCCGCCGGCGACAACCGCTCCGCCGACATCCAGCGCATGGCCAACCTGCTCCAGGTCTCGTCGGCCTTCGGCCGCGCGATGGAGTCGGTCGACCGCGACCGCCTGGTGCGCGCGCTCCACCCGGCGCTGCGCACGCTGCTGCGCGACGGCGCGATCGACCTGGCGGACGCGGATCGCGCCATCGCCGCCAGCGCGGAAGGCTATGCGTTCCCCACCAACCTCGACCGCGACCCGCCGCTCGGCGGCCTCGCGCCGGAGAGCCCGCAGTCCGTGGCGCGACGCGCGCTGCGCGAGGACTGGCCGCTGGAGCGGCTGTCCGCCTGGCTGGACGAAGCGGCCGACAAGCGCCTGACCTGACCCATCGATCGACCCGACGCGAGACCCGCCATGAGCAACACCAACCCCACCCTCCAGGCCCTCGGCCGCCGTCTCCGGCTCGGCGTGATCGGCGGCAGCCACGGCTTCATCGGCCCGATCCACCGGACGGCCGCCCGGCTGGACGACCGCTTCGAGATCGTCGCGGGCGTCCTGTCGTCCGACCCGCAACGCGGACGCGACGCCGCGGTCGGTCTGGGCATCTCGGCCGACCGCGCCTACGCCGACACGGCGCAGATGATCGCCGCCGAGGCCGCCCGCGCCGACGGCATCGACGCGGTCGCCATCATGACGCCCAACGCGCACCACTTCCCCGCCGCGATGGCCGCGCTCGACGCCGGCCTGCACGTCGTCTGCGACAAGCCGATCACCACGACGCTCGCCGACGCGCTCGCGCTTGCGCGCAAGGTGGAGGAGACCGGCCGCGTCTTCTGCCTCACGCATTGCTACAGCGCCTACGCGATGGTGCGCCAGGCGCGCGCGATGGTGAAGGCCGGCGAGATCGGCGAGATCCGGCAGATCCACCTCGCGTACGTGCAGGGGTATTTCGCCACGCTGGTCGAGGCGCAGGCCGAACAGCGCACGTGGCGCTTCGACGCCGGCGAAGGCGCCTCGCTCGTGATGGGCGACATCGGCACGCACGCGCATCACCTGGGCGCCTACGTGAGCCACCTCGAGCTCGACGCCGTGATGTCCGACGTCGGCGCGACCGTGCCGCAGCGCACGGTCGACGACTACGGCGGCCTGCTGATGCGCTGGTCCAACGGCGCGCGGGGGACGATGTGGGTGACGAACGCCGCCGCCGGCGCGGAGCACGGGCTGAGCTGTCGCATCTTCGGCAGTCTCGGCGGCCTGGAGTGGCACCAGGAGACGCCCAACGAGCTGCGCCATCGCCGCCTCGACGGCTTCGAGCAGGTGATCACCCGCCGCCTGCACGGCGCGCTCCATCCCGAGGCCGAGTTCGCGACGCGCGTGGAGATCGGGCACCCCGAGGGCTACCAGGAAGCCTTCGCGACGCTCTACCGCGACGCCGCCGACGCGATCACCGCGAAGATGACGGGCCGGCCCGCCAACCCCTATGCGCTGGACTTCCCGACCGCGATGGACGGCGCGCGCGGCCTGGGCTTCATCGACGGCGTGCTCGAGAGCCGGCGCACCGGCACCTGGGCGAGCTGCCGCGTGGCGCCGCCGGCCTGAGGCGGGCCTTGGCACCGGCGCGCGGCCTCGGCGGACGCGCACCATGCTCCAATCGCGTTTCGTCGAATCGACAGCTCCCCGTCCTCGAAGGATCGCCGACATGCCCCACGCCCTCCGCCGCCGCGCGCTGCAGCTCTGCGCGCTCGCCGCCCTGACCGCCGCGCTGCCCGCCGGTGCCGCGAGCATCCCGCCCGGGACGCCGCTCGCCGCGAAGCAGGAGATGGTGCGCAACAACGGCGACGAGCCGGAGTCGCTCGACCCGGCGCTGGTCGAGTCCGACATCGCGATCAACATCGACATCGACCTGTTCGAGGGCCTGACCGCGCTCGACAACCACTCGAAGGTCGTGCCCGGCGTGGCGCAGTCGTGGCAGCAGGTCGCGCCGACGACCTGGGTGTTCAAGCTGCGCAAGGACGCCCGCTGGTCCAACGGCGAGCCCGTGACGGCGCAGGATTTCGTCTACGGCTGGCACCGCCTCGTCGACCCGAAGAACGCCGCGCCGCTCGGCTCCTCGCTCGCCGCGTTCATCCTCAACGGCACGGCCATCGTGCAGGGCAAGCTGCCCGTGGCGGCGCTGGGCGTGCGCGCGATCGACGCCGCGACGCTCGAGGTGAAGACGCCCGGCGTGATCCCGTTCCTGCCGATGCTGCTGACGCAGACGCCCTTCAGCCCCGCGCCGCGCGCGACGATCGAGAAGTACGGCAGCGAATGGATCAAGCCCGGCCACCTCGTGAGCGACGGCGCGTACGTGCTCGCGGGCTGGGAGGTCAACAACAAGGTCGTCGTCGCGAAGAGCCCGACCTACTGGGACGCCGCCAACGTCGCGCTCACCCGCGTGACCTACCTCGCGGTGCAGGACGACAACGCCGACCTGAAGCTGTACCAGTCCGGCGAGGACGACATGACCTCGCGCCTGCCGCCGGGCACCTACGAGTCGCTGAAGGCGCAGCTGCCGAAGGACATGCACAACGGCCTCCTGATCGCGCAGCGCTTCCACGTGCTCAACGTCACGGACCCGCTGCTGAAGGACGTCCGCGTGCGCAAGGCGCTGTCCATGGTGATCGACCGCGAGGTGCTCGCGGCCAAGGTGACGGCCGACGGCCAGCTGCCGCTCTACTCGCTGATGGTGCGCGGCAACGAGGGCGTCGACGCGGTGCGCTACGACTGGGCGGACTGGCCGATGGAGCGCCGCGTCGCCGAGGCGCGCAAGCTGCTGGCGGCGGCCGGCGTCAAGCCGGGCACGCGGCTGAAATACATCTACAACACCAACGACTACAACAAGCGGATGGCGATCTTCGCGGCCGTGGAGTGGAAGACCAAGCTCGGGCTCGAGACCGACCTCGAGAGCGTCGAGTACAAGGTGCTGATCGCGCGCCGCCAGGGCGGCCAGTACCAGCTTTCGCGCAGCGCCTGGACGCCGCAGTACGCCGACGCCACCGGCTTCCTCGCGCTCGTCCAGTGCGGCGACATCGCCAACGACAGCAAGAGCTGCGTCCCGGCCGCCGACGACCTGATCCACCAGGCCGGCGCCACCACCGACGCCGCGAAGCGCAAGGCCCTGCTCACGCAGGCGACGCGGCTCGAGATGGACGACTACGCGACCATCCCGCTTTTGCAGATGTCCGCCCCGCGCCTGGTCAAGCCCTGGATCGGCGGCTACGACGACGCGAACGACCAGAACGTCTACCGCAGCAAGGACTTCTACGTGATCCGGCACTGACGGCCGGTGGCGCGACGCGTCGCCGGCATCCGGCCTTCCGATGGGCCGGGCGAGGTTCGCGCAGGCGTCGCCGCACGTCGAAGATCGGCCGCGTGACATCGCCGACCGGCGGTTCCTGTCCGGAACCCCGTCACCGGAGAGAAAAGGTCCGGCGATGCTGAAAAAAGGTGCGACGCCGGAGATCCGAACTCCGACATTGCTCAAAATAACAGCAGCGCCGGACTTCCGAGCTCCGGCGCCGCACAAAATCAGTGCGGCGTTGCTGAAAATAAGTGCAACGCCGGAGCTCGAAACCCCGTCACCGGGGAAAAAAGGTCCGAAGGCGGCGTTCCGGAGTGCGTCGCCGGGCAACGGAACCGCGGCGGCGTGCGAAAAAGCTTCGGCATCGGAGAAACGGTCTCCGACCCCGGAGCTCGGGACCGCGCGACCGCGGCTCGCATCCCGGAACCCGGCGCTTCAGGCGGCGATGCCGAGGCGTTCCCTTCCGTCTCCGGAGCGACACCCCGGGCCCGGCCCGGCCATGTCCGCGCGCTCCGGTCGGCCCGTCGCTCAGGCGCCGTCCACGTCGCCGATCCGCGCGCCCGCCTGTGCGAGCAGCGCGCGCAGCACCGAGCGATGGCAGCGCGCCTCGTCCTCGCAATAGCAGCCCACCGAGAAGTCGGCGTGCGCGGACAGCGCCGCCAGCAGCGCGATCGTGTGCGCCGGCCCGGGCTGCGCCATCTCCGCGCGGTACTTGCGGACGAACGTCGCCCACTCGCGGTCGCCCGCGGCGGACGCGTCCTTCTGCGACGCCAGCGCCAGCGTCACCAGCGGCGCGCTCGGCGACAGCGCCGGCAGCCAGGTGTCGTACCAGTCGCCGGACGCGAACTGCGACTTCGGCACGCCGCGCGGCGGACGCCGCACGGTGTCGATGCGCGTGCCCTCGCCGGCCAGGCGCGGCGTGCCGAGACGGACGATGCGCACGGCCATCCGGTCACCGCCCGCGCAACGACTCGAGTTCGACGATGCGCGCGTTGATCTCCCGGCCCGACACCTGCAGCAGGCCCACGGAGATCGGCAGCTTGAAGCGCACCGGCCCGGCGCTGCCCGGGTTGACGTAGAGGACGCCGCTGCGCTTGTCGATCTTCGGCTTGTGCGAGTGACCGGTGACGATGATGTCGACCCCCGCGGCGTTCGGGTCGATGGCCAGGTCGGCGAGGTCGTGTAGCGCGTAGAGCGTGACGTCGCCGAAGCGCAGCATCTCGGTCTCGCCGATCCTGGCGGCCCAGGGCGCGCGGTCGTTGTTGCCGCGCACGGCGGTCACCGGGGCGATCAGGGACAGCGGCTCGAGGATGCCCTCGCCGATGTCGCCGGCATGGACGATGTGGTCGCTGCCCCGCAGCACGTCGAGCGCCTCGGGGCGCAGCAGGCCGTGGGTGTCGGAGATGAGGCCGATTCGGATCATGGGAAGGGACGGATCAATCTGCGTGCCCGGCGGCGGCGCGCCGGGCGGCCCTCGTCACTCCTGCGCCGCACGGCGCAGGGTCTCCATCACCGGCCGCGCGAGCACCTCGTGCAGGCTCCACCAGCCGGCGGCGAGCGCCAGGGCGCCGCCGCTCGCGGCGCCGGCGAGCGGCACCCACCACGGCGGGTTCCAGTGGAACTGGAACACGTAGGTCGCCAGCACCCAGCCGACCACCAGCGCGGCGCTGGCCGCGAGGAAGCCGGCGAGCGCGCCGACGCCCAGCAGCTCGGCGCGCTGCACGCGCGACAGCAGCGTGGCCGACGCGCCGACCGCCCGCATCACCGCGAACTCGCGGGCGCGCGCCTCGCGCGTGGCCGAGACCGTGGCCACCAGCACAACGAGCCCCGCCACCAGCGCGAAGCCGAACAGCAGCTCCACCGCGTGGATCACCTGGTCGAGCACGCCCTGCACCTGCGCGATGGTGGCCGAGACGTCGATGGCCGTGATGTTGGGAAAGGCCGCGGCGAGCCGGTTGTCGAAGCCCGGCTGCGACGGCGCCTTGAACGCGCTGATGTAGCTGAGCGTCATGTCGCCCATGTCGGCGGCCGGGAACAGCACGAAGAAGTTGACGCGCATCGAGCCCCAGTCGACCTTGCGCAGGCTCGTGATCTTCGTCGTGAACTGCTGGCCGGCGACGTCGAACTTCAGCGTGTCGCCGATCTTCAGGCCCAGCGTCTTCGCCAGCCCGTCCTCGACGCTCGCGCCGCCCCGTTCGCCCGGCACCCACGCGCCGGCGACGATCTTGTTCTGCTTCGGCAGCGTGGTGCTGTGGCTCAGGTTCAGCTCGCGCTGGATCATGTTCAGCGCGTCGGACTCGGGCGCGAAGCGCGTGGTCACCGGCACGTCGTCGATCGCGAGGAGCCGCCCGCGGATCATCGGGAACCAGTCGTCGTCGTGCACGCCGGCCGTCTTCAGCGCGTCGCGGTACGCGGTGGCCTGGTCGGGCTGCACGTTGATCACGAAGCGGTTGGGCGCGTCGGGTGGCGTCGCCTGGCGCCAGCTGTCGATGAGGTCGGTGCGCAGCAGGATCAGCACCCACAGCGCCAGCAGGCCGACGGCCATCGACGAGACCTGCAGCACCGCGAACGCCGGCCGCGCCGCGATCGCGCGCGTGGCGAGCACGAGCCAGCGCGGCGCGCGCGACTCGGGCACGTAGCGGCGCAGGGCCTTCACCGCGAACCATGCGACGAGCGCGAACACGAGACCCGCCGCCGCGAAGCCGCCGACGCTGTAGACGCCCAGCTTGACGTCGCGCGCCGCGGCGATCATCAGCGCGGCGAAGCCGAGGAACGCGCCCCCGAGCACGCCGACGGTCGCGACCTTGGGCGTGCCGACGTCGCGCCGCAGCACGCGCAGCGGCGGCACGCGCGCGAGCTGCAGCACCGGCGGCAGGCCGAAGCCGACCAGCAACGTCAGGCCGACGCCCAGCCCGAGCAGCGCGGGCGCCACGCCGGGCCATGGCAGGCCGGCGGGCAACCAGTTGGCGAGCAGCGCGACGAAGCCGAGGTGCATCACGAAGCCGAGCGCGATCCCGAGCCCGCTCGCCACCAGGCCGAGCGCGAGGAACTCGATCGCGTGCACGGCGGCGATGCGGTTCTGCGTCTGGCCGAGGACGCGCAGCATCGCGCAGTCGTCGAGGTGGCGTTGCGCGAAGTCGCGCGCGGCGACCGCCACCGCCACCGCGGCGAGCAGCGCGGTGAGCAGCGCGACGAGGCTGAGAAACTGCTGCGCGCGGTCGAGCGTCTGCTGCATCTCGGGGCGGCCGGACTGCAGCGTGTCGATGTGGATGCCGCGCAGCGCGTCGGCCTTGATCTTCGCGCGCGCCCATTCGGTGAAGTCGGTGACGGCCTGGTCGTGCCCCGCGGCCGGCGCGCCGACGGCGAGGCGCCACGTGACGCGGCTGGAGGGCTGGACGAGCCCGGTGGCGTCGAGGTCGGCGACGTTGAGCATCAGCCGGGGCGCGAGCGCCGCGAAGCCCGGCGCGCGGTCGGGCTCGAGCGCGATGAGGCCCGCGATGCGCAGCGTCGCGTCGCCGACGTTGATCGGGTCGCCGATCTTCAGGGCCAGCGCGTTGGCGAGCGCCGGGTCGACCCACGCCGTGCCCGGCGCCGGGCCGTGCGTCATCGCCTGCGGGGGCGCGCTGGCGGCGAGGTCGACCTGGATCGCGCCGCGCACCGGATAGGTCGCGTCGACCGCCTTGATCGACGCGAGCTTGGCCGCGCCGCCCTGCGCCGCGGGCGCGCGCGCCATGCTGGGGAAGTTCGAGGTCCGGCCGATCACCAGCCCGCGCCGGCGTGCGTCCTCCGCGAAGGCCGGCGGCAGCGGCTTGTCGGACAGCACGACCGCGTCGCCGCCCAGCAGCTGCGCGGCGTCGCGCACGAGGCCCGCGCGCATGCGGTCGGCGAAGAAGCCGACCGCGGTCAGCGCGCCCACGGCCAGGATCACCGCCCACAGCAGCAGCTTCAGCTCGCCCGCCACGAAATCGCGCCACACCTGGCGTCCGGCGAGGCGCCAGATCGAGGCCTGCGGGCGGCCCGCCTTCTTCGTGTTCTCGTTCGGGCGCGCGCCCACGGCCGGAAGATCGTTCGTCGTCATGGCATCAACGGTACACGATGACGGTGAAACCTTCCGGCGCGCCAGCCGCGGTTATCGACGCGAAACGACCCGGTGGCGGACGACGGCCCCGCCGGCGGCCATCAATCCCATTGAACATCGTCGCCAATCCATTCGAACGGCAGGCGGGCGGCGCGGTGATCGAATGACGGCATGGACTCCCGCATCGCTCCCGTCTTCCTCTCCCACGGCTCGCCGATGACGGCGCTCGAGCCCGGCGCGGCCGGTGCGTTCTGGCGCGACCTCGGACGCGCGGTGGACGCCCGGGCCCTCGACGGCCGCGGCCTGCCGACCGCGATCGTCGCGCTCTCCGCGCACACGCTCGCGCGCCAGGCCGTGACGCTCGCCGCGCGCCGCCACGAGGCGGTGCACGACTTCGGCGGCTTCCCGCGCGCGCTCTACGAACTGCGCTACGACGCGCCGGGCGCGCCCGAGCTGGCGCCGCACGTCGAGCAGTTGCTGCAGTGGGCCGGCATCGACGCGCAGCATGCCGAGGCCGGCGGCCTCGACCACGGCATCTGGGCGCCGTTGCGCAGCATCCGCCCGCACGCCGACCTCCCCGTGCTGCCGGTCGCGTTCCCGCCCGACTGGGCGCCGGCACGGCTGTTCGAGCTCGGCGCCGCGCTGCGCCCGCTGATCGACGAAGGCGTCTGGATCATCGGCACCGGCTCGATCACGCACAACCTGCGGCTCGGGCTGCCGCCGCAGGGCAGGACCGTGCCCGAGATCCCGGCGAGTGCCGCGTTCCGCGCCTGGTTCGCCGAGCGCGCCGCCGCGCGCGACTGGCCCGCGCTGTTCGACTACCGCCGCCAGGCCCCCGAGGCCGTCTACATGCACCCGACCGACGAGCACCTGCTGCCCTGGTTCATCGCGGCCGGCGCCGGCGGCGCGGACGACGCCGGGCTGCGGCTGCACGCGAGCGTCGAGGGCGGCCACCTCGGCATGGACGCCTACGCGTTCGGGCCCGACGCGCCGGCCCTGGCCGCGGACGTGGCCGCCGCCGTCGCCACGCCTTGCACGCCCGCCGGCTGAGCGCGCGGGTGTAACGGCTGGCATCCGCCCGCCCCGGAAACAGCGCCGAGCAAGGTGCGAACGGGTAGGATCGAGCCCTTGCCCCCTCGGGTCGATCCGACCGTCGTTTCCATGCAGGTGATCATGCAGGCGCCCGTCCCGGCGCTGGCCCCTCTCGCGCCTTTCGCGCCGCTCGCCCGGCTCGAGATCACGACGGCACGGCTGCGGCTCGTCGCGGGCGACGCCGGCATCGCCCCGGCCGTGTGCGAGTTCCATCGCCGCAACCGCCTGCACTTCGCGCGCTGGGATCCGCCGACCGCCGAATCGTTCTACACGCTCGACGCCCAGGCGCTGCGCGTGCAGCAGGGCCTCGCGGCCTTCCACGGCGACACCGCCTACCGCTACTGGATGATCGACGCCACGCGCGCGGGCGGCGCGCGGCTGCCGACGAGCGACGTCGACGTGATCGGCAGCGTGCACTTCAGCCAGGTCTCGCGCGGCGCGTTCCAGAACGCGATGCTCGGCTACGCGCTCGACGAGGCCTACGTCGGCCAGGGGCTGATGACCGAGGCGCTGGTCGCCGGCCTCGGCGAGATGTTCTCGCCGCGCGTCAACCTGCACCGCGTGCAGGCCGCCTACCGGCCCGAGAACGCGCGCAGCGGCAGCGTGCTGGAGCGGCTCGGCTTCGGTTTCGAGGGCCTGGCGCGCGACTACCTGTTCATCGACGGCGCCTGGCGCGACCACCGCATCATGTCGCTGCGCAACCCGGGCTTCGTCACGCCGGACGGCTGGTGACTAGAGCTTGAACGTGGCGACGGTCCGGGCGAGGCCCGCCGCCTGCTGCTTCAGGCTCTCCGCCGCGGCGGCCGATTCCTCCACCAGCGCGGCGTTCTGCTGCGTGACCTGGTCGAGCTGAGCGACGGCGTCGCCGATCTGGCCGATGCCGGTCGACTGCTCGCCGCTGGCGGCGCTGATCTCGGCGATGAGCTCGTTGACGCTGCGCACCTGCGCGACGATGTCGCCCATCGTGCGGCCGGCGTCGGCCACCAGGCGGGTGCCGTTCTCGACCTTGTCGACGCTCTCGCTGATCAGCACCTTGATCTCCTTGGCCGCCGTCGCCGAGCGCTGCGCGAGGCTGCGCACCTCGCCGGCCACCACCGCGAACCCGCGCCCTTCCTCGCCGGCGCGCGCGGCCTCGACCGCCGCGTTGAGCGCGAGGATGTTGGTCTGGAACGCGATGCCGTCGATCGTGCCGATGATGTCGGCGATGCGGCGCGAGCTGTCGGTGATGCCGTCCATCGTCGCGACGACCTGCCCGACGACCTCGCCGCCCTGCGCCGCGACCGACGACGCGCCTTCCGCGAGCGCGCTCGCGCGGCGCGCGGTGTCGGCGTTCTGCTTGACGGTGGCCGTGAGCTGTTCCATCGACGCGGCGGTCTGTTGCAGGTTGCTCGCCTGCTCCTCGGTGCGCTGGCTCAGGTCGGCGTTGCCGTTGGCGATCTGCGCGGAGCCGGTGGCGATGGACTCGGACGCGTCGCGCACGTCGCCGACGATGGTGACGAGGCTGTCGTTCATCAGCTTCAACGCGGACAGCAGCGTGCCGATCTCGTCGTGGCGGTCGACGGCGATGCGCGAGCCGAGGTCGCCCGAGGCGACGGTCTGCGCGACCTTCACGCCCGCGTCGATGCCGCCGGTGATGGAGCGGACGAGCCCGAGCGCCAGCAGCGACGCGGCCGCCAGCACGCCGGCCGCCACCGCGATCGTGATCCACAGCACTTCGCCGTAGAGCTTCTGCGCGGCGTCGTACTCCTTGCCGGCCGAGTTCAGCTGCACCAGCGAGAGCTTCTCGATGACGTCGGCGACCGGGTCGATCGCCGGGTAGAGCTGCTTGCCGGACAGCGTCGTCACGCCGTCGAGGTCGCCGCTCGCGAGCTTGGCCGCGAGGTCGGCGGCCAGCGCGTCGGCCTTGGCCATCAGCGGGCCGGCCTGGGCGACGAGCGGGCGCTCGTCGTCGTCGAGGTAGCTGCCGGCGTAGGCCTTCCACTGCTTCGCGATGGTCGCCTGCGCGGACTTCACGACCGTCGCGCCGGCCGGCGCCGCCAACGAGCCGTCCGCGACCTTGTGGGCGGTGTCGACGATGCCGTTGCCGTAGGCATCGGCGACCGCCTTGAGCTGCTCCAGCGAGGCGACGCGGTCGTTGTAGAGCGAGCCGAGCGACTCGTTGCCGGCCTTCATGCGCACGACCGCGAAGGTGGCGGCGAGGACGAACAGGATCAGCAGGCTGCCGACCAGCAGCAGCAGGCGGGTCTTGATGCTCAGGCGTGTCATGGGCGGTTCCGGGCAGGAGAGGAGGTGGCGATGGCCGATGGCCGATGGCCAGGGGGTTCCTGACCTTTTCGACCGTCCGGCCTCAAACCTTAACGGAACCTGTTGCGGAGCTGAATCCCCTGCGGCGGTCGGAGTTGGCAGCGCGCGCGAACTCCTGCGCCCGGCGACCGGCTCAGGACGCCGCGAACACCGAATCCAGCTCCTCGATCCACAGCGCCTTGTCCTCGTCGTCGACGAACGAGCCCTCGAAGCTGTTGCGCAGCACCTGGTACGCGTCGCGCGCGCCGAGCTGCGGCAGCGAGGCGAACAGCTGCACGAGGTTGTCGTTCATGTAGCCGCCGAAGTAGGCCGGGTCGTCCGAGTTGATGGTCACGCACAGCCCGGCGGCCAGCAGCTCGGGCACGTTGTGCTGGTGCAGCTCGTCGAACACGCACAGCTTGACGTTGGACAGCGGGCAGACGGTCAGCGGGACGCGGTCCTGCACCAGTCGGGCGACGAGCGCCGGATCCTCGACGCAGCGCACGCCGTGGTCGATGCGCTCGACGTGCAGGGTGTCCAGCGCCGACCAGATGTAGGCCGGCGGCCCTTCCTCGCCGGCATGCGCGACCAGCCGCAGACCGAGCGCGCGCGCGCGGGCGAACACGCGCTCGAACTTCTCGGGCGGATGGCCCATCTCGCTGGAGTCGAGCCCGACGCCGATGAACTTGTCGCGGTACGGCAGCGCGGCCTCGAGCGTGGCGAGCGCGTCGTCCTCGCTGAGGTGGCGCAGGAAGCACAGGATCAGCCGCACGCTCAGGCCCAGCTCGTGCTCGGCGCGCTGCGCGGCGCGGTCGAGGCCGCGGATCACGGTGCCCATGTCGATACCGCGTGCCGTATGCGTCTGCGGGTCGAAGAAGATCTCGCAGTGCACGACGTTGTCGCGCGACGCGCGCTCGAAGTAGGCCCAGGCCATCGCGTCGAAGTCGTCCTCGGTGATCAGCACGCTGGCGCCGGCGTAGTAGACGTCCAGGAAGCTCTGCAGGTTCGTGAACGCATACGCCTCGCGCAGCGCCGCGACGCTCGCGTACGGCAGCGCGATGCCGTTGCGCTTCGCGAGCTCGAAGATCAGCTCCGGCTCGAGCGAGCCTTCGATGTGGATGTGCAGCTCGGCCTTGGGCGCGGCGCGCAGCAGCGCGGTGAGGTGGTTGCGGTCGATGGCGTCGAAGTCGATGTGCAGCGTCATGGCGAAGGTGTGCGCGCGAGTGGAATGGGTGGACTTTACGCGGAGGTCGGGTTCGGCGTCATGTGCTTCGCGGGCGTCACACGGCGCGGCGCTGCGCCTTGAACGCCTTGCAGAGATCGTCGAGCGTGTGCGCCAGCGCGGTGTCGAAGCGCGAGGGCTGGAACTCGATGTCCCACGTCGACAGCCAGACGCGCACCGTCTTCCACACGTTCTCCCAGCGCGGATGATGCTGGCCGACGTCGATCCCGGGGCTGGCCCAGGCCATGAACGCCGTGGCCTCGACGAAGGAATCGAACGTGTATTCCTTGTACAGCTCGGTCTTCGCGACGGCGGCGTCACCGGCGGTCAGGGTCTCGTACGTCGTCGTGATGCCCCAACCGGGCAGCGTGTCGAGCGCCTTCTCGAGCTCGCTCGTCGTCAGCGGGTCGACCCGCTTGCGCCGCTGCGGCATGGGAACCGCCCCGTGTGCCGGCTGGAAGCCGTGCCGGCGAAGCTGGCCGAAGAGGTCGGTCAGCCCCGCTTCCCACAGCTTGACGGACAGCTCGATTTCCGCCAGCTCCAGCATGCCCCGAATGTCGGCCGGCAATGCCTGCGGGTTGCGGATCGGCGTCGCGTCGTCCACGTAGAGCGCGATCAACCGCAGCCCGTTGTCGAGCGCGAAGCGGATCTCCTTGCGCACCCAGTCGTCATCCTGGTCGATGCGCAACCGGCCCAGGTCGTTGGTCAGCTTCAGCCACTCCTTGCCGATGATGACCAGCATCACCGTCGAGCGCTGCAGGCCGTCCTCGATCTTCTGCCGCCAGCGGTCGCCGCCGCGGATCTCGATGCGGTCCATGAAGACGCGGTTGACGCCGTACCCTTCCGACAGGTGCCGATGCAGCGCCCGCGCGATCCACTGGCTGTCGTCGCGCCGGTAGCTGATGAACAGGTGGGGGGATTTGGCGGGCATCGGCGGTTCCTGTTCCGTGGGCGCGGCGGGGGTCGGCGGTGCGCGCAGCTTAGGCGCGCGGCGGCGGAAATGCCATCCCGAACCCGGGCCAGGTCGACGGCGCCGGCGCGCCGGTCTTCAGCGCGGCGCCTATGCTTCCTCGCTTTTCGCATAACAAGGCCATTGCCCACCGCCCAGAATCGGCGTCCTCCGACTTGCGACCCCGGCGCGCCGTCACGCGTCCGCATCGTCGGGACCCGGAGCCGTCGCCGTGCGCGGCGGCTTCGCCGTGTTCTCCCGTCACCCCGATCCGCTTCGCGGAGGCCTCTTGCATTTCGATCTCTCGACCGGCGTCGCCGGCCTGCTCGTGGGCGCCATCGTCGGCGTCACGGGCGTGGGCGGCGGCGCGCTGATGACGCCGATCCTGGTCATGCTGTTCGGCGTGGCCCCGACCACCGCCGTCGGCACCGACCTGCTCTACGCGTCGATCACCAAGATGTTCGGCACCGCCGTGCACCACCAGCACGGCACGGTCGACTGGCAGGTCGTGCGGCGCCTGGCGAGCGGCAGCCTGCCGGCGGCGGCGCTCACGCTGGCGTGGATGCACTTCAGCGGCGAGGGCCACATCCAGGACGGCGTCGTCATCTTCACGCTGGGCGTGGCCCTGACGGTCACCGCGCTGGGCATCCTGTTCAAGGACGGCATCCACGCGCTGGGCACGCGCTCGCGCCTGGGCGACAGCGTGCGCTTCAAGGCCATGCAGCCGGCGCTGACGGTGGCTTGCGGCGTGCTCCTGGGCGTGATGGTGACGCTGACCTCGGTCGGCGCCGGCGCGCTCGGCACGGCGATGCTGGTCTACCTGTACCCGCTGCGGCTCAAGGGCGGCCGGCTGGTCGGCACCGACCTCGCGCACGCGATCCCGCTGACGCTGATCGCCGGCCTCGGCCACCTGACGCTCGGCAACGTGAACCTCGGCCTGATGCTCAACCTGCTCGCCGGCTCGATCCCGGGCGTGGTCGCGGGCTCGCTGGTGAGCGCGCGCGCGCCGGTCAAGGTCGTGCGCTACGCGATCGCGATCGTGCTGCTGTTCGTCGCCTGGAAGATGATGGTGCGCTGAGCAGGCCGCGAGACGCCCCGTCGTCAACCGCCGGCCAGCTTCCGGCGCCGCTCCAGGCGCGCGAGTGTGTTGGCCTTCTTCGCGGCGATCCGCTGCTCGGCGACGACGTCGCCCGGCGCCGTGTAGACCTTCCACCGGTCGCCATGCCCGCCGTCGTAGTACGTCAGGTTGCCGCCCGGCGTGGTGTCGAAGGGCTTGAGCACCTTGCCGTTCTCCATCCTGTTCTTGAAGTCGTTGTGCGCGTACTCGTCGACCGCGCCGCCGCCCTTCGTGGCGCCGTGGACGAAGAAGCCGGGCAGCACGAAGTTGGAGACCTCCACGCCGTCGATCAGGTAGGTGTCGTTCGTCACCGGATCGCACAGCTCGAACATGTGGAAGACGAGCGCGTGCTTGTCGTGCGGCGACGGCCCTTGCACCAGCAGGTTGCTCATCGGATCGCCGACCAGCTCGATCGCCTCGTGCGACAGCGCGACCGTCCAGTTGTCCTTCTGCTCGCGGCACACGTCGAGGAACACGAAGCCGAACGGCTTGTCCGCGTTGTTGCGGGCGTGGTAGCCCTCCGCGCCGTCGATCGTGGGCTTGTCGGCGATGTAGATCACGGCGTCGCCGTGCAGGCCCGGCAGCTCGGCGAGCGAGACGTGGCCGCCGTGGGCCTGCGCGCCGCCGTCGGCATGCAGGTGCAGCTCCGCGCCGAACTTCCACGCCGGCTCGAAGTGCTCCGCCATCTGGCGGTTGATCGCGTGGATCACGCGCCGCAGCTCGGTCTCGTGCAGGTGCGGCGTCCGGTTCACGACGGTGATGTTCAGCAAGAGGCGTTCTCCCTTCGGGCCGGCGCCGATGCGCCAGGCGAAATTCTGATCGCGGGCGGCGCGAATGTCGATCCGCCGACGCGCAGGCGCCCGCATGCGTCACGCATACTGCACGCGGTACACGCCACACGCGCCCGCGGCGCGCCGTCCATGAACTACACCGACGTCCTCGAACAGATCCAGCGCGAGCTCCGGCCCATCGTCGGCAAGGGCCAGGTCGCGAGCTACATCCCGGAGCTGGCGAAGGTCTCGCCGCACCAGTTCGGCATGGCGGTGGTGACGATCGACGGCCGCGTGTTCTCCGTCGGCGACGCCCACGTGCCGTTCTCGATCCAGTCGATCTCCAAGCTGTTCACGCTGGTGATGGCGCTGCAGCTCGAAGGCGACCGCGTGTGGGAGCGCGTCGGCCGCGAGCCCTCGGGCACGCCGTTCAACTCGCTGATCCAGCTCGAGGCCGAATCCGGCAAGCCACGCAACCCGTTCATCAACCCGGGCGCGCTCGTCTGCACCGACATCCTCTGCACGCGCTACGCCGTGCCCGAAAACGCGGTCGTCGAGTTCCTGCGCCCGCTGAGCGGCAACCAGGACGTGCACTACAACCGCGCCGTCGCCGCCTCCGAGCGCCGCACCTCGCATCGCAACGCCGCGATGGCGCACCTGATGAAGGCGTTCGGCAACCTGCGCAATCCGGTCGACGACGTCCTCGACGCCTACTGCCGCCACTGCGCCATCGAGATGAACTGCGTCGAGCTCGCGCGCGCCGTCACGTTCCTCGCGCACGGCGGCACGCACCCCGAGGGCCAGGGCGACATCCTCAGCACCAGCCTCGCCAAGCGCCTCAACGCGCTGATGCTGACCTGCGGCACCTACGACGCCGCGGGCGACTTCGCGTTCCGCGTCGGCCTGCCGGCCAAGAGCGGCGTGGGCGGCGGCATCGTCGCGGTGATGCCCGGCGAATGCGGCGTCTGCGTCTGGTCGCCCGCCCTCGAGCCCTCGGGCAACTCGCTGGCGGGCTCGCTCGCGCTGGAGCGGTTCACGACGTTGACGGAGCGGTCGATCTTCTGATCGCAGGCCCATCGTCAGGCCCGGTGCGCGGCCGCGAGCTCGCCCGCCAGGATCGTCCGGTCCTCGCCCATCGACGTCATCCCGATCACGACGGTGCCGAACAGCACGGCAGTGATCAGGCCGCTGGCGATCGCGGCGCCGACGCGGCGACGGCGCGGCAGGCGGGGCAGGCCGGTCGGTTGCGGGCAGATGGTTCGGGCGATGCGGCTGGTGCGGGTGGACGGACGAGTGGTCATGGCGGGCTCCCGGTGGGTTCGTCGTGGAATGCGTTCAGGCCTGGTGCGTCGCGGCGGCGCGGGCCGCGACCTGCACGTTCTCGTCGGACATCGACGTCATGCCGAAGCCGATGCCGCAGAACAAGGCGGCGGTGACGACGAGGCTGGCGGCGGCGGAGAGGGTCTGGGTAAAACGGGTCATGGCGGGCTCCTGGGGAAAGGTGGGTTGGCGTGAGATGGACTGTCTTCCTCGCGCCGTCCGGCGTCATGAAACGCCGTTGAACCGTTCTGCTCCGTTCTGAAAAGTCCTGAACCGCGGGCCTTCAGGCCGGCGAAAGGCGGCGATCCGGCAGCAGTCGCCCCCTTCAGTCGCCGGTCGCGCTCGACGGCAATGCCTGTTACGCTGCCTGCGGGCCACACGCGGGACGCCCCACCCCGCTCCCGCCGCATGAACTCCTCCCGTCCCGCCACGCTGCGCTTCGGCGCCGAAGGCCAGTTCGAGTTGCAGGCACACGAGCGCCGGCTGCTGGTCGCCGGCGCGCCCGCCGAGCTCGGCGCGCGGGCGTTCGACCTGCTGCTGGCGCTCGTCGAGGCGCCCGGGCAGCTGCTCACGAAGAACGCGCTGATGGATCGCGTCTGGCCGGGGCTGGTCGTCGTCGAGAACAACCTCGCCGCGCAGGTCAGCGCGCTGCGCAAGGTACTGGGCGGCGAGCTGATCGCGACGATCCCCGGCCGCGGCTATCGCTTCACCGGCCGCCTCGACACCGCCCCCGCGCTCGCGCCAGGCAGCGAATCGCGGCGTGTCATGGCCCAGATGGAGGCGCAGCTCGGCGCCGAGGAAAGCAGCGTGGTCGCCATCGCCCAGGCCAGCGCGCCGCCGCGACTGCGCACCAACCTGCCCGAGTCGCTGGAGCCGCTGATCGGGCGCGAGAAGGAGCTCGCCGATCTCGGCGCCCTGGTCGACGCCCAGCGGCTCGTGACGCTGGTGGGCGCCGGCGGCATGGGCAAGAGCCGGCTGGCGCAGGCGTTGCTGCATGCGCGCCGCGATGCGTACAAACACGGCGTCTGCTGGGTCGAGCTGGCGACGGTGCCGGACGCCGACGCCCTCCCCGGCGCCATCGCCATCGCGCTCGGCGTGCGTCCGCCCACCGGCGAGCCCATCGCAGGCCTGGCCGGGGCGCTGGCGCCGCTGCACCTGCTGCTGGCGCTGGACGGCGCCGAGCACCTCGTCGCCGACGTGGCGCAGCTCGCGCAGGCCCTGCTGCGGCAGGCCCCGCGCCTGAGCCTGGCCGTCACGAGCCAGGCCCCGTTGAAGCTGGCCGCCGAGCGCGTCTTCCGGCTGGAGGCGCTCGCCGTGCCGCCCGCGTCGCTGCCGGCCGCGCAGGCGCTGGGCTTCGGCGCGGTGGCGCTGTTCGCCGAGCGCGCGCAGGCCGCGGACGTGCGCTTCGCGCTCACCGACGCGCAGGTGCCGGCCGTCGTCTCGCTGTGCGAGGCGCTCGACGGCCTGCCGCTCGCGATCGAGCTCGCCGCCGCGCGCGTGCCGATGTTCGGCGTGCAGCGGCTCGCCGCCTCGATGCAGAACCGCCTGCAACTGCTCACGGCCAGCCGCGACCGCGCGGCTTCGGCGCGCCACCAGACCTTGCGCGCCGCGCTCGACTGGAGCCACGGGCTGCTCGAGCACCGTGAGCAGGCGGTGTTCCGGCGCCTCGCCGTGTTCGCGGGCAGCGCGTCGCTCGCCGTCATCCAGCGCGTGGTGGCGGACGCCGAACCGGCCGACGGCGTGCTCGACGAATGGGCGGTGCTCGACGCGCTGGGCGTGCTCGTCGACCGCTCGCTCGTGACCGTGCTCGGCGCGGACGGCGAGCTCGAGCCGCGCTACCGCCTGCTGGATTCGCCGCGCGCGTTCGCCGTGGAGCAACTGCGCGCCGCCGGCGAGGAAGACGCGCTGCGCCGCCGCCACGCTCAGGCGTTCGCCGAGCACTTCGACGCCCAGTGGCACGCACGCCATGCCGGGGACATCGGCGTCGAGGCCTGGGAGCGCCAGATCGACCTGGACGCCGCCAACGCCGGCGAGGCCGTGCACTGGGCCATCCGCGCGAACGAGACCGACTGGGGCCTCGCGATCGCCGCGACGTGGCTGCACGCGATGCACCGCTCGATGCATGCCGAACGCATGGCGCTGGCCGACACCTGCGAGGCGCTCGCGCAAGTCACCGACTCGAAGGCCCTGCGCGTGCGCGCGGCGCTCGCGATGGCGCGCGCGTGGACGAACCCGCGCAAGCAACGCGCGTTCGCGGCCGTCGACCGTGCGCTGGCGCTGGCGCGCGAGCTCGTCGCAGAGACGACCGATCGCTGGCTGCTCTATCGCACGCTCTGCCAGTGGGTGGTGAGCGGCTCCAGCCTCGCGGAGACGCCGTCCGAGGCGCTGACCGCCGCGCTCGCCGAGATGGCGTCGATCGAGGATCCGGCATGGCCGCCGCACCGGCTCGAGCTCGGCATCGAGGCGCGCTCGTTCTTCCTGAGCCGCAACGACGCCGCCCCCGACGCGCCCGCCGCGCGCCTCGCGCTGAGCCGGCGCACCGCGGCGATCGCGACGGCGATCCGCGACGACCCGAGCACGTCGATGAACAACCTGATCGACGCCGAGCTCGCCGCCGGCGACCTGCAGGCCGCGGTGCTGTCGGGGCATGCGCTGCTCGCGCATCTCTCGGGCTCGCGCAACGAGAACATCATGGCCTTCGCGCGCCTGAACCTGGGTGCGTCGCTGCTGGCGCTCGGCGACATCGGGCGCGCGCGTCCGGTGCTGGAGTCGTCCTGGGAGAAGGCGCCCGCGTTCGAGCTGCAGCCCTACTGCGCCGACTATCTCGCGCTGCTGGCCGCGCTCGGCGACCGCCCGCGCGCCGCCGCCACGCTGGCCGGCTACGCCGACGCCGGCTACCGCGCGAAGGGCGAAGGCCGCGAGCCCAACGAAGCCGCCGCCGCCGTGCGCGTGCAGGTCATCGCGCGCGAGGCACTGGGCAATCTCGTGTTCGAACAGCTGCGCGCGCAGGGCACGGGCCTGATCGACGGGCAGGTGGCGGCGATCGCGTTCGGGGCGAGCGACCTGGGCTGATGGCGCCGACGCATCGTCACTGAGGCCACGAATCGATCAGGTCGAGGCGATGCCGCCGCGCAAGCTCAAAACCAGGTGACGATCGCGTCGACGACGCCGTAGCCCTCGTCCACCACCGGCATCCAGCGCCACTTGTCGAACGTCGTGCACGGGTGCGAGATGCCGAGGCCGACGCGGTCGCCGACCTGCAGGCCGCCGGCGTCCTCGCCGAGGCGCAGGTAGGCGTGCTGGTCGTTGAGCTTCTCGACCACCCAGCCGGCCGGCGCCGCGCGCGGGGCTCGGCTGGCGCGCGGGCAGGTCGCGAGTGGCGTCGGCATGCCGAGGTCGAAGGAGATGTCGCGCTTGCCGACGGCCAGGATCGCGAGGCCGGGCTCGGGCAGCGACTGCACCGTGGCCCAGACCTCGAGCGCGGCGCGCAGGCCGTCGCGGTCGTCGCAGCCGAGGCGCGCGTTGACCGCGTGCACGAGGCGCTGGTAGTGCCCCTGGTCGTGCGTGACGTAGCAGCCCGAGCGCAGCAGGCCGGCGACGGGCCGCGACAGCGCGGGCCGCAACCGCGGCACGACGAGGTCGAACACGCCCGAGCCGCCGGCCGACACGATCACTTCGTCGGCCGCGAACAGGCCCTCGGCGTCGCACTGCAACGCGAGGCGCTCGACGCGGTCCATCAGCGCGTCGGACGCGGCGCGGTCGGGGCCGGTGTCCCCGGTGTTGCCCAGCCCTTCGTAGCACTCGAGGCCGGCGAGCGAGACCGCGTCGCTCGCGTGCGCGCGGCGCGCGAGCGCGATGGCCTCGTCGTGCGTGCGGCAGCCGGTGCGGCCGCCCGGCACGCCGACCTCGAGCAGCACCTCGAACGGCGCGTCCAGCGACACGCCCTCGATCAACGCGAGCTGCGCCTCGGAGTCCAGCAGGAAGATCACGCGGACCTCGGGCCGCGTGCGGCGCAGCGCGGCGATCGCGCCGAGGTCGGCGGCGTCCAGCACCTGGTTGGCGATCAGCACGTTGCGCGCGCCGGCGGCGAGGCCCGCCTGCAGCTGCGTGACGGTCGCGAAGGTCAGGCCCCACGCGCCGGCGGCGAGCTGGCGCGCGAACAGCTGCGGCGACATCGTCGTCTTGCCGTGCGGCGCGAAGCGCACGCCCGCGCCGTCGGCGTAGCGCTGCATCCAGCCGATGTTGTGCGCGAGCGGCGCGCGGCGGATCACGGCCAGCGGCAGCGGCAGGTCGCCGGCCAGCACGTTCCAGCCTAGCGCGCCGACGCCGGAGCGCCGCAGCGGCGGCGCGCCGTGCGGCCAGCCCTTGAACGCGGCGTCGAGAACGGGGTCGAGTGCGTCGGTCATCGATCGATTATCCGGCCGCAGCGCCGCGGCGGAAGCGATCGCGGCGATGCCAACTCCATCACGACATGCCCCGATTCGCGCCGCGGAGCGGAACGATGTCGCGAACTCCGCGCATCCACGGTCGACCAGGGTTCGTACAGTGCTGCATGACCGTTCAGTCCCGATCGCTCGCCTTCCTTGCCTTCCTCGGCACCATCGCCCTGTGCGCCGCGGCGCACGCCACGACCGTCTCGCTGTCGGTCTACGGCACCGACGGCCAGCCCGCGCCCAACGTCGTCGTGCAGCTGTTCCCCGCGCACGCGGCGCCGTTCAAGCCGGCCGCCGCGCCGGTCGTGATCACGCAGAAGGACGTGCACTTCGTGCCCTACCTCACCGCCGTCCCGGTGGGCACGACGGTGCGCTTCTCGAACCAGGATCCGTTCGACCATCACCTGCGCTCCGAGCCCGGCGGCCCGTTCGGCAACGTGCCGCCGGCGAAGGAATTCGAGATGCGCCTGGCCGCCGCGAGCGGCGAGAAGATCGCCAGCGCCGACGTGAAGTTCGACAAGGCCGGGCTCGTCGTGCTCGGCTGCCACCTGCACGCCTCGATGCGCGGCCACCTGTTCGTCAGCGAGACGCCCTTCGTCGCCGTCACCGACGCCAACGGCCACGCGCAGATCGCCGACGTCCCCGAGGGCAGCGTCGAGATGCGCTCGTGGAGCCCCGAGCAGCTGACCGACCAGGCCCCCGTGACGAAGCAGCTCGCCGGCCCCGCCGCGAGCCTCGACGCCACGCTCAACTTCACGCCGCCGAAGGCGCGCAAGCGCCGCAGTTAAGCGCGCGCCAAAGCGTCCGATAGAGCTCCATGCACCACGCCGCCCATCGCCCCGCCCGCCCCACGCTCGTCGCCTTCGCCGCGGCGCTGGCGCTCGTCGCCGCGCCCGTCCACGCCGACACCGACAAGCTGCTGCTGACCGGCGGCGTCACCTCGATCGACGGCGCGGCCGGCGGCGGGCTGACGCCGTGGGCGGTGATCGGCACCAACGCGACCGAAGGCCAGTGGGGCGCCACGGCCACCGCGACCGACGTGTCGACCAAGACGTACAACCTGAAGATCGCCGGCGCCGCGCTGGCGTTCGACGACCGCTACGAGGTCTCGGTCGCGCACCAGGACTTCGACACCGGCAGCACCGGCACCACGTTGGGCCTGCCGGGCCTGAAGCTGAAGATGGACGTCGTCGGCCTCAAGCTGAAGCTCGCCGGCGACGCGGTGCTCGACAGCGACACGCTGATGCCGCAGGTCGCCGCGGGCGTGGAATTCAAGTCGCTCGACGCGGGTGGCCTCGGCACGACGCTGGGCGCGCTCGGCGCGAGCAAGCGCGGCACCGATTTCTACGTGTCGGCCACCAAGCTGTTCCTGGCCGAGGGCATCCTCGTCAACGCCACGCTGCGCCTGACCAAGGCGAACCAGAACGGCCTGCTCGGCTTCGGCGGCACGGCGCACGAGGGCTACAGCGTGCAGCCGGAAGTGTCCGTCGCCTGGCTCGCCGATCGCACGCTCGCGTTCGGCGCCGAGTACCGCTTCAAGCCCGACAACCTGAACCCGTCCGCGCTCGCCGACGGCCTGAAGGAGGACGACTGGTTCGACGCCTTCGTCGCCTGGGCGCCGACCAAGCACGTGTCCGTCACGGCCGCCGTCGTCGACCTGGGCCGCATCGTGCCGGCCGTCGCGACGAAGAAGCAGGTCGGCGGCTACCTGTCCGGCCAGCTCGCGTTCTGAACGTCCGGGCGCGCCTGATTCAAGCGCTTACCAACCTGACGCCCGCCGCCCTTCATCCTCGACCCCGTCCTGTCGAAAGCAACGCCATGAAGCACATCTCCCGCTCGATCCCGCGCTCCCTGACGATCGCCGCCACCTGCGCACTGGCCGCGCTCGCCGCCCAGCCGGCGGCGGCGCAACTGGTCGCGACCAAGGTGGCGTACAAGGTGCCCGCGCATGCGGACGACAGCCTGTTCCGGGCGCTCGGCGGCCAGGCCGGGATCGCGCGCATCACCGACGACTTCGTGCCGCGGCTGGTGGCCGACCGCCGCATCGGCGAGTTCTTCAAGCACGCGAACCAGCAGCACCTGAAGGACATGCTGGCGCTGCAGTTCTGCGAGGTCTCGGGCGGCGGTTGCGTCTACACCGGCATCCCGATGAAGACCGCGCACCAGGACATGGACATCGCCAAGGGCGACTTCAACGCGCTGGTCGAGGTGCTGCAGTTCTCGATGGAGGCGCAGGGCATCCCGTTCACGACGCAGAACCGGCTGCTGGCGCGCCTCGCGCCGATGCATCGGGACATCGTCAACGTTCATTGAGCCGGAGCGGCGATACCCGGGAAGGGTACCGCCGCGATGACCCACGAGCTCAGCGCGCGATCGTCGCGGGCTTCAACAGGTCGTCGATCCCGATGCGATGCGCGAAGGCTTCGCGAACGCGTTCGGCGACTTCGGTGACGGCCGTCGCGCCGTCGTCGATGAAGTCCACCATCGTGCGGAACGGGCGCTGGCCCGCGGGCGCCGCGACGATGCGCACGATGCCGTCGGCCACGGCCTGCGGGTCGGCCTCGGGCGGCATCAGCGCGGAGAGCTTCGCGCCGACCGCGTCCATCAACCCGTCGTAGCGTGCGTACGCCGCGACGGTCGCCGCGTCGGCCGGCCTGCCCGCGTTCGGGAAGTGCGCGGTGCCCGCCGTGAACGCGCCCGGCACCATGATCGCCGTCTCGATGCCGAAGCGCGCGAGCTCGTACGACATCGTCACCGCGATCGAGTCCATCGCCGCCTTCGCCGCGGCGTACGGCCCGAGGAAGGGCGGGAAGCCGCCGCGCTCCGTCGTGCTGCCGACCCACACCAGCAGGCCCTGCTGCTGCGCGCGCAGCACCGGCAGCGCGGCCTTGTTCACGCGCTGCGCGCCGAGCACGTTGGTGTCGTACGACGCGATCATCTCCTCCGGCGAGAAGGCTTCCGTCGGCCCGACGACCAGGTGGCCCGCGTTGTGCACGACGACGTCGAGCCGCCCCTGCTCCGCGACGATCGTCGCGACCGCGGCGTCCGCGGAGGCCTGCGACAGCACGTCGAGCTCGATGGCGCGCAGGTCGTGCCCCTGCGCGAAGGCCCGGTCGCGCAACTCGCGCACGCGCGGCGCGTTGCGCCCGGCGATGTCGCGCATGCTCGCGTAGACGATGTGGCCCGCCGCCGCGAGCGACCGCGCGGTGAGGTGGCCGATGCCGGTCGAGGCGCCGGTGACGAGGATGACGTTCTTGGTCATGATGATCTCTTGGTTCGCATGCGTTCGCGTGGTCACACCAGCCCGCCGTTGGCGCGAATCGTCTGGCCATTGACCCAGCCGCCGTCGCTGCTCACCAGCATCGCGACCGTGTTGGCGATGTCCTCCGGCTGCCCGAGGCGCTCGAGCGGCGCGGCCTTGGCGAGGCGGTCGACGACCTCCTGCGGCTTGCCGTTCAGGAACAGCGCGGTCGCGGTCGGGCCGGGCGCGACGGCGTTGACGGTGATCCCGCGGCCGCGCAATTCCTTCGCGAGGATGTGGGTCATCGTCTCGATCGCGCTCTTGGTCGCGGCGTAGACGGCGTAGCCGGGCATCGCGAGGCCGATCACGCTGGTCGAGAAGTTGACGATGCGGCCGCCGCGCTGCAGCCGAGTCGCGGCCTCGCGCATCGTGTTGAAGCTGCCCTTGACGTTGACGGCGAACAGCGCCTCGAAGGTCTGGTCGTCGGTGTCGGCGAGCATCGGCAACTGCGGCGGCATGATGCCGGCGTTGTTGACGAGCACGTCGACGCGTCCGAACTGCGCGACCGCCTCGTCGAACAGTCGGCGCACCGCGGCCGGGTCGGCGACGTCCGCCTGCACCGCGAGCGCCTGGCTGCCGGCCTCGTGGATCGCATTGACGACGCCCGCGGCCTCGTCGGCGCTGCCGGCGTAGTTGACGATGACGGCGTAGCCCTCGCGGCCGAGCCGCGCGGCGATGGCCGCGCCGATGCCGCGCGCGGCGCCGGTGACGATGGCGACCTGGCGGGCGCCGATGGTGTTGACGTTGACGGTGCGGGTGTTCATGACGATCTCCGAGGTGGTTTGGAATCTGGCCGTTGAGGTGTTCAGCGAGTCAGTGAGCGAATTATTCTGTTTCGATCGGTGCCGATAAATGGTGTAGATTGGCCATCACTGTCCAACCAAAGCCAACAATCGGATGGATCGCTTCGACGCCATGCAGGTCTTCGTGAAGGTGGCCGAGCTGAGCAGCTTCACGCAGGCCGCCGAGCAGCTGCAGCTGCCGCGCGCCACCGTCACGCACACGATCCAGCAGCTCGAGAAGCGCCTGGGCGTGCGGCTGCTGCAGCGCACGACGCGCCACGTCAGCGTCACGCTCGACGGCGACGCCTACCTGCACCGCTGCCAGCAGCTGCTCGCCGACCTGCAGGAGACGGAGGCCGCGTTCGCGCACGGCGCCGCTCGCACGGCCGGCAAGCTGCGCGTCGACCTGCAGGGCACGCTCGCGATGCATTTCCTGCTGCCGCACCTCGGCGAGTTCTGCGCGAAGTACCCCGACATCGAGCTCGACATCGGCCTCGGCGACCGCCTCGTCGACCTCGTCCGCGAAAGCATCGACTGCGTGCTGCGCGCCGGCGAGCCGCGCGACTCGAGCATGGTCGGCCGGCGCGTCGCGCTGCTGGAGCAGGTCACCTGCGCGAGCGCGGCCTACCTCGACGCCCACGGCGAGCCCGCGACCCTGCCCGACCTGCGCGCGCACCGCGCCGTCAACTACGCGGGCGCGTCCGGCAAGCCGCTGCCGTTCGACTTCCTCGTCGACGGCGAACCCCGCAGCGTCACGCTGCGCGGCGCCGTCACCGTGCGCCACGCCGACGCCTACGTCACCTGCTGCGAGGCCGGGCTCGGGCTGATCCAGCTGCCCCGCTACCACGTCGAGGCGGCGCTCGCGGCCGGCCGGCTGCGCGAGGTGATGGCGCCGCTGCGCCCGGCGCCGATGGCGGTGTCGGTGCTCTATCCGCACTCGCGCCAGCTCTCGCCGCGCGTGCGCGTGTTCGTCGACTGGGTCAGCGAGCGGATGGCGCGCAGCCATTGAACGGCGTCGGGCGGCCCCGCTCGCGCGTGACGCGCGCGTGGGGCAAACTCCTTCGCATGCCGACCGCCGCCGACCGCAAACCCGCCGCCAAGACTACCGCCAGGCCCGCCACGAAAGCCGCGGCGAAGACGGCGCCCAAGCCGGCCTCGAAGCCGACGCCGGCGCCAGTCGCCGCGGCCGACCTCGCGCCCGTCCGCTTCGCCACGGCCAAGGCCTGGGACACGTGGCTGCGCAAGAACGCCACGTCGTCCGACGGCGTCTGGCTACTGTTCGCCAAGATCGGCGCCGACGCGCCGACCATCACCTACCCGCAGGCGATCGAGGCCGCGCTGTGCCATGGCTGGATCGACGGGCAGAAGAAGTCCTTCGACGCGCAGCACTGGCTGCAGCGCTTCACGCCGCGGCGCGCGCGCAGCCTCTGGTCGAAGATCAACTGCGGCAAGGCGCTCGCGCTGATCGAGTCGGGGCGGATGCAGCCGTCAGGCCAGGCGCAGGTCGATGCCGCGAAGGCCGACGGCCGCTGGGACGCCGCCTACGAAGGCGCGCGCACGTCGACCGTGCCCGCCGACCTGCAGGCCGCGCTCGACGCCGCGCCGCAGGCCGCCGCGTTCTTCGCGACGCTCAACGCGACCAACCGCTACGCCGTGCTGTGGCGGGTGCAGACGGCCGTGAAGCCGGAGACGCGCGCGAAGCGGATCGGGGTGTTGGTGGCGATGCTGGGGAGAGGTGAGAAGATCCACGGCTGAGACCGCGGATCCGCATCTCACGCGAAGTCGTACGGCCCGCCCTTTTCCAGCGCGCGCTGGTACGCGGGACGCGCGTGCGCGCGCTTGAGCCAGTCGAGCAGGCGCGGCGTCTTCGCCTCGGTGAGGCCCGCGCGCTGGGCGGCGGCCTCGATGGGGAAGCTCATCTGGATGTCGGCCGCGCTGAACGCCTGGCCGAGGAACCACGGGCCCTTGCTGAGGTCGTCCTCCATGAACGCGATCTGGCGCTCGAGGTTCGGGTTGACGAAGCCCTTGAGCACCTTGTCCGAGATCGCGTTGGCGATGGGCTTGGCGAAGAACGGCATCTTCGTCTTCTTGATCGTCGTGAAGATCAGCTTCATCAGCAGCGGCGGCATCGCGCTGCCTTCGGCGAAGTGCAGCCAGTATGTGAAGCGCAGGTACTCGGGCGTGCCGCGCGCGGGGCGCAGGTTCGAGCTGGCGCCGTAGGTGTCGAGCAGGTACTCGACGATCGCGCCCGACTCGGCGATCACGAGGTCGCCGTCGGTGATGACGGGCGACTTGCCGAGCGGATGCACCTTCAGCAGCTCCGGCGGCGCGAGCATCGTCTTCGGGTCGCGCTGGTAGCGCTTGATCTCGTACGGCAGGCCCAGGTCCTCGAGCAGCCACAGGATGCGCTGCGAGCGCGAGTTGTTCAGGTGATGGACGATGATCATGGGAGCCGTCGGGTTGATGCACGGCCGGCGGCCCTGCGATGCCGCGCATTGTCACCGCCCGCGCGCGTGACGCGCGCGCTGCGGGGCAAGCGTCGCCGGCGGGACACCGGCGGCGCCGCGACGCGTCAGGCGGCCAGCGCGACGCGCAGCGCCTCGGGCAGGCCCGCCACCGCCGGCGCCGTCTTCAGCGCGCCGAACAGGTTCTTCGGGTCGGCCATCTCGGGCACGAGGTCGACGCTGCGGCACAGGCCCAGCTCGAGGGCGAAGTAGCGCAGCAGGCGCAGCGCGGAGAAGTCCTCCAGCGCGAAGCCCACGGAGTCGAACACCTTGACCTGCACGGCCGAGGTGCGGCCCGCCACCTCGCCGGCCAGCACGCCCCACAACTCGGTGACCGCGAAGTCGGCCGGCATCTGCTGCAGGTCGCCCTCGATGCGGCTCTGCGGCTCGTATTCGACGAACACCGCGCCGGCGCGCAGCACGTCGGCGTGCAGCTC
>JASLEM010000486.1 GCA_030151165.1 Burkholderiaceae bacterium
GTGCTGCGGCAGGTCGCGCTGCAGCAGCGCCCAGTAGAGCTCGAGCACCATGTGGACATGGGCCTCGGTCTCGGCGATCTCGGGCATGCGGCCGCCGGCCTTGCGGACGGTGCCTTCGCCGGCGTTCCAGGCGGCGAGTGCGATGTCGATGCCGCCGTAGCGGCGTGTCAGGTCGGCGAGCATGCGCGCGCCGGTGAGGATGTTGGTGCGGGCGTCGAGCATGCGCTCCGACGCCGGGGTCTGGCGCTCTTCGCGGGTGGCGTAGCGATCGGCCGTGACCGGCGTCAGCTGCATCAGGCCCATGGCGCCGCGCGGCGACAGGGCCCGCGCGTTGTAGCCGGATTCGACGGTGATGACGGCCTTCAGCAGTTCCTCGTCGACGCCGGTCGCCTTCGCGGCTTCGTTGAGCAGCGGCTGCACGGCCTTGACGTCGGGCGAGATCTCCAGCCAGGTGAGCAGGCCGTCGGTCTGCTGGGTCTTGCCGAGCACGTGCGGTCCGTCGGTCTCGCGCAGCACCTGGGCGTAGTGCGAATCGAGTTGCGTCGCCGCGAAGTGCGCGACGCCCGCGCCGTCGACATACCCCCACAGCACCGGCTTGCCGGCGACGGGGACGATGGTGGCCGACAGCAGCGGCGCGTTCGAGTTCGTGGCGGTGGCCGCAGCCGCGGTGGCCGCGGCGACCGGGTACGGTGCCGCGGCGTCGGCCGCGCGGTTCGGGCCGCGGGCGCTCGTGGCGTCCGGCAGCGAATCGCAGGCGGAGGTGGCGACCGCCAGCAAGGCGGCCAGGCTGGCGGCGATCAGGAGCGGACGCATCATGCCGCGTGCCCCGGGAACGGCGTCTCGAGGCCGCCGTCGACCCGCGCCTGGTACTCGCGGTCGAGCATGGACATCACGACGAGGCTGTCCCAGCCCTCGGGGCTGTCCACGCCGGTGAGGCGGACGCTCTCGCGCAGCCGCCCTTCCTCGACGAAGCCCTCGCCGGCATACAGGTGCAGCGCGCGTGTGTTGAGCGACTTGACGTCCAGCCAGAAGCGGTGCGCGTGCAGATCGCGGAACGCCATCTGCTTGAGCACGCGCACGCAGGCGCGTCCGACGCCGCGCCCGTGCGTCTGCAGCACGATGCGCTTGAGCTCGATCGAGCGCATCGGGTTGCGGCAGCCCTGCAGGATCACGAAGCCGACGTGCTCCCAGTCCTGCCCGGCCTCGACGATGAAGTGGCGCGAGTCGGGAAAGCGGATGGCGCCCTCGTGCTGCGTCCGCTCCCACGGCGTGATGTACGGCAGGTTGCGGCCGTCCTGCTCCACCGCCACGACGAAGTCGAGATCGGACAGCATCGTCGGACGAATCCGCAGATGGGTGCTCTCGGCGAGGGGGGTGGTGGACATGGCGACGGCGATCGAAGCAGGAGGATGGTTTGCGGCGGTCTGCACGACAGGGGATTCACCGGGCGACCAGGGCCGGCCCGAGCGAAGCGTTGGATTCTAGGGTCAAGCATCGCAGGGACGCCCAGCCCCGATCCCCCGAAGAAAGCGGGATTTCTGCACGATTCGTCACCGTTGCCGGATAACTTGGCGTGGGTGGAGGCCGGCCGGATCGTTCGAACCCGGCCCGGCCCGGGAGATCGATCAGATGTCGATCTCGACCGCGTCGCCGCGCAACTCCATCAGGTCGCGTCGCGCCTGCGCCTCGCCCTTGCCCATGAGCCGGGTGAAAGAGCCTTCGGTCTGGGCGACGTCGAGCTGGCCGAGTTCGACCTTCAGCAGGCGGCGCGTCTCGGGGTTCAGCGTGGTGTCCCACAGCTGCTCGGCGTTCATCTCGCCGAGGCCCTTGAAGCGGCTGATCGTCCACGAGTTCTCGCGGGCGCCTTCCTTGCGCAGCTTGTCGAGCGTCGCCTCGAGCTCGCCGCCGTCCAGCGCGTAGATCTTGGCGGCGGGCTTGCGGCCGCGCGCGGGAGCGTCGACGCGAAACAGCGGCGGCTTCGCCACATGCACATGGCCGCGCGCGACCAGTTGCGGGAAGTGCCGGAAGAACAGCGTCAGCAGCAGCACCTGGATGTGCGAGCCGTCGACGTCGGCGTCCGACAGGATGCAGACCTTGCCATAGCGCAGCCCGGAGAAGTCGGGCGTGTCGTTCGGACCGTGCGGATCGACGCCGATCGCGACCGCGATGTCGTGGATCTCGTTGTTGGCGAACAGGCGATCGCGCTCGACTTCCCACGTGTTCAGGACCTTGCCGCGCAACGGCAGGATGGCCTGGGTCTCCTTGTCGCGGCCCATCTTGGCGGAGCCGCCGGCGGAGTCGCCTTCGACCAGGAACACCTCGTTGAGCGTCAGGTCGCGGCTCTCGCAGTCCGTGAGCTTGCCGGGCAGCACGGCCACGCCGGAGCCCTTGCGCTTCTCGACCTTCTGGCTGGCGCGCTGGCGGGTCTGCGCCTGCTTGATGACCAGTTCGGCCAGCTTCTAGCCGTGGACGACGTGACGGTTCAGCCACAGCTCCAGGGCCGGCTTCACGTAGGCCGACACCAGGCGCAACGCGTCGCGCGAGTTCAGGCGCTCCTTGGTCTGGCCCTGGAACTGCGGGTCCAGCACCTTGGCGGACAGCACGAAGCTGGCGCGCGAGAACACGTCGTCAGGCATCAGCTT
>JASLEM010000507.1 GCA_030151165.1 Burkholderiaceae bacterium
CCTGCGCACGTGGTCGGAGATCCCGATCATCGTGCTGTCGGCGCGCACGATGGAGGCCGACAAGATCGCCGCGCTCGACGCCGGCGCCGACGACTACCTCGTCAAGCCCTTCGGCACCGGCGAGCTGCTGGCCCGCGTGCGTGCCCAGCTGCGCCGCCACCCGCGTGCGAACGCGGACGTGCCGAGCGTGCTCGATTTCGGCGACGTCCACGTCGACCTCGTGCGCCGCACCGTCGAACGCGCGGGCGCGCCGCTGCACCTCACGCCGCTCGAGTACCGGCTGCTGACGCACCTCGCGTCGCACCCCAACCGCGTGCTCACGCACCCGCAGCTGCTGCGCGCCGTGTGGGGGCCGTCGCACTCGGAGGACACGCATTACGTGCGCATCTACATGGGCCACCTGCGTGCCAAGCTCGAGGCCGACCCGTCGCAGCCGCAGCACCTGATCACGGAGCTGGGCGTCGGGTACCGCTTCGTGCCGTGAGCGTGGCGGCGGGATCGCGCGGTCTCGGGGTCTGCCCCTAATCGCCAATCCTGGGCAGACCGCGCCGGCCCCGGCCACCATAATCGTCGCTCCCCCGGATTCCGATTCCAATTCCAAATCAAGAGGAGATGACATGGTGAACGCCGGTCGACGTCTTATCGCCCTCGCGCTGTCGCTGGCCCTGGCGGTCGTCGCGGGCTGCGCCAGCCACGCCGACAAGCCGGCGGCCGGCCCGCAGCACTACACCGAGAGCATCTCGTCGGTGCTGCTGTCGGAGGACGGCAAGCACATGGCGGCGATCGGCAGCGACCACCATTACATCTTCGAGGCGCCGCCGGTGCTGTTCCAGGCGCTGCATTCGCCGATCCACTCGTCGCTGACGGCGACGTTCTCGACCTTCCATGTCGACAACAAGAACGTCGTCACCGGCGAGTACACGTTGGCGCTGCCCGCGGACGCGCCGGCCGACAAGCAGCAGGCCGCCGCCGCGATCGGCTTCGTGCGCGACGCCGACGGCCGCTACGAGACCGCCGGCACGCTCAAGGGCCAGCGCTTCACCGGCTGGACGTACAAGGGCGGCCGCGAGCAGGACAAGCTGAACAAGGCCTACACGATCGAGTTCACGACCGACTTCAGCGCCGGCGACGCCGCGGTCGACGGCGCCGCCACGCCGATCCGCACCGCCGCCGACGGCGTGCAGCTGCTTTACTACGCCCCGCTCGCGCCGGTCATCCTGCCGTTCATCTACTTCGGCAAGGCGCGCGATCATTGACGCCTGACGCCTGACGCCTGACGCCTGACGCCTGACGCCTGACGCCCGCGAGGCCGCGATGCCCGAACCGCGCGACATCCTGATCCACTACGACGAGGACGCGCGAACGCTGACGTTCCGGTCGGTGCCGGCGGCGAGCGCGGCGGCCCTGCGCGCGGGCGCGTCGGACGGCGTCGCGCCCGACCTCGACGACCTCGCCGCGATGCACCCGGACGACGCCGAGCGGCACGTCGGCCGGCTGGTGCTGGCGCTGGTCGACCGGCATGCCGCGGCGAAGATCGGCGTGCGCGACTACGAGGCCGAGGCCGCGGCCGAACAGGCCCGGCATGTCGCCGAGCTCGAGACGCTCGCCGCGGCGGGCGATGCCGACGCGCAGTTCGCGCTGTTCCTCCAGCTGCAGGTCACGGCGCTGCAGACGCACTCGCTGGCCGCGCTCGAACGCGCCGACGCGCTGCTGGCCGCCGCGGCCGCACAAGGCCACGACGAGGCGCTGGCGATGGCCGGGAACTGGCCGTTGCTGCGCGTGGTCGCCGAGCGCCGCATCGCGCGCGGCGGCTGACGGGCGGACGCCCGGGCCGTTCCGGCGCGAAATACCCTCGCTTGGGGGCTGCGGGGTGATCCAGGCTGCGTTATCGTTTGACGAACCCGCCAGGCCGCCCGCACGACGCGCCCGCCTGCCCGCCCAGCCACCTCGTTCACACCGATGTCGACTGCCGAAATCGATCGCCTGGCGCTGACCGCGCTGCGCCTGCTGCCCGACGAGCCCGAACGCGCGATGCGGATCTGGGCCGACGCGTTCGCGCGCGCGAGCGAGGCCGGCCTGGAGCGCGAGCTGTTCCGGCTGCAGGTGGTGCAGATGAACCACGAGGCGCGCTTCGGCGACCGCGGCGCGCTGGTCGCGCGGATCGACGCGGCGCTCGAGGTGGCGCAGCGGCGCGGCTGGATCGTCGAGGGCCTGCTGCTGAACCTGCTGGTGCTGTTCCTGGCCACCCTCGGCACCAACCACGACGCCGGCCTGCGCGACGTCCAGGCGATCCGCGAGCTGGCCGAGGGCCACCTCGAGCCGATCGAGCTGAGCTGGATGGACCTGATGGCCGGCCACTTCCGCGGCTACCTGGTCGGCTGGGCCGAGGAGCAGAAGCGCGCCTACCAGGCGCTGAACCGGCTGTTCGACTGCCCCGACGCGCCGACCGGCCTCGTCGCCAACACGAAGAAGAACATCGGCTACAGCCACCTGCTGGTGCAGAACGTCGACCTCGCGCGGATCTACCTCGAGGAGGCCTTCCGCCTCTACGAGCCGCTGCCGATGACGCCGCGCAAGCTGTCGTCGGTGAAGGCGTGGGCGCAGTGCCTGCTGTCGATGGGCGACCCGGCCCGCGCCGACCGCGTGATGGCCCCGACGCTCGCCGAGCGCGACAAGGTGGCCACGCCGCTGTACCTCGCCAGCGCGCTGCTGGTGGCGGCCGAGACCAAGCTCGCGATCGGCGACCGCGCGACGGCCGTCGAGCTGCTCGGCGAGGCGTCGGCCGCCGCGAACGCGCACGCCGAGCCCGCGATCCTGGTGCACGTGGCCTACGTGCGCGCGCTGCTGCTGTCCGAGCTGAGCGAGGCGGTGTCGCCCGCCCAGGCCGCCGAGGCGGCCGAGGCCGGCTGCGCGCTGATCACCGACAACACGCACGAGATCGCGGTGCAGAGCTGCGTCGCGCTCGCCGCGCGGCTGCAGGCGCGCGCCGGCAACTTCGAGCGCGCGTATGCCTTGCAGGGACGCCTCATCGACATGCGCGGCGAGCTCGCCGCCAAGGCCGCGGAGATCCGCAACATCGACCTCCACGTCGACCACCAGACGCACCTCGCGCGCATGGAGATCGAGCACGCGCGGCGCGAGCGCACCATCGCCGAGACCGCCGAGGCCGCGATCGTGCAGAAGAACCTGCTGCTCGAGCAGCGCCTGCGCGAGGTCGAGCGCCTGCAGGATTCGCTGCGCGACCTCGCCAACCGCGACGCGCTCACCGGCCTCTTCAACCGGCGCTACCTCGGCGAGCAGCTGCCGGGGCTGCTGTCGATGGTGGCGCGCCAGCGCGAGCGCATCACGGTCGTGCTGATCGACCTCGACCACTTCAAGGCCGTCAACGACCGCTACGGCCACGCGATGGGCGACCTCGTGCTCAAGGGCTTCTCCGACCTGCTGCGCGACGGCTTCCGCGCCCACGACCTCTGCTGCCGCTACGGCGGCGAGGAGTTCTGCGTGCTGATGTCCGACACCGACGACGTCGCCGCGCGCGCCCGCGTCGAGGAGCTGCTCGTGCGCCTCAGCGAGCGCGTCTTCACGATCGGCGACCGGCAGCTCGCGCAGGTCGGCTTCTCGGCGGGCATCGTCAGCTTCGCGGCCGACGTGCGCATCGACATGGACCTCGTCTTCCGCCGCGCCGACCAGGCGCTCTACGCCGCCAAGAACGCCGGGCGGCGCCAGATCGCGGCGGTGCAGTGGGTGGCGCGGGCGCGCGACGGCTGGGCCGGGCTGGGCGTCTGAGGCGCTCGGCGGGCGCGTGGGGAATCCTCGACGCCTGCAACCGGATGTGACAGCCTTCGTGACGGAATTCGCGCGGCCGCCGGCCGGGCCGCCCGGCGGGCGGCACAAGGGTTCAAGCTTGCGACACGATGGCCGATAGCCTCATGGGATGAGCCGGGCTCGCGTCGCCGCGTGGACGCCGTCGGCTCCCGAACCGGAACGCACCCGCCACCATGATCCGCCGCCTCGCGTCACTCGCCGCCGCCTTCCTGCTTGCCGCCACGACGCTCGGCGCGGGGGCGGCGAACGTCTCGGTCGTCGTCGGCGACGCCACCGGCGCACCGGTGGCCGACGCCGTCGTGATGCTGGAGCCGACCGGCCCGCACGCGGCCGTCAAGCCGCTCAATGGCGTCCAGATCGCGCAGCACGACCTGCAGTTCGACCCGCAGCTCACCGTCATCACGACCGGCACCTCGGTGCTGTTCCCGAACGAGGACACGGTGCGCCACCACGTCTACTCGTTCTCGCCGACCAAGACCTTCCAGCTCAAGCTCTACGCCGGCAAGCCGCACACGCCGGTGGTGTTCGACAAGCCCGGCGTCGCCGTCCTCGGCTGCAACATCCACGACCAGATGGTCGCGTGGGTCGTCGTCTCGGACACGCCGTTCTACGCGCGCACCAGCGCCGCCGGCCGCGCGCGCGTCGAGGGCGTGCCGCCGGGCAGCTACGTGCTGCACGTGTGGCATTCGAGCCTGGCCGAGACCGCGCCGGCGATGACCTTGCCGCTGGCCGTCGGCGGCGACGTCGAGCAGCGCGTCCGGCTCGCGCCGAACGGACTGTCGAAGTGAAGCTGCCCGCCCGCTACTGGAGCGGCTCGATCGGCGCCCGCATCGCGGTGCTGTTCCTCGCGTTGCTGCTCGCGGTGCAGCTCGCGAGCTTCGCCGCGCTGCGCGCCAGCCTGACCACCCACGCGCACCGCGTGCTGCCGACGCGGCTGCTCGAGGGCGAGCGCCTGCTGCAGAACCTGCTCGACCGCCGGGCGCAGGCCGTCACCGACGGCGCGCAGCTGCTCGCGGCCGACTACGGCTTCCGCGAGGCGCTGGGCAGCAACGACGCCGAGACCATCGTCTCCGTGCTCGCCAACCACGGCGCGCGCATCGGCGCCACCGAGGCCGCGCTGCTGTCGCCCGACTTCCAGCTCCGCGCCACCACCGTCGCGCACCCGGGCGAGTTCGCGCCGGTCGCGAGCCGGCTCGCGGCGCGCGCCGGCGCGTCCGGCCACGCGCATGCCATCGCGCTGCTGGCCGGCCGGCCGTTCCAGGTCGTGCTGGTGCCGGTCAAGGCGCCGCTCGTGATCGGCTGGGTGTTGATGGCGTTCCCGCTCGACGCGCAGCTGGCGAGCGACATGCGCAGCCTGTCCGGCCTCGACCTGACCCTGCTGTCGCGCGCCTCGGCCGGCGACCACTGGGCGACGGCGCTGACGAGCCTCGATTCCGCGGACGCGCAGAGCGTGGCCGACTATCCCTGGGTCGCCACGGCGCACGACGCCGGCATGACAGCGGTGAGCTCGCGTGGCGAGGAGCTCGGCGTGCGCGCCGTGCCGCTGGGCGCCGCCGGCCAGGCCGACGCGGGCGTGCTGGCGCTGGTGTCGCTGTCCGTCGAGGACGCCGTGCGCCTGCCGGCCGACCTGCAGGTCGCGCTGATCGTCATCACGCTCGTCGGCATCGCCGTCTTCGCGTTCGGCAGCGTCATCACCGCGCGCCGCGTCACGACGCCGCTGCGCGGGCTGGCCGACGCCGCCGAGCGCCTCGGCGCGGGCGACTACGCGACGCCGATGCGCGGCCTGCGCCGCAACGACGAGATCGGCGAGCTGTCGCAGTCGTTCGAGCGCATGCGCATCAGCGTGGCCGAGAACCAGGCCCAGATCCTCAAGCTCGCCTACTGGGACAGCCTCACCGACCTGCCCAACCGCGCGCGCTTCGGCGCGCTGCTCGGCGAGGCGATCCAGGAGGCGGCCGCCAGGGGCGCGGCGCCCGACGGCGCGGCAGCGGCGGTCGGCGTCGTGATGCTCGACCTGAACCGCTTCAAGCATGTCAACGACGTGCTGGGCTACCGCGTCGGCGACCTCGTGCTCGTCGCGATCGCCGAGCGCCTCGCCCGCGCGGTCGCGCGCGAGGGCGACGTCGTCGCGCGCCTCAGCGGCGACGAGTTCGGCATCCTGCTGCGCGGCGCCGACCCGCGTGCCGCGCTCGTGGTGGCGCAGCGCGTCGAACTCGCGCTCGACGAGCCCCTCGTGCTCGAGGGCCACAGCATCGACGTCGGCGCGGGCGTCGGCGTCGCGTGCTGGCCGCAGCATGCCGACGCCGCCGACACGCTGCTGGTGCGCGCCGAGATGGCGATGTACGCGGGCAAGCGGCGCAGCAACGGGCCGCTGGTCTACGACCCGTCGATCGACGTCACGAGCGCGCAGACGCTCACGCTGATGAGCGAGCTGCGCCAGGCCGTCGACCGCAACGAGCTGCGGCTGTACCTGCAGCCCAAGCTCGCGCTGCACGACCGCCGCGTGATCGGTGCCGAGGCGCTGGTGCGCTGGCAGCACCCGGTGCGCGGCCTCGTGCCGCCGGTGCAGTTCATCCCGTTCGCCGAGCAGACCGGCTTCATCCGCGTGCTCACGATGTGGGTCTTCGAGGAGGCCGCGCGCCACTGGCTCGTGCTGAACGACGAGGGCATGGAGCTGGTGCTGTCGGTCAACCTGTCGACGCGCGACCTGCTCGACCAGGACCTGCCGCAGAAGTTCCAGGCGCTGCTGGCCAAGCACGGCGTGCCGGCCGCGGCGTTCTGCCTCGAGATCACCGAGAGCGCGATCATGGACGACCCGCAGCGCGCGCTCGCGACGCTCGACGCGCTGAGCGCGATCGGCTTCAAGCTGTCGATCGACGACTTCGGCACCGGCTACTCGTCGCTCGCCTACCTGAAGCGGCTGCCGGTCGACGAGCTGAAGATCGACCAGTCCTTCGTGCGCAGCATGCAGGCCGAGTCCGACGACGAGATGATCGTGCGCTCGACCGTCGACCTCGCGCACAACCTCGGCATCACCGTCGTCGCCGAGGGCGTCGAGAACATCGAGGTGTGGGACATGCTGCGCGACCTGAAGTGCGACCAGGCGCAGGGCTTCTTCATGGGGCGCCCGATGCCGGTCGGCGACTTCCCCGAGTGGACGACGAGCTGGGGCATGCGCCGCTCGGCGGCCGACGGCGAGTCGGCGCGGATGCTGCACTGACGCCGGCGCGCCGCGCGCGGCCCCGGCCGTCAGCCGGACTTCTTCAGGTCGTCGCCGTGCAGCTTGCCGAAGTGGCTCGCCGCGAACAGCGACATCGCCAGCGCGCCGAGCGCGAACACGCCGGCGTCGACCGGATCGCGCAGGTCGAAGCCGTCCACGCGCACCAGCAGCAGCCAGGCGACGACCAGGTTGGCCAGCCCCCACAGCACGTTGACGGTGGACGACGACAGCCCGATGCCGCTCGGCGTGGCGAACGGCGTCTGGAACGGCCGGCCGGACAGGCCGTTGACCCAGTGCGGGATGGCGTTCGCGAGGAAGGCGCCGCCGAAGAAATAGGCTGTCCAGTGCATGTCGTCTCTTTCAGTGGCGCCGCGGCGTCGGTGGTTGATCGGGAAGGGGCGCCGGCCTCACGACGCCACGAGGCGCGCCATGATCCGGCCCGCGGCGAAGAGCGTCTCGCGCTCGTGCGGTTCGAGCCGCGCCAGCGCCTGCTGCAGCCACGCGCGCTTGGCGTCGCGGATGGTCTTGCGCACGGCCACGCCATGCTGCGACAGGCCGATCAGCGACTGGCGCCCGTCGGTCGGATGCGGCTCGCGCGCGACGATGCCGGCCGCCTCCAGCGCGGCGACGGTCGCGCCCATCGATTGCGGCTTCATGCCTTCGGCGCGCGCGAGATCGGCAATCGACGCCGGGCCGCCGCTGGCCAGCCGCGCGACGACCAGGCGCTCGGTCATCGACAGGTCGTGGCTGTCCGTCTGCGCCTTCACGCGGCGCAGCAGCAGCCCGATGGCGGACATCAGCGCCTCGGCGTCGTCGGGGGTCTTCTTCGGCATGGCGGAACGATAGCAGAATGGAAGTCAAACTTGCAAGTAAGGCTTCTAATCTGGTCGGCGCCAGACCGTCCTGGCGGCGCCCTGTCGCGCTAGAACTCGTGCTGCACGCGCAGCCGCAGCGTGTCGCGCGGCGAGCCGCTGCCGATGCCGGCGAGCCAGGCGGCGTCGACGCGCAGCACGTGGGCGTCGGGCAGCATCCACTTCGCGAAGATCGCCGGGCCGAGCTCGTGCGACTGCCGCGCGCCGGACGCCCAGTGGTTCCACGTGCCGACGTCGCCGAAGCCCTGCGCGCCGAGCTCGAGGTGCGCGCTCCACATGCCCTTGACCTGCCACTGGTAGCCGAGCGACGTCGGCGCTGCGTCCGTGGCGTGGACGTGCTTCGCCAAGATCGGGTTCAGGTTCCACTGCAGCTCGTCGGTGTCGAACTGCAGCGTCGGCCCGCACTGGACGCCGGTGCCTTCGTCGCGGTCGTGCGGCTTCTCGATCTCGCACAACACGCCCAGGTCGACCGGCTCCGCGCCCGGCGTGGTGAGTTCGACGTGGTTGAGCCACGACCCCTCGTCGAAGCGATAGCCCGCGCCGCCGTCGGCCGTCCACGCGCCGTAGACCGACGTGAACCAGCGCGCGACCGGGCTCCAGCCGAGCGTCGCCGCCTGCTGGCTGGTGCGGGCGCCGTCCCGGTCGTGCTCGACGCCGGCCGCGTACGCGACGACGCGCAGGCCGGCGGTCGAGTAGGGCACGAAGACGTAGTCGGCCGGATCGGCGTGAACGGTTGCGAAGGCCGACGCGAGCGCGGCGGCGAGCGCGCGCGACGTCAGGCGCCGGGCGCGCACGGTCGCGCAAAGGGAGCGGGTCATGCCCTTGTATCGGCACGGCATGAGCGCCGATGAATCCCCGCGAACCCGCGGAGCGGCCGTCCAGCCGCGCGCGAGGGGGAGCGGCGCTAGATCTGCACGCGGGTGCCGAGTTCGATCACGGCGTTGTTGGGCAGCTTGAAGAACTCGACCACGCTGCCCGCGTTGCGCGACATCGTCGCGAACAGGCGTTCGCGCCACTGCGCCATGCCGTGGCCGCGCGTCGGCACGACGACCTCGCGGCTGATGAAGTAGCTGGTGCGCATCGGCTCGAAGTCGATGCCGTGCGACGCGGCCTTCGCGAGCGCGGCGGGGACGTCAGGAATGTTCATGAAGCCGTAGTTGATGCAGATGCGCCAGAAGCCGTCGGCCAGCGGCGTGACCTGCATGACGTCGTCGCCCTCGATGTAGGCGCGTTCATGGAAGACGACCGACAGGATCACGTTCTGCTCGTGCAGCACGCAGTTGTGCTTGAGGTTGTGCATCAGCGCCTGTGGCACGGTGTCCGGGTTCGCGACCGTGTAGACGGCCGTGCGCGGGGCGCGCTGCTCGACGTGCTTCGCGAGCGACTCGATGAAGGGCTGCAGCTCGGGGTCGTCGCTGCGGATCGATTCGATCAGCAGCTCGCGGCCACGCTTCCAGGTCGACATCACCGTGAAGATCGTCAGGCCCAGCACGATCGGGAACCAGCCGCCCTCGATGAACTTGATCGAGCATGACGTCACCAGCAGCACGTCGAACGCGAAGAATACCGCCGTGCCGCCGTACGCGACCCACAGCGGCAGGCCCCAGCCGTCGCGCACGACGAAGAAGGTCAGCATCGTCGTGATCAGCATCGTCACCGTCACCGCGATGCCGTAGGCCGAGGCCATCGCCGCGGAGCTGCCGAAGCCGATCGCGGCCGCGATCACGGCGCACAGCAGCACCCAGTTGACGCGCGGCAGGTAGATCTGCCCGGCCTCGGCGGCCGACGTGAAGACCACCTGCATGCGCGGCAGGAAGCCGAGCTGGATCGCCTGGCGCGTCATCGAGAACGCACCGGAGATCACCGCCTGCGACGCGATCACGGTGGCCGCCGTCGCGAGGATCACGACCGGGATCAGCCAGCTCGCCGGGAACAGGCGGAAGAACGGGTTCTGGATCGCCGACGGGTCGCGGATCAGCAGCGCGGCCTGGCCCAGGTACTGCAGCGCGAGCGACGGCAGCACGATGCCCAGCCACGCGAGCTGGATCGGCTTGCGGCCGAAGTGGCCCATGTCCGCGTACAGCGCCTCGGCGCCGGTCAGCGCGAGCACGATCGCGCCGACGGCCGCGAACACGGCCCAGCCGCGGTGGCTCAGGAAGCGGATCGCGTGCAGCGGATTGAACGCGGCGAGGATGTCCGGGTGCTGCGCGATCTGCTGGAGGCCGGTCAGCGCGAGCAGCGCGAACCACACGACGATGATCGGTCCGAACATCTTGCCGACCACGCCGGTGCCCTTGCGTTGCACGACGAACAGGCCGATGAGCACGCCGATCGCGATCGGCAGCACGAAGCGCTTGAGCTCGGGCTCGACGACCTCGAGGCCCTCGATCGCGCTGAGCACCGACATCGCCGGCGTGATGACGCTGTCGCCATAGAACAGCGCCGCGCCGAACAGGCCCAGCAGCAGCAGCAGGGTGCGCTTGCGATCCGTCTTCGCCGACGCCTGCACCGCGAGCGCGGTGAGCGCCATGATGCCGCCTTCGCCGCGGTTGTCGGCGCGCAGGATCAGCACGACGTACTTGAGCGTGACGACCATCATCAGCGCCCAGAAGATCGTCGACGCGGCGCCGAGCAGGTTCTGGTGCGTCATCTCGACCCCGCCCGCGGGGCCGAAGATTGTCGCCATCGTGTAGAGCGGGCTGGTGCCGATGTCGCCGTAGACGACGCCGATCGCACCGAGCGTGAGGGGCAGGAGCGCCTGCCGGCGATGTGCCGTATCCATCGGGCATTCTGGTTGGAGAGGTGTCGAGGTTGTACGCCGACGATATAAATTTTTCATAAAGGAAGGTCTTCACGACATCGGCATGAATGCGGTTTCGGAATGAATCGGATTCCAAACATGCGTTTGTGGTTTACCCTCGGATCGCGGATGATTCGCTCACCCTGACGCGATGAGCGATCTCCTCCGCACGAGCCGGAGACGGATGCGGTTGCGGCATAGGGAGACGACACCAAAACGGAGAACCATCATGCTGCTCAGCACCCAACGCGCTCAACTGAACCTGGCCGACGACGAGGTCGCGCGCCTGGATGACGCCTTCGGCTCGCGCCTGGAGGTCACCAGCGGCTTCGTCTGGATCACGGTCGACGGCGACCGCGGCGACACCGTGCTCGGCGCGGGCGACTCCTACGTCGTCGGCTACGACGCCGTCGTCACCGTCAGCGCCATCCGCGGCGCCGCGAGCGTGCGTCTGCATGCCGAAGCCGGCGCGCGCGCGGGCCACCGGGTACCCGCGGCGGTCGTCGGCGTGCCCAGCCGCCTGCAGCAGCTGATGGCGCGCTTCTCGCTGAGCTCCGTCTCGTACGCCTGATCGACGAGGGCGCCGCGTTCGCGCGGACGGGCGTCGCGCGGCGCGCCGGGGCGCTCAGCCCGCGCCCAGCGTGAACCAGAACGTCGCGCCCGCCCCCGGCGCGCCCTCGGCCCAGACGCGTCCGCCGTGATGGTCGACGATGCGTCGCACGATCGACAGCCCGACGCCGCTGCCCTCGAAGCGCGCGCCGTGCAGGCGCTGGAACGGCTTGAACAGGCGCTCGGTGTCGGCCTCGGAGAAGCCGACGCCGTTGTCCCGCACGAAGAAGGCGTCGCCGTCGGCACGTGGCACGTGGCCGACCACCACCGCGGGCTGCGCCGCATCGGCCGCGAACTTGCACGCGTTGCCGATCAGGTTCACGAAGACCTGGCGGAGGAGCTCGCGGTCGGCGCCGATCGTCGGCAGCGGCTGCACCGTGACCTGCGCCGTCTCCGGCACGCGCTGCGCCGCCACCACCTCGCCGACCAGCGCCGCCACGTCGACCGGCGCGCGCCGCGGCTGCGCGTCGCCCGCGCGCGCAAGAGCCAGCAGCGAGGCGAGCGTCTGCATCGACGCGTCGGCCTGGCGCTTGATCGCCGCGAGCATGCGGTCGGCCTGGCCCGGATTGCCGTCGGCCATGTGCTCGCGGGCGAGCTGCGCCACGCCCGCGATGCCGCCGAGCGGCCCGCGCAGGTCGTGCGACACGCTGCGGTTGAAGCTCTCGAGGCCCTCGATCGTCTCGCGCAGTTCGGCGGTGCGCATCGCGACGTGGTGCTCCAGCGTCTCGTTGGCCGCGCGCAGCTGCGCCTCCGCCTGCTCGCGCGCCTGCAGCGCCAGCGCCGCCTGCGCGGCCTCGTGCTGCGCGCGCCGGTGGGCGCGGATCAGGCCGGTGGTCAGCACGGTGAAGCCGAGCGAGCACAGCGGCACGATCTCCAGCAGCGGCAGCAGGTCGGCCGGCACCACCCCTTCGCGCAGCGCGATGCTGGCCGCCGGGAACGAGACCAGTGCGCCCACCACCGCGCCGTGCCCGCCCCGCGGCTCGCGCCGCACCAGGTACAGCATCAGCAGCGCCCACGCGAGCACGAAGATCGCGCTGACGACGTAGCCCTCCCAGCGGGTGATCCAGCCGGGCAGCGTCGCGGCGACCATCGCGGCGAGCACGGCCGCGCCCGCCCGCTTCAGGCGGCGGGCGATGTGCGGCGGCACGGTCGCGTAGTCGATCAGCCCCGCGGTGATGCAGCCGAGCGACAGCGCCGCGAGCGCGGCGGTGGCGAAGGTCGGCACGGCGTCGAGCGCGACATCGCCGTAGCCGAGCCCCATGGCGGCCGACCGCAGCGCGTTGCACATGAATCCGGCCGCGAGCCAGCGCAGCCAGCCCGTGCCCGCGACACGCAGCGCGCGGGCGGTCAGCAGCAGCATCGCCGCGAGCCAGCCTTCGAGCAAGGCGCCGGCGATGAACAGGAGGATCGAGATCACCGAGCCGTTCATCGATCCATGCTGAACGATGCGCTGCCGCGCGGCAAGTGGCGGAAGCCCGCGCGAACGGCCAGCCGCGCGGATCGGCCGATTTCGCCGGGAAAATGCCGCACGTCCTCCGCCGCGGCCGAACGCGCACTACCATCGCGGCCAACGAATCGAACGACAAGGGAGCGAAGCGATGGCGCGTTGGCCGAGAGGGGTGCGATGGAGCGTGGGCGTCGTGGCGGCGGTGCTCGTCGTGGGCTCGCTGCTCGTCGCCGGCGGCCTGTGGGCGGCGCGTCGCAGCGTCCCGACGCTCGATGGCGACGTCCGGCTGCCCGGCCTGTCCGCGCCGGTGGCGGTCGACCGCGACGCGCTCGGCATCGCGATGCTGCACGGCGAGAACCGCCTGGACGTCGCGCGCGCCCTCGGCTTCGTGCACGGGCAGGAGCGTTTCTTCGAGATGGACGTCACGCGCCGCTCCGCCGCGGGCGAGCTGTCCGAGCTGGTGGGCAAGGTGACGCTCGAGCGCGACGAAGGGCGTCGCCGCCATCGCTTGCGCGAACGCCTGACCGCGCGCTTCGCCAGCCTGCCGGCCAGCGAGCGGGCGCTGCTGCAGGCCTACGCGGACGGCGTCAACGCCGGCGTCGCGCAGCTGCACGCGACGCCGTGGCAGTACCTGCTGCTGCGCGCCGAGCCGCGTCGGTGGGAGCCGGTCGATTCGCTGCTCGTGATCTCCGAGATGTTCTGGATGCTGCAGGGCAACGGCCTCGACGCCGGCCTGCAGCGCGCGCTGCTGCGCGAGCGCGTGGGCGACGTCCGCTTCGACTGGCTCGAGCCGCGCGGCGGCCGCTGGGACGCGCCGCTGGACGGCAGCGCCGCCACGCCGCTGGCGCTGCCCGGCGCCGACCTGATCGACCTGCGCGCGGCGAACGTGCCGGCGCTGCCGGCGTCCGCCGTGACGGCGGCGTCGCGCAGGTCGTCCGGCTCGCACGTCGTCGTCGATGCGAGCGACGTCGTCTCGCCACATGAGGCCGCGATCGGCAGCAACAACTGGGCCGTCGCCGGCACCCGCAGCGCGGACGGCCGCGCGCTGCTGGCCGACGACATGCACCTGGGCCTGTCCGTGCCCGGCATCTGGTTCCGCGCGCAGCTCGAGATCGGCCACGGCGCAGGCGCGCTGCGCGCGGCGGGCGTCTCGCTGCCGGGCTTGCCCGCGATCGTCGTCGGCTCGAACGGCCACGTCGCCTGGGGCTTCACGAACGCGTACGGGCAGTGGTTCGACTGGATGAAGCTGTCCGGCGGCGCGGCCGCGGGCCCGGCCGACCCGCGCCTGAAGCACGTCACGGAGACCATCAAGGTCAAGGGCGGGGCGGACGACCTGCTGGACGTCGTCGAGTGGGACGGCGCCCCGGTGATCGAGCGCGACGGCCAGCGCTACGCCCTGCGCTGGATCGCCGACCAGGGCGAGGCCTACAACCTGGCGCTCGACGAGTTGCTGGGCGCGCGCAGCGTCGACGATGCCGTCGCCATCGCCCGGCGCGCGGGCATGCCGCACCAGAACATCCTGATCGCCGACAGCGCCGGCCACATCGCATGGACGGTCGCGGGCCGCTTGTGGGCGGGCGCGCGGGGCGACCAGTTCGGGCGCTTCGCCTCGCCCGACCTCGCGCCCGCGACCTGGCTGGCGCCCGCCGACTATCCGCTCGTCGAGGATCCGGCCGCCGGCCAGCTGTGGACGGCCAACGCGCGCCAGTTTGGAGGCGCGGGCGGCGCGCTGATCGGCGACGGCGGGTTCGACGTCGGCGCCCGCGCGCAGCAGATCCGCGACCGTCTCTCCGCGATCACGCACGCGGACGAAGCGTCGGTGCGCGCGATCGAGTTCGACAACGAGGCCCGCCTGATGCGCGTGTGGGCCGACCGCGTCGCCGCGGCGGTGGCGACGAGCGGCCGGCACGCGGAGGTCGCGGCGCTGCTGAAGGGGTGGAACGGCCGGGCGGATGCCGACCAGCCCGCCTACCGGTTGCTGCGCAACGTGCGCGTGAAGACGCTCGACGCGCTGTGGCTCGCGTGGACGACACCACTGCTCGGCCCCACGCAATCGGACGAGAAGAAGCGCCTCGAGTGGCATGCGATGTTCGAGTACCCGGTCGAACAGGCGCTCGCCGCGCAGCCGATCCACCTGCTGCCCAAGCCGTATGCGAGCTGGAACGCCTTCTTGGTGGCGCAGGTCGACGCCGCCACCGACGACGTCACCGGCCGCGGCGCCCGCACGCTCGCCGCGTCGACCTGGGGCGACGCCAACGCCAGCCACATCCGCCACCTGCTGTCACGCGCGGTGCCGCCCTTGTCGCCGTGGCTGGACATGCCGTCGCTGCCGCAGTCGGGCGACAACAACCTGCCGCACGTCGCCGGCGCGAACTTCGGGCAGTCGGAGCGCCTCGTCGTCGCCCCCGGCCACGAAGACCAGGCCACGCTGGTCATGCCCGGCGGCCAGAGCGGCCACCCGATGTCCCCGTACTACGGCGCCGGCCACGCCGACTGGGCCGCCGGGCGCGCCGAGCCCTTGCTGGCAGGGGCTTCGCAGCACCGGCTTCGCCTGCATTCTTGAAGCGACAAATCCATCAGCCTCTCGAGGCCAGGACTGTTGCCAGATAGTTGTTCACCTCGACGGGAGGATTCGAAGAGATATCCAGCCGACTCCAAGGCGCAAAGCCCGAAAACACAGGATCCCGCTCCGGATTCGATGCGAACACGAAGCCGTCGAAGGACGTCGTCTGGAAATCAAAATCGCTCGATACCTCGACCCGGTAACCCATGCGCGCGAGGATTTCGCAGGTGTCTCGGTGCCGGTCCTGTGAATGAGTCGATACGAACAGGTAGTCGATCTTTCGAGCGGTCAACGACTCGCTGCAATCTTCGAGCATCTCCAGTTCGAAACCCTGGATGTCCGCATGCAGGATCGTCAACCGCTGGTTCGGTCGCGCTGCGAGATAGCCGTCCACGGAAAAGTGGCCGCGTCCAACGAATGCCTGGAAGAACTCGCCTGTCAGGCCGTTGTGCGAGAAGTTTCGTCGTCCCGCCTCCATGTTCGCGGCCTCGGGCTCGACCAGCGTGACGATCGCCGCTGGATGAGCCATTTTCAGCCACATCGAATAATGGCCCCAGTAGGCTCCAAGTTCCAGCATGTGCGGATTGGCCGGCAAGCCCACCAGCAATTCCTGGAAGACGAATTCCTCGAGTGGCTCATGCACGCCACGATTGACGACCAGGATGTCGGAGAACGACCCGTAATAGGCGTCGTCGCCGGTCGCGGGCACTTCAAGCCCGTTGTGCAAGATCACTCTGCCCGCGGCGAGCGTGCCCGCCAGCGGGTGTCGCGAAATCAGTGCATTCAACGGATCCGACACGATCTCGCGGAACCTCCCGAGGAAATCGTTGCCTTGTGCTTTCGATGGGAGTTGAGCCATGGAGATGCCGGAGGCCACCCGACAGGGCTGGCGGATGACAGCCATCGTTGGTCGAGATGGAAAGGGATGGGTGCGAGCCGACTCTAACAGCCGTGAGGCGAGCGGTGGGCATTTTGTTCGTCGCTGCGTGGCCCGATTCGCTGTCCCTCCCCGAGCGAACCACGGCCGCTAGAATGTTCTTCGCTTCCCTCTGAAACTCGCCAATGCTTCTTCATCGATCACGCCGCCTGCTCACGCTCGTTCTCATGACCGGTTGGCTCGCCGGTTGCGCCGAGTTGCCGGCCGTCGGGCCGGGGCGCCGGACCATCGAAGACAGCGCGGCAGCACCCGGGACGCAATCGGTGCAGATCGTCGATGTCGACGACACGGTCGCGCGCAAGTTGCTGGCCGAGCGCCGCCAACATCTCTTTTCCGACACTCTCGGACTGGCGAACGGCCCGGAACTGGGCATCGGGCCGGGCGATTCTGTCGAAGTGAATCTTTGGGAGGCGCCTCCGGCAGCGCTTTTCGGAGTCGGCGTGTCCGACCCTCGCGCGCCCAACGCGGTTCACGCGACCACGATGCCCGAGCAGGTCGTCAGCCGGGACGGTTTCCTCAACGTGCCGTTCGCCGGGCGGATCCATGTGGACGGGATGACGCCGCAGAAGCTCGAAGTGGAAATCGTCCGTCGCCTCAAGGACAAGGCCAACCAGCCGGAAGCCGTTGTGCGGGTCTTGCGCAATGCTTCCTCCAACGTGACCGTCGTGGGGGAAGTGACGAACAGTCTGCGCATGCCGCTCACCCCCGGCGGCGAACGTCTGCTGGATGCGCTCGCTGCTGCTGGCGGCGTCCGTCAGCCCATCAACAAAATCACGCTGGAGGTGACTCGTGGCAGTACGGTGCAGTCGATGCCGCTCGAGCGTGTGATCCGCGATCCTCGGCAGAACGTGCCTCTGCGTGCTGGTGATGTCATTACCGCCGTGTTCCAGCCGCTGAGTTTCACGGTGCTTGGCGCGACCAACAAGAACGACGAGATCAGTTTCGAGACGCAAGGGATCAACTTGGCCCAAGCGCTCGCGCGTTCCGGGGGGCTCGTCGATACTCGATCCGATCCGCAAGGCGTTTTCGTCTTCCGTCTGGAACGACCTGACGCGCTCGACTGGTCGCGCCAACCCGTGGTCAAGACACCCGATGGCCTCGTGCCGGTGGTTTACCGCATCGATCTGCGCAATCCGCAGAGCTTCTTCGTAATGCAGAGTTTTGGCATCAATGACAAGGACGTCCTCTACGTCAGCAATGCGCCCATCGCGGAACTGCAGAAGTTCCTGAACGTGGTGTTTTCGGTCACCTATCCTGTGCTGAATGCGGTGCAGGTCTCTCGGTGAAGGATCTCGGGCAAGCGCCCTGGGGTCGCCGCGAACGCTCTATTCGGGCCTGCTCCTTGATCGGGCGTGTGCGCGGCGAAGAAGTTTGGATTTGACATGAGCACAGACAAGGAATGGGTCCGCTGGGGCCAGCGCGACCCTTATTTCGCGGTCATTACCAACGAGAAGTTCAGGCTTTCGAACATCGACGACGACGCGCGGCGCGAGTTCTTCGAATCGGGGCGGCAGCACGCGATCTATGTGCTCAACTTCGCGCGGCAATTGCGAGGGATCGAATTCAAGCCTGACAGGGCGCTCGATTTCGGTTGTGGTGTCGGGCGCATCACACTCGGGCTGGCGCCGTGGGTGAAATCGGTCGTCGGTGTGGACATTTCGCCGGACATGCTTCTCGAGGGGCAGCGCAATGCCGAGCGCTTCGGCATCGGCAATGTCGAATGGGTGCTTTCAGACGATGGACTGTCCAGGCTGTCGGGACAGTTCGAATTTGTCAACTCGGCGATCACTTTCCAACATGTTGAACCGGAGCGTGGCCGTCGCATCTTTGGCCGCCTGCTGGAATTGCTGGCTCCCGGCGGCGTGGGCGTGATACAGATCACGTACGCCAAGGCCTACTACCCCGACACCTTCGGCCAGCCGCCGCTTCGAGTCACTCCTCCGACGCCACCGCAGATGCAGGCACGCGTCGATTCCGAGCGGATGCAGGAGCGATCGCCAACCGTGCTCGCCGCGGATTCGGCGCCTGAGCCGCAAGGTGATCCGGAGATGCAGATGAACGTCTACAGCTTGAGCGATCTTGCGTTTATGCTGCAGACGGCCGGCGTCAAGGCGTTCAACGCAGAGTTCACGGATCACGGTGGCGAGCTGGGCGTCTTTATCTGCTTCATGAAGCCGCAAGCTTGACCAGTTGACGTCACATGTCTTGAGTGAGACAAGACAGCCTTGAAGGTGGCTCGCGAGGCCGCCACACATATCGGGGTTGTCCATGCGAGCTGGCGTATTGTTTGGAGTGGCACTTGGCACTGCGGTCGGTCTGACACCGGTGCACGGCGCGGATCTGCCGTCCGCGGCGACGTTGTATGTCGCCCTGAACGGGAGCGATCAGTGGTCGGGGAAGAGCCCGGTGCCGGCGGGAGCCGACGGGCCGCTGCGGACGATCGCCGCGGCACAGCAGCGTGCTCGGTCCTTGTCTTCGGCCTTGCATGACGGGCAGGGCGGAATCCGGGTCGTCATCGAGCCAGGGCGATATGAACTCCCGGCGCCGCTCGTGTTCGGTCCTGAAGATTCAGGTCGTCCGAATGCGCCGACCGTCTATACGGCCGAGGAGGCGGGCACGGTAACGTTGAGCGGTGGGCAAGAGTTGCAACGCTTGCCGTCGAGTCCGTCACGCGGCGAAGTGGACTTCGCGGCGCCCACCAGCGACCCGGCGTTCTGGAAGAGCGCCCCGCAACTTTATGTTGACGGACGGCGAGCCGTACTGGCGCGCGAGCCGAATGAGGGGCAATTCTGGTTCGTCGGGCAACCCGTGGCGGTGGCGGGCGAGCCCCAAACCGCGCAGGGGCAGGACGGCAACGCCCTGGGGCGAGAGGCTTTCCGCGCGACGCCACAGGCGCTATCGTTCTTGGAGCATCTGAGTGCGTCCGATCGTGATCGCGCGGTCATCGACATCATGCAGTCTTGGTCGTCCGAGCGCCATCGCCTCGCCGCGTCGGCGCCCGCCGACGCGATACGCGTCAGTCCTCCTGCCATTCATCCGTTCCTCAGCTTCGGACCCAGCCAGCGCTTCTTCGTCGAGAACGTGGAAGCGGCGCTGAACGCGCCTGGCGAATGGATCGGAACTTCCAAGGGGATTCGCTACCTCCTGCACGGCGAGGACGCTGGTCAAATGAAGGCATCGCTGTCGCGGCTCGAGCACGTCGTGACCATTCGCGGCGCCGGCGCCGCGGGCCCTTACGTTCGCTACCTGCAATTCACGAACCTGTCGTTCGACGACACGCTCGCGGCAACTCCTGCTGCCGGCTGGGTCGATACGCAGGCGGCGGTCGACATCGGCGCCGCGATCGAGATCGACTATGCGCGGGACATCGCCTTGCGCAACTGCGGCATCAGCAACACCGGCGGCTATGGCGTGTGGCTGCGCGACGGCGTGCGCGATAGCGTCGTCACGGGTTGCGCGATGAAGGACCTGGGGGCGGGCGGGGTGAAGGTCGGCACGACGTCCGTCGCGTCCGGTGAATCGCCTGCGCAGGCGACCGGAAACGACGTGGTCTCCGGCAACAGCATCGAGCAAACGGGGCGCATCTACCCGGGCGCAGTCGGCATCTGGGTCGGACGTACCTTCGACAATGAAGTCAGCCACAACACCATCGCTGACACGACCTATACCGGGATCTCCGTCGGTTGGAAGTGGGGATATGGGCCCTCGTTCGCCGGACGCAACAAGATCGTGGCGAACGCGTTGCTCGACATCGGCGGCCGACACCTGGGAGACATGGGCGGCATCTACACGCTCGGTGACTTGGCGGGCAGCGTGATCTCGGATAACCTGATTCGCGAAGTACATGGCTACCAACATCAAGGCTCGGGCGCCTGGGGAATCTACAACGACGAAGGCACGAGCGGAGTCACGATCGAGAACAATGTCGTCGACGGCACGGATGCCGGTGCCTACCACCTTCACTACGGTCACGACCTGGTTCTGCGCCACAACCTCTTTGCCGGCGGCCGCCGTGGCGAAATCCAGGTCACGCGAAGCGAGCCCGAGCGCACGCACCTGTCGATTGTCGACAACTTGATCATCGCGGAGACGGCGCAGCCCTTCGTACTCTTCGCGCATCCGCCCGATGCGCAGTACCACGGCAACTTCGTCGGGCCTGCTCGCGGCGGGCTCAATGTCGACTTGCAACCGTGTGCGGGCGGCTGCGCCGCCACCACGGCGAACTTGACGTGGACCTCGGCGCAGGCGCTCGCGCTCGAAGCCGGCGCCGCGCCCGAGCCGAACCGATGGATTCAGGTCGCTGCCGCGGCGGGCGTGCCGGCAGCCAGCGGCGCGTCCGGCGCCGGGCCGCATGCGGTGCGCGCTGCAGCCCCGATGCGTGCTGGGTTGGCTGCGGTGCCCTCGCTCGAGGCCGACCAGGCGCCACCCGTGAACCTTTCGCTGGACCTTTCCACCGTGGCAGAACATGGCCAGCCTCCCGGTTGGCAATATCAGCCGCCGCCGCCGAGCCACGCCATGGAAGTCATCAGCGACGCTTCCGCGCCGGGGCAGCGTTGCCTGGCCTTGAACGATTCGCCCGATTTTCCGCTGCGCTTCGAACCGTATGTCTTCGCTGTCCTGAATCACGAACGCGGCGAGACAACGGCCATGTTCGATCTGCGAATCGACGACAACTCCGAGCTCATCCACGAGTGGCGGGACGACGCCACGCCCTACCTCAGCGGCCCCGTCGTCCGATTCACCAAGGCAGGCGTGGAGGTTGCAGGGCGGGTGGTCGCGCCGCCTGTTCCCGCAGGCCAGTGGCGGCACGTCGTCGTCACGGCGAGCGAAGGCGGCCACGACTGGCAACTGCAGGTGACTGGGCCCGACGGAAAGGCGTACCGGTCGACCGGCTTGAGCTACCAAAGCCCTGGCTGGCACGCACTCACTTGGATGGGCTTCATATCGAACGCCAACGTACGCTCCGTCAGCTGCCTCGCTCGTGTGAGCATCACGAGTTCGGTTCACTGACGTGTGCGGAGCAAGCCGCGCGGAGGTGTTTTCCTAGACGCCCCGCGGGCCTTCGCAGTACACCAGCGTGCGTATCTGGATGACGCCCGGTCGGTCGTAGTCGATGACTTCGACGTGCTCGAAGTTGACTCGCAGCGCCTTCACGAAGTTGTCGAGCGAATATCCCATCGGCAAGGGATTGGGGATCGGCTCCGCAGTGTCGGCGGTTCCCCCCAAGCCGAATGGCATGAACTCGGTGATGGCCGCGTGCGAGGTGTTCCTCGCCAGTGACTCGCTGATCTGCGCGAAGCTCAGCCCTTGCGACAGGTTGAGATGGTGCGTCAACGCGAGGGCCATGACCAACTCGGCCATGTGCGGCACGTCGGAGAAAGTGCCGTGCGCGACCACCAGGTTGATGTCGGGGCGCTCGCTCAGGAACTGGTAGAGCTTGTTGATGGAAAAGTCGTCCAGGTCGACGGCGATCCCGGTCGCGCCTTCGCGCACGCATAGCAGGGAAAACAGCCCGTCGTTGGCGCCAAGATCGATGAAGGTGCGCGCGCCGGATCGCTTGACGAGATCCACGACGGCTCGAAACCGCGGATCGGCGTCATCGACAAGCGGGCCGCCTTGCAGCGCCCACTCCAATTGCTCCGCTTTGCGGTAGCCGGACCAGAAGCCCTTGACATTGTTGAAATCGATGCTGTCGACCGCTTCGCGCAGGCGCCTCAAGGTGGCGCGGCGCTCCATCTTGTTGCGCGGACGCGCGAGCGATCCCAATTCGAGACCTTCGATGACGATCGCCTCGAATTGCTCGATGGTGATGCCGTCCGGCTGGTCGAACATCAGTTTCCGGATGTCCGGGATGGCCTGCGGCTTGCGCCCGATCATCAGCAGCGGATAGACATAGCAGCGCGTGAATTGGTCGAGGCCGAATTGCGGATCGCCCGCAGCGCCGCCCGGCTCTCCGATGGAACCCATGTCGATCCACATCGGGCGCGAATTCTTGAACAGCGCGAAATTGCCACTGTGGCCGTCGATCAATCCGAAGTTGCCGTCGAGGTCCAGCAGGAAATCGTTGATATCGAGCCACACCCGCGCCGCCGCCTGAAGAGTGAGGAGTGGGTAGCTGCTCGACGCGAAGAAGGCGCCTTTCGCGGTCCTCGCGATCATCGAATACTTCTCGTGCTCGATCTCCCAGAAGTAATGGTCCGGGATGAGCCTGCGGCTGGCGAGGTATTGATACACGCCCAGCTCCATCAGGCTGCGGACCTGCGCCGTGGCGGCATGCTTGATCGCACGATAGTAGTCGTCGCCCTTCTTGAACACGTCTCCGACCGGATCGAAGCCACCGCCTCTCCACTCGATCTTCGGGTCGAGCAGGTTCGGGCAACCCGTATCGCTGGGCGTGATTTCTAGCGATCTCACGTTCAGCCCGAGCAGGCGGGTATCGCTGGACAACTGGCTTTCGGCAGGAGAGATCGGATCGAGGATCTTGAACGTGACCCGGGACTGGCCCATCGGCAGGACGTCCGGCGGGATAGCGGCTTCGTACCAGCCCATGTCGCCCACCATCCAGCTGGCGATGCGCGTGCCGTTGACGAGCACCTCGACGGTCTGGTGGGGAATCTTCCCGTTGCCGAGAAAGGGCGAGCATTCGACGCGCAGCAGGAAAGCGCCTGCGTCCGGACTCTGGACGTTGAGCTTGATTTCCGCCGTCCGGCCGATCGTCCAACAGTGATTCTTTTCCGGACTGGACCATCCAGACGACAGATAGCCTTGAATCCCGGATCCAGGCTTGAACGAGAGCCGTGTGCCAATGCGATAAAACTTTGAGTTGTCCAAGACGATGACCCGTGAGATGGAAGCGTTGCTGACGTTGGGGCTGGCGATTCGAGAGGCGGTTGCGAGAGGAGCGTCGCCTGGCAATGTCAATTCACGGCGAGGCACTCATTTTTTCCACGACTTGCTGCATTGCGTTTCTAGCGACCCATCCGATCGATGTCTCAGCCAGCTTCGGATTGCCGCCGCTGTAGGCGATGTCGGTCGGCCGGAAGAACTCGTTGGAGATGTCCACGTGCGCTTTCCAGTCCAGGTCGTGGAGGGCGAACGCAGCCGAAACGAATTCTTCCAGACTGTGCGTTTGGCCCGTCGCGATGACGATGTCCCTCGGAGTGTCCTGCTGCAGCATTCGCCACATGGCATCGACGTATTCCGGCGCCCATCCCCAATCTCGCCGGATATCGAGACGCCCGAGCACCAGCCGCTCATCGGAACCCTGCGCTATTCGCTCGGCTTGCCGGATGATCTTCTGCGTGACGAACCGCTTCGGCCGCAATGGCGATTCGTGGTTGAAGAGAATGCCGGTGCTGGCATGCAGCCCGTAGGATTCGCGATAGTTCGAGACCAGCCAATGCGCCGAGGCCTTGGCGACGGCATACGGGCTGCGTGGCCGGAACGGCGTATTCTCGTCGGCGGGAATGCCGCCTGTGTCGCCGAAGCATTCGCTGGAACCGGCGTGATAGAGGCGGGTCATCCTCCGTCGAAGGCGCAGGGCTTCGAGCAGGTTGAGCGTGCCCGTGACGAAGCTCTCGAGCGTCTCGGCCGGTTGTTCGAAGGACAGGCCGACGGAGCTTTGCCCCGCGAGGAAGTAGACCTCGTCGGGGTCGCTCTTCTCCAGGGCGGTGAAGACGCTGCGGAAGTCGCTGGGCGCCATCGAGACGAGCTTCACCTTGCCGTCGATACCCAGGGCGGCGAGATTGGACAAGGTGCTCGTCTGCACGTCGCGCGACGTTCCCCAGATCTCGTAACCCTTGTCCAGGAGCAGCCGTGAAAGGTAGGCCCCGTCCTGTCCATTGATCCCGCAAATCAGCGCGCGCACGGTGTCGTCCTCCTCACTGCGCGAAGTCCACGTTGGCCTGCATGTCGCGCAGTCGCTTCCATTCGACGAGGAACGCATCGTAATGGCCCGCCCGCGCCTCGGCGACCAGGCTTTCGATGTCCTTCGCGAGTTGCGCGGCCATGTTCTCCCACTGGAAGTGCCGCACATGGTCGAGGCCTTGCTGGCGCAGCCTGGCGCGGACCTGTTCGTCCTGGGCCGACACCAGCGCTGCCTGCATTTCCTCGGCCGACGTGCCTCCGATCAGCAGGGCGGCGTTGCCCGCCGCTTCCGCGAGAGACCCGTGCCGGGTGGTGATGACGGGGCATCCCGAGGCCATCGCCTCGATGACCGGCATGCCGAATCCCTCGTAGAGCGACGGATAGACCAACGCCTGGGCCCCGCCGTACGCCAGCGCCAGGTCGTCGTCCGACAGTTCGACGCGTTGGCATCGGACGCCGTTTGGAAGCCGCGCCAGGATTTCCGCCTCGACGGTTCTTTCCCCACCGACGCAGAAGACGTCGAAATCCGCATCGCGCATGCGAGACAGCGCTTCGAAGAACAAGCCGCTGTTCTTGTAGCCGTTGTGCTGGACTCTCGAGCCCACGAAGAGGAAATAGGGTTTGTCGAGCCCGTGCGCTCTCCGGAACGCGTCGATCTCCGCCGGCTCGCGCTGACGAAAGACCGCAGCGTCCACGCCGCAATGCGCCATGCTGACCAGATGCTCCGGAATCTCGGGGTACATCGCGAGCAGGTCGGCACGCGTATTGTCCGAGATGCACAGATAACGCTGCGCGTAGCAAATGGACGCCACCTTTTCCATCCAGATCCGGTGCGACATGTCGAAATCGAACAATTCCGGAATCATGTCGTAGACCATCAGCAGCATCGGCGTCGTGATCGGCGTCGTGTAGTACGTCGACGTGAACGCGTCGATATGGAGGCTGTCGCAGACGTCCTGGATGAGTTGCGAGTCCGCAGGGCAATGCAGCACTTGGTATGCGGGAAACGGAATGAACTCGATGCCGGGAATGCGAGGGGCGTTCCCGCGGTCGAGGAAGAATATCTGGAATCGTCCGTCGGCCTGGAGCAATTCGAGCACGGATCGCCAGACGCGGGCGATACCGGTATTGTTCAACTGGAAAAAGACGCCGTCCACCAACAGCCTGATCATCGCGCTTCCTCCTTGGTCGGATATTTTCTGAACCGGGCGGCATCCCGGAGTGCATGTTGGGCGAGGGTGTATCGATTGCGTTCGGAGGTCTGCGCGTCGATGCCCTGCGAACCGAGCTTCTCCCTGAATCGCGCCAATGGCATCACCACGTCCTCCGGGATGAGCTTCCGGCAATAGGTCTTGTGCACCTGCATCGCCTCCGCCAGCCCCCTGCCTCCGGGGCGGGTCGAGAGGCCTTTGGGATTCTGGTAATACACCACGTGCGGGTCATTGGTCTTGTAGAACTTCTTTTTCGCAGCCAGGCAACGCATCCAAAATTCGTAGTCGCCCGCGGAATGGAAGTTGGTGTCGAAATAGCCCAGTTCGTCGTGCAGGCGCTTGCGCCACATCGGCGCGTTGTGCGGCGAGTTGAACTTGATCATGTTGTGGGGCGTGATCACCGGAAGACGCGTCTGCAGGCCGAAGCTGGTGATGTCCCGGAAAGGCAGGCGAGGGTCGAACGTGTACCAGAGATCCTGGTAGACGACGTCGACGAAGGGCAGGTTGTCGAGCGTCGCCGCCTGGATCTGCAGCGAGTCGTGCCGGCGCAGGTCGTCCATGTTCGTGTTGGTCAGGTAATCGCCGCGCGCCGCCTTCGCCCCCACGTTCCACGCGTCGTAGATGCCGATGCGGTAATTGCATCGGATGTAATTGATGTTCTTGTGGCGCCCCAGGTATTTCTTGATCGTCTCGAATTCGTTTTCCGGGGAGTCGGCGTCGACGATCACGAGCTCCATCCAGTCGTCGAACCCGTCCTGGGACGTGATGTTGTCCATGAACTGTTCGATGAACTCGCCGCCGCGGTACATGCTCGCGATGGCGGAGACGAGGACGCGAGGCTTGCCGCGAATGTGGAAGCGGTTCGAGAAGCGCTGGTCGTCGACGATGACCGGCGGCTTCGCGCGGAACGCGGCGGCCTGGCCCTCCCAGTCCGCCGCGGTGACCTGGACGCCCGTGCCCATGACCAGGCAAGACTTGCCGTCGTGCTGGGGCGCACTCTTCTGCGATTCGACGAAGGCGTTCGCCGCCACGAACAGCTTGGAGACCACGCCGGGGCGCGTCATGCTGCCCTCGGCGAGCAATCCCTGCCAGTACTCGATCTCCCATGCCGAAGCGCCCGTGCCGGAAACCAGTTCGAACACGGATTGCACGAATGCGCCATCGCTGATGCCGGGCAGGAGATCCTTCTGGGCCTGATGGTGCAGCCGGCCTTCTTCGCCGCTGCCGACGCTCAGGAAGAACTCGTGGAACGACAGCCCATTGGCGAAATGCTCCTTCCAGATCCCGACTTCCGCCGCCACGGGCGAGCGTCCGACGAACGTCTGGTAGGTACGGATGATGGCGTTCTCGATCGTGTGTTCGAACACCTGCGGCGACGTTTCGGCCGCCGCCGTCCCTTCGGCCGGCGGCGCCTTGGATGCGACCGATGCCAGCTTCTCGCGCAGCCTGATCAGCGATCGCACGAGCGGCGCGCGCGTGGCGGCCGATGGCGAGCCGGAAATCTCGCGTGACAACCGATTGATGTACAGCGCCAGCGAATTGAAGGCCGTGCTGTTCGTCCCGACCTTGACGAGGCCGAGAACGTCTGGGGCGAGCGCCGTGGCGCTGCGTGGCGTGAGGACGTCGTTCAGGATGCCGATCAGGGCGCGGGCTTCGCTGCTCGGCACCATGCGTGTCGCAATATCGATCAATTTGTTGCCGGAGTCCTGATTCATTGGATCTGAAATCTATGGAGTTGATTGTTCAGGGCGAGGCGTCTTTGCACCAGGCCGGGTTGCCGTGTCAGGAGATCTTTTCGTAGAAATCGTCGAACTGGCATTCGGTGCGGCGGTATCCAAAGCCTTCCATCAACTTGCGGATGGGCTCGCGGTTCGCCGAATAGTTGTGTTCGACCGTGACGAGTCGCACCTGCCATTCGGAGAACGGGAACGTCGACAGGATCTCGAATTCGCTGCCCTCGGTATCGATGCTGAGATAGTCGATCGATCGCGGCGCGCCGAGCTTCACGAGAAGATCGTTCAGCGAAATGGTCGTCATTGTCAGGGTATTGCCGGCGCGACGGTAGGCGTCGCGCTTGTCGGCATGCGAATCGTCGAACGCCCACTTCTCGATGCCGCCATAGACGTCCGCCGCGACGAATGCCACCTCCTCGCCGGTGCGCGGGCCGATGCAGGCGTCGGCGACCGTGCAACGGCGGTTCTTCTGCAACTTGGCGTACATTGCGGGATTCGGCTCGGCGCAGATGCCCGTCCAGTCGAAGTCGCGTTCGAGCAGATAGCTATTGCTCAGCAATACCCCATCGGTAGCGCCGAACTCGACGAAGTAGCCGCCGCGCTTGTAGTTCGAGCGCGCGAGCGCCCACAAATCCTGTCCTAGTTGCGACAGCGACCGATTCTTCAGCCGGGTCGCGAAATCGGTGGCGTCCGAATCGTCGTCGGTCGCCGTGGCTGCCGTCGGCTTCGGTGCCGTCAATTGGCTTCGGGTATGCGCCAGCGCAAGCTCCACCTGCAGGAGCTCGACTTCCGTCTTCAACATGTCGATGCGCGATTCGAGTTCGAGTGGCCGCAGTGCAGCAGGTTCGAGCGACGCGCCGCCTTCCTCGATCAGCTTCGCCGCCTGCGGCAGCAGTCCCACTCGCGCCATCTCGCGCAGCGCGCGCGTTCTCGTGGCCCATCCGCTGTCGGATTCTCCGGCCATGGACAACGCCTGGACGAAGTGGTCGCCCATGATGGTGTCGTCGCCCGTCAACGCGCGAATGCCTCCGAGGGTGTTGTGAAGGCCGGAAACAAGCAGGCGCGCCACGAGCCTCGGTTCGCATCCCCAAGCGAGCGCCTTGCGCGTGTAGTCGCGCGCCAGGTCGTGTTGCTCGCGCTGCTGGTGCGCGCAGGCGACCAGCAGCGCGAGGTGGTCGCGCTGGGGGTGGCTGTCGATGGCGCGGGCAGGCATGTTGGCGAGGGCGTGCCAGTCGCCCGCAAGCCATTGCGCTTTCGCACGCGACATCGAGATCTCGGAGGTCGGCGCGGTTCGATCAATCGTTTCCAGTGCCGCCGCCGGGTCGATGGCGGCGGACTGCAGCGCGCCGGCCGGCGCGGCGACGACACTCTCGCGTATGCCTCGCGAACGTTGGCGGCTAGAAGTTTTTCTCACGGAGCAACACTTCCTTGATCAGCTCGAGTTGAGCTTCGGCCTTCAGGATCTCGCTGTCGAGCAGGCGCTGGCGCGATTCGCGATCTTTGCTCTCGGCGACGAGGCGGCCATTGAGCGATTCGAGCTCGATGACGCGCTTGTCCGCGGGCTCCAGCCGCCCCTTCAGCCGCGCGACCTCCGCGATGTACTTCTGATTGTCGGACAGCAACGCCTGCGCATGCGCGGCCTGCTGCTCGTGCATGCGCGTCTGCTCCGCGAGCGATTGCTTCAATTGCGCGATCCCGGTGTCGCGCTCCACCAGCGCCGCCTTCAGCGCGTCGATCGTCTTGCTCGCCTCTCCGTAGGCGAGATGGCGTTCGTGCGACAACTGTTCGAACTCGGCCTTCGCCTTGGTCAGCACCTGGATCTCGGCATGGCGCTCGTAGGCGATGCGCTCGAATTCCGCCTTCGATCGATTGGCGGCCTCGAACTGTTCGAGGTGCTGGTTCGCCAGGCGGCTCTGCGTGTTGCAGGTGAGGATGAGCTCCTGCGCCTGGGCCGCCCGCTCGCTCGCCGCGTGCTGCGCCGCGGCTTCGGACGCCGCGAGCTGCGCCAGCCGCTCCCGCGCCTGCGCCAGCTCGTCCAGCTGCGTGCGATGAGCCTCGGCGAGCGCTTCGCGTTCGGCCTGTGCGGACAGCAGTTGCGCCTGCGCGGCGCGCAGCGCCTCCACGGCCTCGTCGCGCCCTGCCAACGCCTGGCGAAGCTCTTCGCTGCGCTGTCGCGCCTGGTTGGCCGCCAGGGCCGCGTGATCGAGCGCGAAGGCCGCTGTGGGCCACAGCGTCGCGTCGGCATCGATGGCCGACGTCGCACGGAAAAACCGGCGCTGCAGCGAGGCGAAGGCCTCCTGCGCCGAGTTCGAGCCCGGCGCATAGGCCAGCCGGCACCCGCGGACGATCACATGGTCGAAGGCCTGCAGGGCGCTGTCGTCGATCGAGTCCAGCAGCGCGATCTCCTGGCCCGGGACGTCCAGCACGAGCACGTTGGTGGCGGCGCCCTTAGGGTCGCGCGCGAGCTGCAGCGGCGCGAGCACGTCGGCCAGCAACGTGCCCGGTACGCTGACCTGCGCGAGTGCCTTCAGGCGCGGGTAGAAGGCGGCCAGCCCGGCGGCTTCCAATGGGCCGTTGAGGGAAGCGATGTTGTATCGATGCCATTGGCGCGGCCCCGCCTCGGGCGCGAGGGCGCATGCCTGCACCTGCGCCCAGGGCCATGCGGCCGCGCGGCGCGACAGCTCCGCGGCCACGTCGGGGTCGCCTTCGACGAGGACGACCCGCGTCGGCTCGAGGCTGGCGTAGCCGTGGAGTTGATCCGCGTCGCCCGCCCCGACGTGCACGACCGTGCGCAGCGGTCGGCCGCATTGCGCTGCGATGAGTTCGAACAGGGATTGCATGGTCAATGAGGGTTGATGAAGCGACGAGAGGCGTGCGGATCCGGGGCGGCGCGCCGTGCTTTAGGCGGCTTGCGTTCCCGCCATGCGCGCGAGGCGACGCACGACGCGGCGAGCCAGGCTCGGCGGGCGCCGTGCCGCCACCACGGGGTCGACGACCGGCGCTTCGTTGCGCAATTGCCTCTTGAGCTTCACCGCCTCGGCCGCGAGATCGGCGCCCGACAGCGCGGCACCGGGCAATCCGCCAGGCAATTGCGCGATGACTTCGGGCCACGTCGACAAAAGATCGACGACGAAGTCGCGGTCCGGCTGGGTGAGCCTCGACCAATAGTCCCGCTCCGCCTCTTGCGTGCCGGCGCTGGGGCCGACCGGCATCCTCAGGCGATCTGGCAACTGCCCGTGTATGTTCTCGGGCCACGACAACAGGGGCGGCCCGGCGTCGATGTCGCAGAGCAACTCGAGGCCGGCCCGGGGCGAGTCGACGATCCATTGCAGCGCGAGATTCGGCACTTCGCGCGAGCCGTATTGCACCAGCTCGAAGCGGCACGACAAGGTGTTCGCGCCCGCGTTGGGCAGCCAGGCGAACGCCACCGAGGCCCAGCGGAACCTGGCCGGCATCTCCTGTAACTGCTGGCGGAAACGCCGCGCCAGGTGGCCCCACAGAAGGGATGTCCGCGATCCCGCCGTTCGTGTCACGCGCTCGATGCGTGCCGCGATGGCCTGAAGCAGGATCCAGTCGATGCTGTCCATCGCGTCGAACGTCGGGCGGCTGTTGGCATCGCTCGGCACGAGCAGCGCGTAGGTGCGGTCGCCTTCGCGCCCGGCCTCCCGCCAGTTGGCGAACAGCTGCGGGCCGGAGGTGTTCGCGAAGACGACCAGGCCGGGGTGGCCATGATGCTCGACGAGCCGGACCGCGGCCTCCGGGACGTGGCGTCCGGCGATCCTCAGGTCGCGCAACGTCAGCAGCAATTCGCGATACGGGGGGGACGTACGTTCGACGTCGGGCACGACGTCGCCGATGGTGACCTGCAGCGCGCTGACGCCGGCGACCGAGAGTGCCGCGTCGGCCTCGAGCGCCCGCGACTTCGCATGGTAGTGGCCCAGCTCCTCCTGGATCTGCCAGGCCTGCTGCGTGAGCAGTTCGTTTTCGGCGCGCAGGGCGGCGAGCGCTTCCAGCGCCGAGAGCAGCTCGGCGTCCACCGGCCCCGGCGCCAGGGGCGCTTCGAGCGTCTCGGGCATCTGCGGCGGCGCCGGTGCGGCCTGTGGAGGCGCCGCCAGCGCGAATTGCAGCTCTTCGTGCAAATGCTGGATCTGCAGCAGCAGCAACTCGTTTTCCTGCCTGGACGAAGCCAGCTCGTGCGCGGCTTGCGCCGCCTCGGCGGTGTCGTCGGCGCGCCCGGCGGTCGACTGCAGTTCGGCCAGGCGACTGGCCGCGGCCTCGGCGCTCGCCGGGCGGACCCGATCGGCGTCGGGCCAGGCCTGGTCCGGCGCGAGCGGGGTGCAGCTCGCCTGCAGCTCGGCGAGGAGCGCCTGGACGTCCGGCTCGGCATTCGCCAGCGCCTGCGCCAGAACCTCGCACAACGCATCGACCTGCACCGGGGGCAAAGCCGCCAGGCCGGGACTGGGCGTGAGCTGGAAGCGGGCTGCCAGCGCCTGGGCCAATTCGAGCGGGTGCTGGCCGGCCTCGTGGGCGTCGACGAGCAGGAACCGCGACGGATCGTCCTGCACGCGGTGCAGCAGCTTCCTGGCGTTCGCACGCCAGTCCGCGAGCCACTGCTGCGCGCCCGCGTGCAGGCCGGTGGCCAGCGCGACGGACAAGCCGACGGACGCCGGCTCGACGAAGACGACGCACTGCGCCGACGGTGCCTGCCGGGCCAGGTCGTCGAGGCTCCAGAACGGCGGCGCGTCCGTCGCCGATCGCGCCGAGACTGCAAAGGGCGGCAGCCCACCGAGCGTCGACGAGCCTTCCCGGCTCGTGAACTCCGCCAACCAGGCGGAGCGGCGGTCATCCAGCGTTCCGGCAGTGAAAAGGACGTATGCGCTCATGCTTCAGGGATGTTGGCTTGGGATCTCGATCACCGCGTTCCGGCGATATTGTCGAGAAAGGATTGCCATTGTGGCAACACGTTGTCCGGGGCATACCGTTCGGCGATCTCGATGGAACGCGACGCGAGACGTCGACGCGACTCGGAAGCATCGGCCGCCAGAAGCGCTTGCAATGTCCGTTCCATGTCGTCCGTGGAATACGGATTGAAGTACGCCGCGGCATCGGCGTAGATCTCGCGATGCACGGGCAGGTCCGACGCGGCGACGATGCCGCCGGAGCGCATGGCTTCCACGCCCGAGAAACCGAACCCCTCCCCGTAGCTCGGACAGACGGTCACGCGGGCATGGCGATAGAGCAGGCGCAGATCGGACGCGGGGACGTCGTCGAGCAGGTGGATCTGCCCGAGGCCGATCCATGGTAGCAGTTTCTTGATGATCGGCTTGCTGTGCCAGCCGAGCATTCCGACGAGCACGAGCCGCAGGTCGGGATGGTCGTGGGCGCGCAATTGCTCCCAGGCCGCGAGCAGCGTGAGATGGTTCTTGCGAGGCTCGATCGTCGAGACGCAGAGCAGGTAGGGGATGCCTTCGCCGTGCGCGGCGTCGATGCGCCGGGGCGCCTGCGCGAGCGCGTGGACGCGCGCGTTCGCCCGCGTCTGGAGGATGTCGGGGACGCGGTCCGCTGCGGAGCCTTCCAGGAAATAGCGGTGCGACACCATGTTCGGGATCGTGACCGCGCGGTCGGCGACTTCCGGGAAGACGGCGACCAGGTCGTGCCGCGTCGCTTCCGACACGCACGCGAACCAAGCGCCGTCGCGCACGTTGCGGCGAAGGGCGTGGTAGTGCGTCGCCTGGTGGTGCGCGCGGTCGGAGATCGTGTGCGGCATCAGCAGCGGGATGGCGTCGTGGTACCGCACCACCAGCCGCGTGCCGGCGGCGACTCGCCCGGGATAGGGCGTCTCCGCGATCATCAGGTCGAAACCTCGCGTGTCCAGGCGCGGGTACAAGGCACCGCCGAGCTTTCGCATCACCAGTGCGCTGAAGTGCACTGCCGACCAGGGGACGCGCGCGATCCGATAGCGCGCCGTGGTCACGACGTCGAAATCCTCGAGCGCCAGCGTACGCGCGAACAGCGCGCGCCACACGAAGTCATTGAAGCGCGACGGTTCGAAGCGGGTGAGCGTCTGCGACCGCCCGGCGATCGTGAGCGCCATCATCTTCGTGACGGCCAGGGCCTGGCCCAGCAGGCGCCGCACGCCTTGCAGCGGAACGATCGAGCCGCCCCCCTCGAGCGAGATGACGACGCGAGACAGGCGATCGACGCGACGATCCTCCGTCCACGACGCGCCCATGCGATCCTCGGCGGCCGGCAGGCCCTTTGCCAGCAGGCGATTGCTGCTCTGGAGCAGGCCGTCGACCTCGACGCCGGGCAGCAACGACAGCCCGCGAAACAGCAGCCGCGTTTCCTGGGGGATGCCCGCGTGGCCATCGAGTGCGGCGCGGAGTTCCAGTAGTATTTTCATGGGCATCAATGTCTTCACGCTTCGACGGGGGCTCGGGTGGTGTGCGTCTCGTAGAACTCGTAGGCGGCGTCGACGCTCTCGAACTCCAGCAATCGGCCCTCGTGCAGGACGCAGGCCCGCTCGCAGTAGAGCTTGATGACGTTGGCGTCGTGCGTCACGAGGACGAAGGCGCGGTCCTTGCGCTTCTGGAACAGCTCTTCATGGCAGCGATCGTGGAATCGCTTGTCGCCGACCACCATGGCCTCGTCGATGAGGAAGCAGTCGAACTCGATCGCCATCGAGAGCGCGAACGCCAGCCGCGTCAGCATGCCCTGCGAGTAATGCATGACCGGCTCGCGGAAATAGATGCCCAGTTCGGTGAAATCCTCGACGAAGGGGATCAGCGGTACATAGTCGACGCCGTAGACCCTGCAGACGAACTTGAGGTTGTCCAGCCCCGTCAGGTGGGACTGGAACGCGCCCCCGAACGCGAGCGGCCACGAGACGCTCATGCCCCGCTCGATCCAGCCGGAGGTGGGGCGTTCCGCGCCGCTCAGGATGCGGATCAACGTCGACTTGCCGGCGCCGTTGCGGCCGAGGATGCCGACGTTGCGTCCTTTGTGCAATTCGAGGTTGACGCCGTCGAGTACCTTGCGCTGGCCGAAGCGGGTTCCGTAGGTCTTGCTCAGATCGTGGATTCGGATCATTCGGCCTCCACCTTGCCTGCCGCGTCACGGGTGAGGAACAGCCCCACCAGCGTCAGCGTGAGGCAGCAGGTCGCCATGTACCCGAGGTCGTAGTGGGTGTGGACGACGTTGCCGAAGTAGCCTTCGCGCAGCATCTCCACGCCGTGCACCATGGGCAGCAGCATCACGACCTTCTGGAATCCCGGCGACAGCCAGTCCACCATGAACGCTGCGCCGGACAAGGGGAACAAGAGATACGACGCTGGATGCCAGAGCCGGTCGACCAGCGCGCTGTAGGCCGACATTGCGCCGATCGTCAACGCCAGCGACGAGCCGAACCAAGCCAGCATCAGCCAGCCGGCCAGCACTTCGAACAGGTCTACCGGCGGCGACATGGCGTCGAGCGAGATGAGCACGACCGAGAGCACGATGAACGACGCCGTGGCCCCGACGACTTCGATCGCGATGCGCGTGATCAGCACGTCGATGACCTGGACGTTCCGGTGGTACAGCAGGTTCAGGTTCTGCTGGATCGCGAAGTTGCTGCGGTTCACGGCGTTGCGCCACATCAGCACGGACGAATAGCCGGTCACGGCGAACGCGAAGATGGGAATCGGCGAACCCTGGTGAAGCCCCGCGGCGGTCCACAGCGACGCCACGCCGATCGTGAAGAGCATCGGTTCGCAGAACAGCCAGAGGACGCCCAGGTTGTGGCGTCCGAAACGAGTGATCACCTCGCGCATCAGCAAGGCGCCGATCACGCGCCGCTGGACCGCGAACGACTGAAGGAAGGTGGGGCGGGTCATCGTCGCGGAGATGTCAGTCCGCATGTTCTCGGACGCTCGCCACCACAAGACTCAATACCCCCCAGCAAATCAGCCCGAGCACGAAGATCATGAGAATGGAGCGTACGCGATGCGGTTCGGTGGCCATGTCCGGCAGATTCGGCTCGACGACGCGTTCGAGGTAGAGCTGCTGGTGCTCGGCGTCGCTCCTGGCCTGCTCAAGCGATGCGAGCGCCGCACCGAGCTGCTTGTCGGCGAAGGTCTTGTCGAGCGCCAACCTGTCGTAGATCGGAAGCTTCGTCGCGAGCGATGCGCCGCTGCCCGTCACCTTGCCGTTTTCCTCCGCGATGCTGCTGCGCAGCCCCTCGACCTTGCGCACGAGTGCCGGGATCTGCGGATTGCCGGGGGCAACCTGACGGATCTGCGCGAGCAGCGATTCCGTCTCGAGCAGGTCTTCCTGGATTTTGGCGACGCCTTCGAGCTGGAGCTTGGACTGCGCGGTCGGATCGAATACCGAGCGATTCGCCCGATAAGCCGACAGCGCCAGCTCCGCTGCTGCAGACTTCTCCTGGGCCAGCTCGACTTCGTGTTGAGCCGCCGCGATCAGGTCTTTCCTGCTTCGTTCGTTGATGTCATTGACCAGTTGCTCGCCCATCCGGAGGAGCCTGTCGTTGATGGCGTGGGCATCGGCCGCGGTGTAGGCGCGCACCGTGAGCGTGGAGATGGCGGACACGCTGTCGTAGTCGACGCTGACGCGGTTCTGGTAGTAGCGGAAAAGCGCTTCGAAGCTGTCGTCCCAGTCGATGCCGTGGAAGCGGTTGAACCGGTCGATGGCCGGGTTCGACCAGGCGCTGCGCAGGTGCAGGGATTTTTCGAGCTCGCGCAGGGCGTCCCGCGAACGCACGAAATCGTTGACGGAATACGTGTCGTCCTGCGACCGCGAGAAGCCGGATCCCTGGAGCAGCGCCCCGATGCCCGTGGGCGTGGAACGCTGCGGACTGCGCACGACGAAGTGCGATTCGGACACGTACACGTCCGACGCCAGCAGCCCGTAGTAGACGATGGCCGCCAGGGTCGGTACGACCAGCGTGGCCAGGAAAATCCAATTGATACGACGCATCTTCAACGGGGGCGCTTTCATTGTTTCTGTTCAGCCGGCGGCTTCAGCGTGATGGTACTTGCTGCAGCGCGCGATCTCCTCGCGCCGTGCCTGCGAACACGTTCGCATCGTTGAACTGCGACATCAACCCGAGCGCCGCGTTGTTCCAGGTGAACTCCGACGCGCGCTCGCGCCCGCGCGCCCGCAGGCGGGTGCGCACGCTCTGGTCGTTGAGCAGGCTGTCCATGACCTTGCCGATGTCGTCGAGCCTGGCCGGGTCGAAGAAATAGGCCGCGTTGCCGCACACCTCGGGCAGCGACGCCGCCGACGCCGCGGCGACCGGGCAGCCGCAGGCCATGGCTTCCACGGCAGGCAACCCGAAACCCTCGTAGACGGACGGCAGCATCAGGCCCGCCGAGTTCTCGTACAGCGACTTGAGCCGGCTGTCGCTGACGAAGCCGACGCGGAAAATGCCTCGCGCGACGTCCGCCTCGATGTCCTCGACGTCCGGTTCGGCCTCGGAAAAGACCAGGCGATTCGTGCCGCCGACCCACACGAGCGTGTGCCCGGCTTCGGGCTTGAGCTGGCGCCAGGCCGCGAGGACCGCCGCCACGTTCTTGGTCTGCTTGGCGGTGCCGACGACCAGCAGGAAGCGGTCGCGCTGCAGGCCGTAGGCGCCAAGGATCGTGTCGTCCGCGACGACGCGATCGAAGTGATCCGCACCGTGCTGCACGATCCTGAAGCGCTCCGGCCGCACGCCGAGCGCCGCGCAGAGCCGGTCCCGCGCGAACGTCGAGATCGTGAGCAGCGCGAGCGCCCTTCTGGCCAGGTGCCGGAAGAGCATCCGGTACCAGAGCTTAAACATCAGCGTGTAGGTGTCGGGGTGATCGAACACCGCGGCGTCGTGCAACAGCGAGATCGATTTTCCCGCCGCCAGCCAGGGGGCTGATCCCGAGAGGTTCAGCAGCACGCCGTCGCGCGCCGCCCAGGGCAACTGCACCTGCTCCCACCACTGGAGGCTGCGAGTCGCCTTGCCCACGATGCGTACCCTGATGTGATCGAGCGGTGGCGGAACACCGTCGGCCGGGCACAGCAGTATCCAGCGGATCCCGTGCGCTTCGCCTTCAGCGGCAAGCAGGCGATCGAGGGCCAGCACGAGTTCCCGCGCGGCGCGCTGAACGCCGGTGACGCTCTGTGCACTGAACTTGCCGTTGATGTAGAGCGTCTTCAAGCGCCGTTCCCGCACTCGTCATGCGAGGAGGCCGCACCGCGCACTGTCATCGGGATGTCATGGCTAGCCGCTGAAAATCGCGTTGCATTCCTCACGGCGAGCTGCCCGCGCAAAAACAGGCCACCTCGACAACTGGAGTCGCGGCTGTTCGAATCGAAAGGGTTTGCGCTCGGGCGACGGGACATTTTTTAGCCGGCGAAAGACATTTGAACGATGTTCCGGGGCTGATGCGTGGTCGGCACCGTTCGTGCACGCAGATTCGCGGATGACGCTGGCGCGTGTTGGTTGAATGGTACCTGACCCGCGTTTCGCGCCTCAGCGTTGCGCGCGACCATGCCCGGACGCGGTTGCCGCTTGCCGGTGACGGGGGCGGAACCGAACCCCGCGTCGCTTCAGCTGCTGAACAGGAAATTCAGCACATCGCCATCCTTGACGACATATTCCTTGCCTTCCGCGCGCATCTTGCCCGCGTCCTTGGCGCCCTGTTCGCCGTTGTTGGCGACGTAGTCGGCGTAGGCGATCGTCTGGGCGCGGATGAAGCCCTTCTCGAAGTCGGTGTGGATCACGCCCGCGGCCTGGGGCGCGGTCGCGCCGATGGCCACCGTCCAGGCGCGCACTTCCTTCACGCCGGCGGTGAAGTAGGTCTGCAGGCCCAGCAGCGTGAACGCGGCGCGGATCAGGCGGTTCAGGCCGGGTTCGGTCTGGCCCATCTCGGCGAGGAACATCTCGGCGTCGGCGGCGTCCATGTCGGCCAGCTCGGCCTCGGTCTTCGCGCAGATCGCGACCACGGGCGCCTTCTGCTTCTCGGCGAATTCGCGCAGGCGGTCGAGGTACGGGTTGTTCTCGAAGCCGTTGTCGGACACGTTGCCCACGAACATCGCGGGCTTGGCGGTGATCAGGAACAGCGACTTGACGATGACCTGCTCGTCCTTCGTGAAGTCCAGGCTGCGCACCGGCTGCGCCTGGTCGAGCGCGGCGCGGCAGCGCTCGAGGATGGCGCTCAGCTTGACGGCTTCCTTGTCGCCCGCGCGCCCCAGCTTGTTGGTGCGGTGGATCTGCTTCTCGACGCTCGCCAGGTCGGCCAGGCACAGCTCGGTCTGGATGACCTCGATGTCGGAGATCGGGTCGACCTTGCCGTTGACGTGGATGACGTTGTCGTCCTCGAAGCAGCGCACGACGTTGACGATCGCGTCGGTCTCGCGGATGTGCGACAGGAACTGGTTGCCCAGTCCTTCGCCCTTGGACGCGCCGGCGACGAGGCCCGCGATGTCGACGAACTCGACGATCGCCGGGACGATCTTCTGCGCGTGGACGATGTCGGACAGGACCTGGAGGCGCGCGTCCGGCAGCTCGACGATGCCGACGTTCGGCTCGATCGTGCAGAACGGGTAGTTCTCGGCGGCGATGCCGGCCTTGGTGTGGGCGTTGAACAGGGTGGACTTGCCGACGTTGGGCAAGCCGACGATGCCGCATTTGAGGCTCATGGCGCTTTCAGGCTTTCTGTGACCGTTCGTGGGCGAGTGGGCACACCAGACCGGCATTCGGGGGGAAACGCCGATTTTAATCGCTTAC
>JASLEM010000560.1 GCA_030151165.1 Burkholderiaceae bacterium
TTCGCGCTCACCGCGGAGCGCGAGCAGGGCATGAAGCCGGAGGAGGCGATCTACCGCGCCTGCCTGCTGCGCTTCCGCCCGATCATGATGACGACGATGTGCGCGCTGCTCTCGGGCCTGCCGCTGATGCTGGGCCACGGCGCCGGCTCCGAGCTGCGCCGGCCGCTGGGCTTCGCGATGGTCGGCGGGCTGGTGCTGTCGCAGGCGCTGACGCTGTTCACGACGCCGATCGTCTACCTGTACCTCGATCGCGGACACTACTGGTTCGAGAGCCGCAAGAAGGCGCGCCAGGAGCGCAAGGCCGCGAAGGCGGCGAAGGACTCGTTCAACGCCGACGGCACCGACTCCGACCGCAGCCTGCCGGTCGTGAAGCCGGCCACGCCCGAATCGCATTGACCCGACCCGACGCGCGAACCCCGACATGAAGCTGCTGATCGTCGAAGACGAGCTCAAGACCGCCGACTACCTGCAGAAGGGCCTGTCCGAGCAGGGTTGCGCGGTCGACGTCGCCCACAACGGGATCGACGGCCAGCACCTCGCGCTGGTGCACGACTACGACGTGATCGTGCTCGACGCGATGCTGCCCGGCCTCGACGGCTTCACGCTGCTGCGCGCGCTGCGCGCGGTCAAGCAGACGCCGGTGATCATGCTGACGGCGCGCGACTCGATCGAGGATCGCGTGCGCGGCCTGCACGACGGCGCCGACGACTACCTCGTCAAGCCGTTCTCGTTCCTCGAGCTGCTCGCGCGCCTGCAGGCGCTGCAGCGCCGTGGCCGCAGCCAGGAGCCGACGCAGCTCAAGATCGCCAACCTGCAGATCGACCTGATCGCGCGCAAGGCGTGGCGCGGCACCGAGCGTATCGACCTCAGCGCCAAGGAGTTCGCGCTGCTCGCCGTGCTCGCGCGCCGGCAGGGCGAGATCCTGTCGAAGACGGCGATCGCCGAGCTCGTGTGGGACATGAACTTCGACTCGAACACCAACGTCGTCGAGGTCGCGATCAAGCGGTTGCGTGCGAAGGTCGACGCGCCGTTCACGCCCAAGCTGCTGCACACGATCCGCGGCATGGGCTACGTGCTCGAGCCGCGCGACGAGCCCGCGTCCGGCGCGGGCGTCGACGAGGACGCCGCGCCGTGAGGAGCTCCATCACCGCGCGCCTCGTGGCGATGTTCGCGCTCGCGACGCTCGCCACCTTCGCGTTGATCGGCATGGCGCTCTACGGCGTGCTGCAGCGCGAGCTCACGCGCCACGAGGACGACGAGCTCAACACCTACATGCAGAACACGCGCTACCCGATCGAGCGCTTCGGCGACATCGACCACTGGGGGCGGCTGCAGATCAAGATGGACACGCTCACGCCCGCCGACGGCAGCGTGCGCTTCTGGGTGCTGAGCGACGACGCGCGGTTCCAGTACGGCAAGGGCCTGGACGAGATGGAGCGCGCGAGCCCGTCGATCGACGGCCACGGCACGCTGGTGCTGCCGGTGAGCGGCCGCACGTACCGCACGCTGTCCGCGCGCATCGCGCCGCTCGGCGAGCGCCCGGCCATCAAGCTGATCATCGGCATCGACAACGCGCCGTTCGAGCGCACGATGCGGCGCTTCCTGTTCGCGCTGACGCTGCTGTCGTTCGGCGCCGGTGCGCTGGTGGCGGGCCTCGGCTGGTGGGTCGCGCGCATCGGGCTGCGGCCTTTGCAGGAGCTCTCCCGCGCGGCGCGCGACCTGCGCGCGAAGACACGCTCGCAGCGCCTGCCCGCGCAGCACCTGCCGGTGGAGCTGCGCCATCTCGCCGACGCCTTCAACGGCGCGCTCGGCCGTCTCGAGGAGGCCTACCAGCAGCTCGAGGCCTTCAACGCCGACGTCGCGCACGAGCTGCGCACGCCACTGGCCAACCTGATCGGCGGCACGCAGGTCGCGCTGTCGCGCGAGCGCAGCGCGCCCGACTTCAAGGAAGTGCTGCAGTCCAACCTCGAGGAGCTCGAGCGGCTGCGCTCGATCGTCAACGACATGCTGTTCCTCGCGCGCGCCGACCAGGGCGAGGCCGCGACCGGGCTGACCGCGGCCGACGTCGCGCACGAGGTCGAGGTGACGATCGAGTTCTTCGAGCCGCTGCTCGACGAGACCGGCACCACCGTCGTGATCGAGGGCGAGCTGCGCGCGCAGGCGACGATGAACGTCGCGCTGTTCCGCCGCGCGCTCACCAACCTGCTGCAGAACGCGATCGAGCATTCGGTGCCCGGCGCGAAGCTCGCCGTGACGATCACGCGCCAGGTCGGCGCGATCTGGATCGCCGTGTCGAACCCCGGCGCGACGATCGAGGGCACGCACCTGCCGCGCCTGTTCGACCGCTTCTACCGCGTCGACTCGTCACGCCACGACGCCGGCGAGCTCCATGGCCACGGCCTCGGGCTTGCAATCGTCAAGGCCGTCGCGTCGATGCACGGCGGCGCGACGCTCGCGACGAGCGAGGCCGGGCTCACGACCATCGCGTTCAGCATCCCCGGCGCGTGAGCGTCAGAACCCGCGCGCCGCGCCCGCCGGGTCGCGCTGGTCGGAGTAGCCGTACAGCCCCGACGGCGTGATCTCGATGGTCTGCGTGTCGCCCATCGCCTGGCGCTCGACGACCTTGTGGCCCATGCCGGTCAGCAGTGCGATGGTGTCGGGGCTGAAGCCGCGTTCGATGCGCAGCTCGTCGGGCAGCCACTGGTCGTGGAAGCGCGGCGCGGAGCCGGCTTCGGCGGGGTTCATGTCGAAGTCGATCATGTTGACGAGCACCTGCAGCGTCGTCGTGATGATGCGCGCGCCGCCCGGGCTGCCGGTCGCGATCCAGGCCTTGCCGTCCTTGAGCACGATCGTCGGCGACATCGAACTCAGCGGCCGCTTCATCGCCTGCACGGCGTTGGCATCGCCGCCCACCAGGCCGTAGGCGTTGGGCACGCCGGGCTTGGCGGAGAAGTCGTCCATCTCGTTGTTCAGCACGATGCCCGTGCCGCCCGCGACGATGCCCGAGCCGAAGTTCGTATTGAGCGTGTAGGTGACGGTGACGACGTCGCCGGCGGCGTCCGCCACGGTGAACTGCGTCGTCTGGTCGCTCTCGTACGGCTGCGGGCGGCCCGGCTTGATCTGCGACGACGGCGTCGCGTGCGCGAGGTCGATCTTCTTGACGAGTTCCTTCGCGTAGTCGGGCGACGTCAGGCCCTTGACGGGCACCTTCACGAAGTCCGGGTCGCCGAGATATTCCGAACGGTCGGCGTAGGCCAGCGCCTCGGCCTCGGCCATCACGTGGATCGTCTTCGCGCTGTTGTGGCCCCATTCGCGCAGCGGGTAGTTCTGCAGCATGTTGAGGATCTGGATGATGTGCACGCCGCCCGAGCTCGGCGGCGGC
>JASLEM010000042.1 GCA_030151165.1 Burkholderiaceae bacterium
TGCGGGCGCCTGCAGCGGGATCACGCCGGCGAGCTCGCCGCCGAGCGCGCCGCAGAAGCCCGCGCCGGGCGGCAGCGCCGCGAGCGTGGACAGCAGCAGGCCGACGATGCCCAGTTTCAGCACCCAGTTGGCGATCGCGAAGCCCCACGCCGCCGCGCCGCCGCGCGCCGCCCGGAACGCGCCGGCGACCTTCGCGACGAGATGCCAGGCCTTGCGCGTGCGCGCCGCCTTCGGGTCCGCGTGGCGGCGGGCGCGCGACCAGCGCGCGTGCACGTGCACGCGCCGCACCAGCGCGGGCAACGCCGTCGCCGCGAGCACGATGGCGGCCACCGCGAAGCCGACGCGCCACGCGAGCGGCGCCGGGACGAGGATCGCGATGCCCAGCACGCCCAGCACCATCATGTCCTGCAGCCGCAGCCACAGCAGGCTGGCCGTGGCGTCGCCCAGGCCGACGCCCCAGCGCCGGTGCAGCAGGAACGAGTAGCTCGCCTCGCCCGAGCGCATCGGCAGCAGGTTGATCGCGGCGTTGTGCAGCAACGTGATCTGCAGGCATTCGCGGTAGCCCAGGCCCAGCGTGCGCAGCTTCCACAACCACTCGGCGCGCAGGCGTCCGGCGCGCAGCGCGTAGGTCGCGCTCATGCCCAGCGTCGCGCCGACCCAGCCCTGCCAGGGCACCACGGACACGCGATCGGCCAGCAGCCGCCACGGCGTGAACGCGACCAGCACGGCCAGCAGCAGCACGCCCGCGCCGATGCTGGCGGCGGCGATCCAGCGCGTGCGCGTCACGCGGGCCTCCCGCGCGCGGGCGTGAGGCGGGGCGACGGGCGCAGGCGCGCGCGGGCCGGCATCGGATTCATGGGGCGACGGCGGTGTCGACATCGGCGCGGGCAGCGCCCGCGGCGCGCCACCAGCGCACGGCGCCGGCGAGCGCGAACAGCGCGAGCGCCCACTGGAACGGCTCGGCGAGCGGGTAGCCGGACGACATCCGCTGCTCGATCTTCGTGCCGGCCAGGCCGGCGGCCGCGAACACGGCGGGCGTCATCGCGATGCACGCGGCCGACACCGCCATCCCCGCCGCCATCAGCCGCTGCCCGGCCGGGCGCGCGAGGAAGCGCGCGATCGCGCCGACCGGCCACGCGCGCGGCGCGAAGCCCGCGAACAGCATGCCCAGCCCGGCGCCGAAGAACGCGTCGCCCGGCCAGTGCGCGCCGACGGCCAGCCGCGACAGCGCGACCCCGAACGCCAGCACGACCCAGCCGGCGCGCATCGCGAACGCCTGCCACGCCGGGCCGCGGGCGTGTTCGCGCAGCTCGGCGAACATCAGCGTCATCATCGCGAACGCCATCGCGCTGTGGCCCGACGGCATCGAGTGCGTCCGCAAGGCCTCGCCGATCACGGCGAGGTGGCCGTCGCCGAGCACCGCCAGCGGACGCGGGGACGCGAAGTGGTGCTTGACCTGGTTGATGACGACCGCGCCGCCGACCACGAGGATCCACAGCAGCCGCGCGACGCGCTCGGGCCGCCGCTGCGCGAACGACGCCATCAGGATCCAGCCCGAGAGCCCGAGGCCCGCGACGGTCAGGCACGACCAGAAGGTGGGCGCGCCGGGGCCGAGGGCGTTGACGGGCGCGAAGACGGCCGCGTTGAGCGCCGGGTCGTGCCACAGCAGCAGGCCGGCGACGATGAAGGCGAGGCCGGCAACGAGCGGCCAGCGCGCGAGCCGCGGCGGCGCGCCGGACGGCGCGTGCGAGGGGGGATTCCGCACGGAGGCGTCGGGCTGGGGCATGGCGGGCGATTGTATCGGGGCGATCCGTGGGCGCGATGGCCTGCGCGCCCGGGCGCGCCGCGCCTGCAGGCCCCGGCCGCGCGCGGCAGAATGGCCCGCCATGAGCCGCCCGAAAGCCGTCACCCTCGACACCTTGCGCCGCTACGCCGTCGCGCGGTCGCTGTTCACGCCGACGACGCTGGACAAGGCGATCGAGCGCCTCGGCTTCGTGCAGGCCGACCCGATCCGCGCGCCCGCGCGGGCGCAGGACCTGACGCTGCGGCTGCGCGTGAAGGGCTACCGCGCGGGCGATCTCGAGCGCCGCTATCCGCGCCTGGACGTCGAGGAGGATTGCCTCGTCAACTACGGCTTCGTGCCACGCAGCCTGCTGCCGCTGCTGCACCCGCGCGTCGCGAAGCGCACCTGGGACGCCACCACCGCGCAGCGCGCCGCCGAGGTGCTCGCCTTCGTGCGCGCCCGCGGCGCGACGCACCCGCGCGACGTGCAGGAAGTCTTCGACCACGGCCGCGTCGAGAGCTGGGGCGCGACCGCGACGATCAACGCGACGACCTCGCTGCTGGACGGCATGCACTACCGCGGCCTGCTGCGCGTGGCGCGCCGCGAGAACGGGACGCGCGTCTACGAGGCCGTCGACCACCCGCCCGCCGACGACAGCCCCGGCGCGCGCCACGCCCGCGCCCGGGAGCTGCTGATGCGCATCGTCGACAAGTACGCGCCGCTGCCGTCGGCGTCGCTGGGCTACCTGGCCTCGCTGCTCGGCTACGGCGCGCCGCACCTGAAGGGCGAGACGCGCGCGCTGCTCGCCGAGCTGCGCAAGGCGCTGCCGCAGGCGAAGATCGACGGCGTGACCTGGCTGTGGACGCCCGGCGAGGATCCGGCGGCGGGCAAGTGGCGCGTCGACCCCGATCGCGCCGCGCTGCTCGCGCCGTTCGACCCGATCGTCTGGGACCGGCGCCGCTTCGAGCTGCTGTGGGGCTGGGTCTACAAGTTCGAGGCCTACACGCCGGCCGCGAAACGCACGATGGGCCACTACGCGCTGCCGCTGCTGCATGGCGACCAGGTGGTCGGCTGGGGCAACGCGACGCTGGTCGACAAGGCGCGGCTGGAGGTGCACCTCGGCTACGCCGACAAGGCGCTCGCGCGCGACGCGGCGCTGCACGCGGCCGTCGACGGCGACCTCGCGCGCATGGCCGCGTTCCTCGGCCTGGACGAGGGTGCGGCCGTCCGGCTGAAGCGGGCGCGGCGCTAGCCTGGGGTCGCCCGGCGGCGGCCGGTGCCACTGTCGAGCAACAATGGCTGTCGGCGGCCTGTCGCGGCGCTGTGCGAGGCGACCGGGAAGCCCCGAAAGTAGTGCAGGACTTGGCTACTCTGCGGCTTTGATGTCGCCGCCGCATGGTCAAGGCGCACCAAAACAACGATAAATGCAAGCGTCGGTAACGCCAGCGACGAGTCGCAGTCCACCGCCCCGCCGGGGCCCGGATCGCGGCGACCGGAAGCCCCCCAGAGGGCGATCCGGACACCATAGACATTGTTCGAGGGTTCCATGGAAGGCAGCAGAACCAGCCGCCCCGCGAAGCGGGCCGGGGCACGCGAGACCGCGTCGGCCGGCAGCGGCACGCCGGAGGCCGCGACCCGCACCGGCGCGGCCGGGCACGCGGACATCGGCGTGCACTCCGATCTCGCGCAGGCGCGCATCGGGCTCGACGTGCTCGAGGCCGAACTCGCCTACCGCGGCCCGGAGCGCCGCAACGGCCCCGGCGCGGGCCTCGCCCAGCTGCTCGCGAGCGTGCTCGACGAGGTCGACTACGGCCTGGTGCTGATCGCCGCGGACGGCCACGTCGTCCACGCCAACCACGCGGCGCGCACGGAGCTGGCCGAGACGAAGTCGCTGCAGCTCGTGGGGCGCCGGCTGGCCGGCCGGTCGGGCGCCGATCAACGCCTGCTGGACGATGCGCTCGCCGCCGCGCGCGACGGCGGCCGCCGCAAGATGCTCAGCTTCAGGACGGACGACATGCTGGCCGAGGGCCGGTCGTGCGACCTGTCCATCGTGCCGCTGCCGGCGGCGCTGTCGGCGAACCACCCCGGCCACGCGGTGCTGATCGCGCTGCCGCGCCGGCAGATCGCCGAGACGCTGTCCGTCGACGCCTATGCGCGCGAGCTCGGGCTCACGCGGCGCGAGCAGGAGGTGCTGTCCGGCCTCTGCGAAGGCCTGCGCGTGAAGGAGATCGCCGTGCGGCTCGAGATCGGCGAGGAGACCGTGCGCAGCCACGTCAAGCGGCTCAAGGCCAAGACGGGCTGCACCGGCATCGTCGACATCGTCAACCAGCTGTCGCGCCTGCCGCCGATGGTCGGCGCGCTGCGGCAGGTGCCGACGGACACGCCGCAGTAGGCCCGGCCGGGGCCCGTTCGCTCGACGGCACCGGCCGAGCGACAAAGTGCTGGAACCGCGGCCGTTTCGGCCGATATAATTCGCTTCGATTCCGAGGAGCGTTGCGAGGCCCGGCCGTCCCCGACGGCTGCGAGACCCCAGGCTCGGAACCCCATCTTGGCAACCGCGCTCACCCGCTTCGCAGCACGCGAAGGGCCGGGTGAGGGTGCATGCCGACGCGTCCCTTCCGGCCTTCGAGTGCCGCGGCGCGGGTCTTCACCGGAGAACCCGCAATGAACGCACCCCTGACCTCCCTTCCGACCGACGCCTACGCGGTCGCCGACCTGAGCCTCGCCGCCTGGGGCCGCAAGGAACTCGCCATCGCCGAGAGCGAGATGCCAGCGCTGATGGCCATGCGCACCGAGTACGGCAACGCGCTCAAGGGCGCCCGCATCGCCGGCAGCCTGCACATGACGATCCAGACCGGCGTGCTGATCGAGACGCTGCAGGCCCTCGGCGCCGAGGTGCGCTGGGCGTCGTGCAACATCTACTCGACGCAGGACCATGCGGCCGCCGCGCTGGTCGTCGAAGGCACGCCCGTGTTCGCCTACAAGGGCGAGTCGCTCAAGGACTACTGGGACTACACGCACCGCATCTTCGAGTTCGGCGCCGCCGGCACGCCGGGCGAAGGCCCGAACATGATCCTCGACGACGGCGGCGACGCCACGCTGCTGATGCACCTGGGCCAGCGCGCCGAGAAGGACATCTCGGTCGTCGGCAACCCGACCAGCGAGGAAGAGCGCGAGCTGTTCGCCGCGATCAAGGCGAAGATCGCCGTCGACCCGACCTGGTACACGCGCAAGAGCGCCGAGATCATCGGCGTGACCGAAGAGACGACCACGGGCGTGCACCGCCTGAACGAGATGTCGGCCAAGGGCTCGCTGCTGTTCCGCGCGATCAACGTCAACGACTCGGTCACCAAGAGCAAGTTCGACAACCTGTACGGCTGCCGCGAGTCGCTGGTCGACGGCATCAAGCGCGCGACCGACGTGATGGTCGCCGGCAAGGTCGCCGTCGTGGCCGGCTACGGCGACGTGGGCAAGGGCTCGGCGCAGGCGCTGCGCGCGCTGTCGGCGCAGGTCTGGGTCACCGAGATCGACCCGATCAACGCGCTGCAGGCCTCGATGGAAGGCTACCGCGTCGTGACGATGGACGACGCGGCCGCGCACGGCGACATCTTCGTCACCTGCACCGGCAACAAGAACGTCATCACGTACGAGCACATGGCGGCGATGAAGGAGCAGTCCATCGTCTGCAACATCGGCCACTTCGACAACGAGATCGACATCGCCTCCCTCGAG
>JASLEM010000073.1 GCA_030151165.1 Burkholderiaceae bacterium
GCTTCGGCGCGTCGACGTCGGTCTTGCCCATCACGATGAAGAGCGCGCAGCGCGGGTTGCCGGCACCGGAGCTGAACCACTTGCGGCCGTTGATGACGTACTCGTCGCCCTCGCGCCGGATCGTGCACTGGATGTTGGTGGCGTCCGACGACGCGACCGCCGGCTCCGTCATGAGGAAGGCCGAGCGGATCTCGCCGGCCAGCAGCGGCTTGAGCCAGCGCGCCTTCTGCGCGTCGGTGCCATAGCGCTCGAGCGTCTCCATGTTGCCGGTGTCGGGCGCCGAGCAGTTGAAGACCTCGCCCGACCACATCACGCGGCCCATCAGCTCGCACAGCGGCGCGTAGTCGAGGTTGGAGATGCCGCCCTGGCCTTCGTAGGCGTGCGGCAGGAACAGGTTCCACAGGCCGTCGCGGCGCGCGATCTCCTTGAGCTCGTCGACGAGCTTGAGCGGCTGCCAGGCGTCGCCCGCGCGGCGGTTCGCGTCGACGTCGCGCAGGAAGCGCTCCTCGTTCGGGTAGATGTGCTGATCGAAGAACGCGTTCAGGCGCGCCAGCAGGTCGCGCGTCTTCGTCGAGTGGTCGCCAAGCATCCGGGTGCTCCGTCTTGAAGGGGTCGAGGCCGGCGGGCGCCGGCGCATGCGGCCATTCAATCACCGCGCGCGGCGTCGCGCCGTCTCCGAAGGGACACCGCGGCCGCGCCCGGGCCGCGTCAGCGTCCCGTCACGCGCGCGACATCCGCGGGATCGTCCACCGCCCGCGCCGGGCTCGCCGCCGCGCCCGGGCCCGGCGCGAAGCGGTCGGGCGCGCCGTCCAGCCGTGCGAAACGCATCGCCGTGTTGATCAGCGCGAGGTGCGAGAACGCCTGCGGGAAGTTGCCGAGCTGGCGCCCGGCGACGGGGTCGTACTCCTCGGCGAGCAGGCCCACGTCGTTGCGGTAGGTAAGCAGGCGGTCGAACAGCGCGCGCGCCTCGTCGATGCGGCCCTGCACGATGTAGTTGTCGACGAGCCAGAACGTGCACGCGAGGAACGCGCCCTCGCCCGGCGGCAGGCCGTCGACGGTCGCGCCGGTGTCGTAGCGCATCACGAGGCCGTCGCGCACGAGGCCGCGCTCGATCGCCGCGATCGTGCCGACGATGCGCGGGTCGTCCGCCGGCAGGAAGCGCACGAGGCCCATCATCAGCAGGCTCGCGTCCAGCAGCGGCGAGCCGTACGACTGCACGAACGAGTTCTGCGCCGCGTCGAAGCCGCGCTCGCAGACCTGGGCATGGATCTCGTCGCGGATCTTCGACCAGCGCTCGACCGGCGCCTCGAGCCCGAACTCGGTCGCCGAGCAGATCGCGCGGTCGAACGCGAGCCACGCCATCACCTTCGAGTGCACGAAGTGGCGCCGGCCGCCGCGCACTTCCCAGATGCCGTCGTCGGGCTGGTCCCAGATCGTCTCGAGATGGCGCACCAGCGCGCACTCGAGCGCCCAGCTGTTCGCGTCGTACGCGAGGCCCGCGCGGCGCGCGAGGTACAGCGCGCCGATCACCTCGCCGTAGACATCCAGCTGCACCTGCCCCGCCGCGGCATTGCCGATGCGCACCGGCGCGGAGTCCTCGTAGCCGGGCAGCCATGGCACCTCGTACTCGTCGAGGCGCCGCTCGCCCGCGACGCCGTACATGATCTGCAGGTCGTCCGGATTGCCGGCCACCGCGCGCACGAGCCACGCGCGCCACGCGTCGGCCTCGTCGACGAAGCCCAGGCTCAGCAGCGCGTAGAGCGTGAAGGTGGCGTCGCGCAGCCAGCAGAAGCGGTAGTCCCAGTTGCGCGGGCCGCCGATCTTCTCGGGCAGCGACGTCGTCGCCGCCGCGATGATGCCGCCGGTCTCCCAGTGCGCCAGCGCCTTCAGCGTCACGAGCGAGCGGCGCACGGCCTCCGACACCTGGTCGCCCTCCGGCAACTTCGACGACCACTCGCCCCACTGCGCCTCGACCTGCACCAGCGAGGCCGCGACATCGGGCGCGGGCAGGTCGTCGCGGTACGACGGCATCCACGTCAGCGAGAACGCGGCCTCGTCGCCTTCGCCGACCTCGAACTCGCCGACCGTGCTCATGCCTTCGCCGCGCAGCTCGACGCCCGTCGCGAGCGTCAGCCGGTCGGGCCCGGCGGTGAAGTGCAGCCGGCCATCGTCCTGGCGCGAGACCCACGGCACGATCGCGCCGTAGTCGAAGCGCACCGTCAGCTCCGTGCGCATCGCCACGCGCCCGCGCACGCCGCGCACGATGCGCATGAGGTCGGACACGCCGTCGCGGCGGGCCATGAAGTCGATGACGCAGACGGCGCCGTCGGCGGTCTCGAACTGCGTCTCGAGGATCGTCGAGCCGTCGCGGTAGCGGCGCGTGACGCGCGCGCCGTCGGCCACGGGGCACACGAGCCAGCGCCCGTGCTCCGGCGCGCCGAGCAGCGCGGCGAAGCACGCCGGGCTGTCGAAGCGCGGCATGCCCATCCAGTCGATCGAGCCGTCGCGCGCGACCAGCGCCACGGTCTCCTGGTTGCCGATCAGGGCGTAGTCTTCGATGCGACTGGGCATGCGGGTGTCCGGGTCGGGTGGGGGATCGGACCCTTGGGCAAACGGCGGGCCGAACCCGAGCGGCGACGACCGTCCATGCGTCGACGGACGAAAAAAAAGCTCCTGGGGTGCAGGAGCTTTTTCCGGAATCAGGTGGGGTGGCTAATGGGACTCGAACCCACGACAACCAGAATCACAATCTGGGACTCTTCCAACTGAGCTATAGCCACCACCGGAACCAAAGATTATAGCGCGAAATTTCAGTTCGGGGCAGAGGCCGCGCTGTCGGTGGCCTTTGCGATACGCGCTTCGTCGTATTTAGTCTTGTAGCGGGCCTTCAGCGACTCGTAGATCGCGAGGCCTTCGGCCTCCTCGAACGCCGACTGCACCTGCCCGCCGAACGCCGCGATCTGCGGGTCGGCGGCATCGGTCGCGCGCGGCACCGTCTTCACGACGCGCACCACGGCGTAGCTGCCATCAGGCAGCGCGAGGCCGGTGACGGTCGGGCCCTTCGTGATGTCGGCCTTCAGCGCGGCCAGCACGACTTCCTGCGGCACGTCCGGCGACTGCGTGCGGCGGCCGACGACGGTCGTGAGGCCCAGCGCGAGCGCGGGATCCTTCGTGGCGGCGGCGACACGCGCCTCGCCGTCCTTCTTCGCGGCGGCGGTCGCCTGTTCCTGGCGCAGCGTGTCGGCGATCTGGTCGTGCACCTCGGCGAGCGTGCGCGTGTGGGCCGGCGTGTACTCGACGACGCGCGCGGAGACCAGCTGGCCCGTGCCGACCTGCACGGCCTCGGTGTTGTGCTTGTTGTGCAGCGTCTCGTTGGCGAAGACGGCGTCGAGCAGCTTCTGCGACGCGAGCACGCCGACCGCGTCCGCGGCGGGCTTGCGCTGGACGACGGCGGTCTGCTTCACGAGCTTGAACTGGTCGATCACGGGCTGCAGGCTGTCCGGCTGTTCGTAGACGGTGTTGGTGAACTTGTCGGCGTCGCTGGCGTAGAGCTTCTGGCCTTCCTGCGTGCGCAGCGTGTCCTCGATCTGCGCCTTCACCTCGTCGAACGGCTTCGCCGTGCCGCCGCGGATGCCCGTCAGCTCGATGATGTGGAAGCCCTGCTCGCTGCGAACGACGTCGCTGATCTCGCCCTGCTTCAGCTTGAAGAGCGCATCGTTGACCGCGCCGGGGATGGCGCCGCTGCGCATGAAGTCGAGGTCGCCGCCCTGCGCCGCGGAGCCGGCGTCTTCCGAGCTGCGCTTGGCCACGTCGGCGAAGCTCGCGGGGTTCTTGCGCACCTCGGCCAGCAGCGCGTCGGCCTTGGCCTTCGCCTTGGCGACGTCCGCGGGCGAGGCGCCCGGCGCGACGGTCACCTGGATGTGGCTCGCGCGGCGTTCCTCGGCGGCGGTGAAGTCCTTCGCGTGCTCGTCGTAGTACTTGTGCAGCTGCGCGTCGGTGACGGTGGCCTGGCCCTTCAGCGCGTTCGCATCGAGCACGACGTAGTCGATCTTCGTCTGCTCCGGCGCGAGGAACATCGCGGCGTGCGCCTTGTCGGCGTAGTAGGCCTGGATCTGCGCGTCGGTCGGCTGCGCGGCGGCGGCGTAGCCCTTCACGTCGAAGCGCTGCCACTGGATCTCGCGCTGGTTCAGGAACGCGTCGGCCGCGGCGTTGGTGGACGTCGCCGGCACGATGCCGCTGCTGGTCACGCCGCGCAGCGCCTGCGTGCGCGAGATCTGCTCGCTGATGGTCGCGCGCGCGGTCTCGTCGGTGAGGCCGTGCTGGGCGAGCCACAGCGGGCGTTGCGCGGGCTGCAGCGCGCGGTACTCGGCGAACTCCTGCGAGGTGCGGATGAACGCGTCGACGCGGTCCTGCGTGACGGCGAGGTTCTCGTGCGCGGTCGCGGCCTGCATCACGCGATCGCGCACGATGCCATCCAGCGACTGCCGCCGCGCCGCGGCCGACTCGAGCAGCTTCACGTCGACGCCCGGGTTCTGCGAGCGCATGCGGTCGACGTTCTGGCGCTGCTGCGCGTCCCACTCGGCACGCGAGATGTCGTGTCCGTCGACCGACGCGACCGTGGCCGTCTCCTCGCCGTGCGAGTTGGTGTAGCTGGACACCCCGAAGATGGCGAACGACGGGACGATCAGCAGGCCGAGGACGACCTGCAGGATCTTGTTGTGCGACCGGACGAAATCAAACATGGAAAGCCTCTTGAGCGTGCAAGGCAGCAAATGACGAACACGGCAAAAACGACAAAGGCGAACTCCGGAATCCTGAGTTCGCCTGGCGGGATCGATG
>JASLEM010000583.1 GCA_030151165.1 Burkholderiaceae bacterium
GCGATCCGCCTCGCCGCGGGCGCGTTGCCGGCATCGCTCGCCGGCGCGGCGAGGCGGATCGCGGGCCTGGACGGAGAGGCGGACATGGTCAGCAACCCCCTCGGATCGTCGTTCTGGCGTCGGTGCGTGTCTCCGCCGCTGCGGCACCCCGCCGGATTCGCGCGAGCCTCGTCGGCCGGATCCCCGGTTCAACCCGCCACGCGCTCGATGCGCTGCGCCGCGTCCCGCCGCACGCGCGCCAGCAGGTCGGCGACCCGCCCTGCGCCGGGGATCTCGCCGCCGGGCCACAGCTCGGCGAGCGGCTCCAGCACGAACGCACGCTGCGCGGCGCGCGGGTGCGGCAGCTCGAGACGCGCATCGGCCTGACGCAGGCCGCCATCGTCGCCCCGCACGCCGAACAGCAGGATGTCGAGATCGAGCGTGCGCGGCGCGTTGCGATACGGACGCTCGCGGCCGAAGCGCAGCTCGATGGCCTGCAGCGCGTCGAGCAGCGCGTGCGGCGCGAGCGTCGTCTCGAAGCGCGCGACGGCGTTCATGAAGTCGGGGCCGCTCGCGTCGACCGGCGCGCTGCGCCACGTCGACGACAGCGCGAACGAGCTCGCCCCCGTCGCCGCATCGGCCCGCGCGAGCTCGCGCAGGGCCTCGGCCGCCGCGGCCAGCGTGGCGCGCGCATCGCCGAGGTTGGCGCCGAGACCGACGAAGACGGCCATGCCCGACGGCGGCTCGGCGAGAGGCGCGCGCGCCGCCGACACCGTGGCGCCCTCGCCCGCCGCGGCCTCAGGCGTCGTGCTCGGCGTCGCCGCCATCGGACGTGTCGCCCGAGTCGTCATCGTCGTCGTCCCGGAATGCGGGCGACGCGGACGCGGCCTTGCGACGGCTGCCGCCGCCGCGACGGCGGCGCGTGGTGCCGGCCTTCTTCTCGACCTTGTCCAGCAGCGAGCGCGCGGCCGCGACGTCGGCCTCGGTCGCGCCCGGTGCGATCGCGGCGAGCGTGAGATCGGCGCATTCGCGCAGCAGTTCCTGCGTCGCGGTGAGCGGCGGCGCCCCCTCGGCGACGGTGCCGAACGGCAGGTCGCCGTTGTCCAGCATCGCGCGCAGCGCGGTGCGGTCGGTCTCGGTCGCGTGGTCGGCGATCGCGGCGCGCGCGGTGGCCGCGAACTGCAGCGTCTTCTGCTTGGCCGGGCTCAGGCGCGGCGGCTCGGTGCGCGCGGGCGCTTCCGTCGACGCGACGGCGACCGCGCCGTCGGCTTGCGCCACGGCCTTCAGCGGCCGCGGGTCGCGCGCCGGCGCCTTCTCGCGCGGCTTGGCGGCCTGCAGCTTGCGCGCGGACTCGACCAGCGCGCGGCGCTTGTTCTCGTCGCCGAGCGAATAGTCTTCCCACCAGGTGACCAGTTCGCCGTCGATCTCGCCGGCGTCGGCACGCAGGCGCATGAAGTCGAACGCGGCGCGGAAACGCGACTGCTCGACCATCGCGGCGGGCGAGCTGCCGGTGCGCTTGTCGAAGCGCGGCTGCATCATCCAGATCTCGCGCATGTCGCCGGCGAGCTTGCCGCGGCCGGAGATGTCGCCGATGCGCGCGTCGAACGTCGCGTCGATGGCCATCTGCAGCGCGGGCGTCGGCGCCTCGCCGTCGTCGCGGAACGCCTGCCAGCGCGACGAAACCTCGTGCCAGAAGATGCACGCCATCAGGAAGCTGGGCGCGACGGGCTTGCCTTCGTTGACGCGGCGATCGGTGTCGGCGAGCGCGCGGTTGACGAACGCCTCGCGCGCCGGGTTGTTGGCGATGCCCTCGAAGTGCGCGTCGAGGATCGGGAACACCTTGCGGTCGAGGCCGTACTTCTTCAGCACCTCGATGCTCGCCAGCGCGTGGCCGGTCTGCAGCAGCTTGATCATCTCGTCGAACATGCGCGACGACGGCACGTTGGCGAGCAGCGCCTTCATCTTGCGGATCGGCGCCTCGGTCTTCGCCTCGATCTTGTAGCCCATCTTCGCGGCGAAGCGCAGCACGCGGATGATGCGCACCGGGTCTTCGCGGTAGCGCGTCTCCGGGTCGCCGATCATGCGCAGCAGCCTGGCCTTCGAGTCGGCCATGCCGCCGTGGTAGTCGACGACGATCTGCGTCTGCGGGTCGTAGTACATCGCGTTGACCGTGATGTCGCGGCGCGCGGCGTCCTCGATCTGCGGGCCGAAGGTGTTGTCGCGCAGCACGCGGCCACTCGCGTCGACCGCGTGGCTCTTGCCGGCGAGTTCCTCCTTGGCGGTCTTCTCGTTGCCCTTGATCGCCGGCGCGGCGGCGTCGGGTGCGTTGTCGACGTAGGCGCGGAAGGTCGACACCTCGATCTTCTCGTGCTCGCGGCCGCGGCCGTAGATCACGTGCACGAGGCGGAAACGGCGGCCGACGATGAAGGCGCGGCGGAACAGCGCCTTCACCTGCTCGGGCGTGGCGTTGGTGGCGACGTCGAAGTCCTTCGGCTCGAGCCCCACCAGCAGGTCGCGCACCGCGCCGCCGACGATGTAGGCCTCGTAGCCGGCGTCCTGCAGCTTGCGGCACACGTTGACCGCGGGCTCGATCAGGAGCTTCGGGTCGATCTTGTGCTGGTCGACGCCGAACTCCTTGCGCTGGCCCAGCGAGACGCCCTCGGGCATGCCCGATTCCTCCGGCGCGGCGGGCGACTTGCCCAACAGTCGATCGATGAATTTGCGGATCATGCGAAAAGCCTCAGGAGACGCCAGCCACGTTCATTCGCCGCGGCCTCGAGCGCGGGCGACGGGTTCGTCGCGACGGCGTCGGTGGCCCGCGCCATGAGCGGCAGGTCGTTGATGGAATCACTGTAAACGCTGATGCGCTCGAAATCGCCCCAGGCGAGCCCCTGCTCCGCCAGCCACGCCTCGACGCGCACGACCTTGCCGTCCTGGTAGGTCGGCACGCCCTTGATCGCCCCGGTGACGGCGCCGGCGGCGTCACGCTCGAGCTCGATCGCGAGCAGCTCCGGCACGCCGAACGCGTCGGCGATCGGGCGCGTGACGAACTCGTTGGTGGCGGTGACGATCGCGACGAGGTCGCCCTGCGCCTGGTGCCTGCGCACGAGGTCGATCGCCTGCGGCGTGATCATCGGGCCGATGACCTCGAGCATGAAGCGCTCGTGGATCGCCGCCTGTTCCTCGGCGCTGCGCGTGCGCCAGACCGAGGTCGCGAACTCGACGTACGCGTGGACGTCCAGCCGGCCTTCCTGGTAGGTGCGGAAGAACTCGTTGTTGCGCACGCGCCAGGCGTCGGCGTCGGCCCAGCCGATGGCGACCATGAACTCGCCGAAGGAATGGTCGGAGTCGCCAGCGATCAGCGTGCCGTCGAGGTCGAACAAGGTCAGGTTGCGAGCGGTCATGCGGACGCGTTCTCTTCGTTGAGCATTCGTTTGAGCAGCGGCACGGTGACCGCGCGTTTCTCGGCCAGCGCGAAGCCGTCGAGGCGATGGAGCAGGTGCATCAGGCTCTTCAGGTCGCGGGCGAAGCGGGTCAGCAGGTAGTCGAGCACCTCGTCGCCCAGCACGACGCCGTGGCGCTTCGACTCCTGCTGCAGCGCGACGCGCGTCTCGTCCTCGGCCAGCGGCCGCACGGCGTGCACCGGGCCCCAGCCGAGGCGCGTGCGCAGGTCCTCGCGGACGTCAAGGTCGACCGGCGGCAGCCGGCCGGCGGACGCGAACTGCACGCCCAGCCGCGCGCCGCTCGACTCCGCGTGCACGGCCTGCGCGAGCGCGTCGCCCGCGCGGCTCGCCGCCTCGACGAACAGCGTGAACGCCGCGTGCTGCTGCGTCGGGCTCCAGGCCTCGGCGCCATCGAGCAGCACGAGCGCGGTGTCGTCGGCGAGCGTCCACGGCGCGGGGGTCGCGGCGTCGAACCACTGCGCCTTGAGGCCTTGCGTGATCGCGCGCGCCGCCAGCTCGCGCAGCAGCTGCGTCTTGCCGCTGCCGGCGGGCCCCCAGAGGTAGATCGGCGCGCCGGGCCAGGCCTGCTCGCGCAGCTGCGCGACGACGGCCGCGTTCTCGCCCGGCAGGAAGCCGGCGAACGGCGGCAGGGGATCCCAGGCGAGATCGAGGATCAGCTGTTTCATGTGCGGTAGAAGACGCTGGCGCGGTAGGCCGCCATCCCGCGGCGCAGCGCGACGACCGCGACCGCGCTCACCGGCAGCGCCACGAGCACGCCGACGAAGCCGAACACCTCGCCGAACGCGAGCAACGCGAGGATCACCGCGAGCGGGCTGAGGCCGATGCGTTCGCCGACGAGGCGCGGCGTGAGCACGAAGCTCTCGAGCACCTGGCCGAGCGCGTAGACGGCCGCGACCTCGGCGACGCCGTGCCAGCCGGTGAACTGGATCGCGGCCGACATCAGCGCGAGCACCAGCCCGGTGGTGTAGCCGAGGTACGGGATGAAGACGGCCAGGCCGGTGAACACGCCGATCGGCCACGCGAGGCTGAGGCCCGTCAACATCAGCCCGAGCGGGTAGAACAGCGCCATCGCGCCCATCACCGAGATCTGGCCCTTGAGATAGCCGCGCAGCATGGTGTCGCACTCGCCGAGGAAGGACGACCACGACGCGCGCGCCTTCAACGGCACGAGGTTCCACGCGGCGGCGGTGATCTTCTCGGCGTCGATCAGCAGGTAGAACGCGAGCACCGGCACCAGCACCAGGAAGCCGACGATCGTGGCGAGCCAGCTGCCGCCGATGCGCGCCGAGCTGAGCAGCTTGGCGCCCAGGCCTTCCATGTTGCCGTCGAAGGACTTCAGCAGCCAGTCCTTGACCGTGTTGGTGTCGACCTCGACGCCCCACTTCGCGAGCCACGGCGCGATGACGTTGTTGAACTTGTCCAGCATGCCCGGCCACTGCTTGCTGAGCAGCGGCAGCAGCGTCGTGATGATCGGCACCAGCAGCAGCACGAGCACGGTGACCAGGAACATCGCGAGCAGGATCGTGAGCGTCGCGGCCAGCGCGCGCGGCACGTGGCGGCGCTCCAGCACGCCCACCAGCGGCCACAGCAGGTACGCGACGACCAGCGACAGGATCATCGGCGTCAGCGCCGAGCCGAGCAGCCACAGCAGCAGCGCGGCGCCCACGGCCAGGGCCAGCCAGGTCAGTGCGCGTTGCTGGGCGTTGGTCAGGGTCATGTCGGCGTGTTCGGGTGGTCTGGCGATGAACGTCGGCCGCGCGACGGAGCGGTCGCCGCGGGCGGGCGGCGATGGCGGCGCCCGCACCGCGGCCGGGGCCGTGCGCGGAACAACCGGGCATTGTATTCGGCGCCCGGGGCCGGGACGGCGGAGGCCGCCGGCGGGCGGCGGTTCGACGCGCGCGCGGACGCCCGAACGCGTTCGCCAGCGCCCGGCCGTGCGCTCAGTGCCGCTGCGAGCGCGCCGCGAGGATGCGGCGCTGCAGCGCGTCGGCGTCGGCCGCCTCGGGCGTGTGGTCGAGGTACAGGCCCCAGTCGAACGCCGCCTCCTCGGTGCGGCCGAGGCCGTCGAGGATGTCGCCTCGCAGGCGGTAGTTGTCCCAGACCTCGGGCTCGAGCACCACCTGGCGGTCGAGCACGGCGAGCAGGCGCGGCATGTCGCCGCGGCCCTGGTGGATCTGCTGCAGGTTGCGCAGCATGCGGCCGATGATGTCGCGCGGGCCGGCGGCCTGCAGGAACAGGCCCAGCGGGACGTCGTACGCCGCGCGCATCGCGCTCGCCTGGCGCACGAGGTCGATGCGCTCCTCGAGGTCGCCGCGCGACAGCGACTGCCCGGTGAACGGGTCGATGACGACCTCGCCCTGCGGCAGCTTCAGCTTGACCAGGAAATGCCCCGGGAACGAGACGCCCTCGGCGCGCAGGCCGACCTGGCCCGCGATCTCGATGTACAGCAGCGCCAGCGTGATCGGGATGCCGCGCCGGCGTGCGATCACGTCGTGCAGGTAGCTGTTGGCAGGGTCGTGGTAGTCGTTGACGTTGCCCGCGAAGCCCAGCTCGTCGAAGAAATAGCGGTTCAGGCTGCGCACGCGGTGCAGCACCGGCGCGTCCGGCGCGAGGCGGCTCTTCAGCCGCAGCGCGAGGCCGTCGACCTCGGACAGCACGGCCTCGACGTCGAGGTCGGGCGTCTCGTCCTGCGCGATCGAGATCGCCGCCTCGAGCAGCGGGAACTGCGCGTCGTCGGCGACGAGCGCGTTGAAATACTCGAGCGCGCTCGGGGCGGAAAACGTGGGCGCGGGCCGCGGGACGGAAGCCATGCGCGCCAGTGTAGACCCGGCGCGAAGACCGTGCATCCGCCGTTGGGGCGAGTCGGCCGACGTCAGGCGCGCCGCGCGAAGCTCTTCAGGTTGATGCCGAGCGCCGTCAGCACCGCCACGTACAGGCCGCCCACGCCGCCCAGCACCGCGGCCATCTTCAGCGCGCGCAGCAGCGGGTGGCTGCGGTCGAGCCAGTCGATGCCGTGCGCGGCCCACACCAGCGCCGCGGCGAGCACCGCGGTCGCGACCAGCGCCTTCGCGGCGAACGCCAGCCAGCCGGCGTGCGGCTCGTACATGCCCAGGCGCACCAGGCCGATCAGCAGCCACGTGGCGTTGAGCGTCGCGCCCAGGCCGATCGACAGCGCGAGCCCGCCGACGCCGAAGCCGAGCCACTCGACGAAGACGAGGTTCATCAGCTGCGTGCAGACCAGCACCGCGATGGCGATGCGCACCGGCGTCTTGATGTCGAGCTGCGCGAAGTAGCCCGGCGCGAGGATCTTCACGCTGACGATGCCCAGCAGCCCGAGACCGTAACCCCGCAACGGTTGCACGGTGGCGAGGACGTCGGCGGCGCTGAAGTGGCCGTAGTGGAACAGCACGGCGATGAGCGGCTCGGCGAACACCAGCAGCGCGACGGCGCAGGGCAGCGTCTGCAGCACGACGAGGCGCAGCCCCCAGTCGATCATGCTCGAGTACGCGGCCTTGTCGCCGCGCGCGCGCGCCGCCGACAGCTGCGGGATCAGCACCACGCCGAGGGCCACGCCCAGCAGCGAGGTCGGGAACTCCATCAGCCGGTCGGCGTAGGTGAGCCACGACACCGAGCCCGTGGCGAGGTGCGACGCGAGCTGCGTGTTGATCAGCAGCGACACCTGCGCCACCGACACCCCCAGCAGCGCCGGCGACATCTGCTTGAGCACGCGGCGCACGCCCGGGTGGCGCCACGACGCCTGGATGCCGGCCCACGAGCCGCGGAAGTTCGGCATCAGGCCGAGCGCCTTCAGCGCGGGGATCTGGATCGCGGCCTGCAGCACGCCGCCCAGCATCACGCCCAGCGCCAGCGCATACACGCCAGGGTACCCGTGCGCCTCGAGCGCCGGCGTGAGCGCGCGCGCCGCGACGATCACCGCCACGTTCAGCAGGATCGGCGTCGCCGCGGGAATCGCGAAGCGGCCCCAGGTGTTCAAGATGCCGGCCGACAGCGCCACCATCGACATGAAGCCGATGTAGGGGAACATCACGCGGGTCATGACGACGGCGGTGTCGAACGCCGCGAGGCCCGACGCCATCGCCCACACGATCGCCGGCGCGACCACGACGCCGATCACGCACGTGGCCAGCAGCGCCCAGGCGAGCACGGTGGCGACGGCGTCGATCAGCTTGTGCGTCGGCTCGTCGCCCTGCGTCGCGCGCGACTCGGCGAGCAGCGGCACGAAGGCCTGCGAGAACGCGCCCTCGGCGAACAGCCGGCGCAGCAGGTTGGGGATGCGGAACGCGACGTTGTACGCGTCGGTGAACGCGCTCGCGCCGAAGCTGGCGGCGATGAGCTGCTCGCGCACGAGCCCGGACACGCGGGACACCAGCGTGAGCAACGAAACCGTCGAGGCGGCCTTGAGGAGATTCATGGGTGCCGCCGGCGCACGGGGGCGGCGATATCGGGTGGGAACTGGGGCGCGATTATAGGAACGTGGGGGCGAGAAAACCCCGAACTGTCGGGTTATCCCGCTTTTCCGGGCATCGATCTGGTGCAAGCCCGTACAATGACGGCTGCTACTCCAAGCTCCAGTCCAGCGAGTGGCAGTCGATTCTCGACGAATCTCTCCCAGCAATCTGCCTTCACGACTGGTGCCCGCATTCCAAATCCTTCGCGAGAAGGCGCGCGGCGCAGCAGGCCGATCCGCGACTCCCCGGCTCTGACCCGGGACTGAAAAACACCACATGAACTTTGACGAACTCGGCCTGGCCGAGCCGCTCCTGCGCGCAGTGCACGAGTACGGCTACACGACCCCGACCCCGATCCAGTTGCAAGCCATTCCCGTCGTCCTCCAGGGCGGCGACCTCCTCGCCGGCGCCCAGACCGGCACCGGCAAGACCGCCGGCTTCGTGCTGCCGATGCTGCATCGCCTGCTCGCCGCCGGCCCGAAGAAGGGCCCCACCGGCAAGGTGCTCGTCCGCGCCCTGATCCTCACGCCCACGCGAGAACTCGCCGCCCAGGTCGAGGAAAGCGTGCAGACCTACGGCAAGCACGTGCCGCTGACCAGCATGGTCATCTTCGGCGGCGTCGGCATGCAGCCGCAGATCAACCGCCTGCACAAGGGCGTCGACATCCTCGTCGCGACGCCGGGCCGCCTGCTCGACCTGCACCAGCAGCGC
>JASLEM010000105.1 GCA_030151165.1 Burkholderiaceae bacterium
CCGCTCGAGCCAGGTCGCCGCGCTGCCGGCGGCGCCCTCGAGCCGGTCGAGCCACGCGAGCCAGAGACAGGCCAGCGCGGGATGCGCGGCGTCGTCGCCGAGGATGACGAGGTCGGGCGAGCGCTCGACGGACACCATGAAGTCGCCCAGCATCTCGCGCGCCGCGCCGGCCAGCCCGGCGCGCGCGGAGGCGACGCCGAGTGCGAAGTCCAACGTGCCTCCGAGCACGGGCTGCAGCGCGCGCAGGAGGTCGACGGACTCCACCAGGCGCCCCTGCGCCGCGAGGTCGTCGGCGACGAGCGCTGCCAGGCGCGGCAGGAACGGCAGGCTGGCCGCCTCCGGCTCGCGCAGGCGGCGCAGGCCGCGCCAGGCGCTCGCGAGCACGGCGCGGCGTTCGCTTCCGCCACCCTCGGCCGCCTCGTCGGGCAGCGTGATGGCGAGCTTGTAGGCGACGTAGAGCGCGTCCGGATGCTCGGCGTGGCTCAGACGCAGCAGCGCGAGGTTGCGGTCGCGCTTGCGCTGGCGGTCGCCCGCGTCCGCGTAGCCGATGTCGCTGAGCGTGACGCCCGAGTCCGGCCAGCGGCCGCCGCCGAGCGTCATCAGCGCGTCCGCGATGTCCTCGTGGACGCGCCCCGTGTAGCGGATGCGCGGGTCGCGCCGCATGAGGCGCAGCGCGGCGTAGCGCGCGTCCGGGTCGGTCGATGCGTGGGCCGGCGAGTCGGCCGCCGATGCGCGGATCTCGATCGTCACGATCTGCGCCGGGCAATCGCGCCGGCCGACCGCGCGCGCCAGCGCCGGCACCGAGTCGGGCGGCAGGCGCTGGTCGGCGTCGAGGCTGAGGATCCAGTCGCAGCGCGCGGCCTCGAGAGCCACGTTGCGCGCCCGGGCGAAATCGTCGACCCACGCGAAGTGCAGCACGCGCGCGCCGTGCGCCAGCGCGACGGCCACCGTGTCGTCGGTGCTGCCGGTGTCGACGGCGACGATCTCGCTCGCGACGTCGCGCACCGAGGCCAGCGCCGCGCCCAGCTTGTCGGCTTCGTCGCGCACGATCATGCACACGGTGAGCGGCAGGCGCGCGGGCGCGGGGTCGTGCGAAGACGTCATCGGCAGAGGCTCAGGAAGCGAAGCGGGCATGCCGGGCATCATCGCCGGGATCGGCGACCCGCGTCCGCGTGGGCCCGAATCGGCGCGAGCCGGCTCAGCGCTTGGCGGCGTCGCCGGCCCAGAGCTCGTCCAGGAACGTGAAGTTCCAGCGCTCGGGCTGCTCGCGGCCGACGATGCGGTCGCTGGTACCGGCGGACAGGTCGAGCCGCTGCAGCGACACCGGCATGTTGGACTTGAGCGAGAAGAACACGCGCACGATCGGCGCCGTCAGCGCGTGGGCGTTCTGCTCGATCACGACGGCGAGCCGCTCGGAGTGCAGCTTCACCAGCGAGCCGGTCGGGTAGATGCCGACGCTCTTGACGAAGGTCGCGAAGATCGTCGTGTCGAAATGGCCCTTCCAGCTCGCCATCTTGCCGATCGAGTCGGCCGGATCCCAGCCGCTCTTGTACGGGCGGTTGGAGGTGATGGCGTCGTAGACGTCGCAGATCGCGCCCATGCGCGCGAAGCGGGTCAGCTGGTCGACCGGCAGCTTGAACGGATACCCGGTGCCGTCCATGCGCTCGTGGTGGTGCAGGCAGACGTCCATCGCCGCCGGGTCGGCGCCGCGCGCCTCGGCCAGCAGCTCGTGGCCGCGCACCGGGTGGCTGCGCATCACGGTGAATTCGTCGTCGGTGAGCTTGCCGGGCTTGTTGAGGATGTCGAGCGGCATCAGCGCCTTGCCGACGTCGTGCAGCAGCCCCGCGGTGCCGGCGCTGCGGCACTCGGCCTCGTCCATGCCCAGTTCGCGGCCGAGGGCGACCATCAGCGCGCACACGGCCACCGAGTGCATGTAGGAGTAGTCGTCCTGCGTCTTCAGGCGCGCCAGGCTCACGATCGCGCCCGGGTTGCGGATGACGGAGTCGGAAATCTCCTGAACGAGCGGCTGGAAGGACTCGGCGTCGAGCGCCTTGCCGAGCCGCGCCTCGTTGAACATCTTCTCGACCTGCGCCTTGCCCTTGTTGCAGACGCTCACCGCCGTGCGCATCTCCTCGGTGAAGCTCTTGGAGGGCGGCGGCAGCGGCGAGCCCGACACCGCGGGCCGCACGGCCGGCGCCGCGGGCATCGAGGCGGGCGCCATCGTCGGCACCGGACGGGCGGGCGCGGCCGGCGGCGCGGGGCTGCGGATCGGCGACGGCAACGCGGCGGTGTCGTCGGCGACGTCGAGCCCCTTCTCGGGGTCGATCCACACCTCGACGATCACGCTGTCCTGCAGCTTCTTCAGCTGCTCCGGCTCGCGGATGACGAACTTCGTCTTCCAGAACGGGTGGTCCATCCACGCACCTTCCAGCGAATGGAGGTGCATGCCGAGGCGGACCTGATCGACGCGAATCTTCTTGAGCATGGACGGGCGGGAATCCGGAGCCGGCGACGAGCCGGTCATTGAAGGAGTTGTCGGCCGGAGACGTCCTCAACTGTAGCGTTCGTGCGTCGAACCGCGGCCGGACAACGAAAAAACCGTCGTCGGACAGTGTGCCCGAGGACGGTCGCTCCGTTTCCCGTGCGGATCCGGCCGCGCCCGCACCGGCGCGGTGCAGGCCCGGCCCTCGCCGTGTGCCGCGCCTACTTGAACTTGGCCTGCGGCACCGTGCGCAGGTCGCCGGGCAGGCTCGCGAGGTAGTCGGCGATCGGGCCGATGTCCTTCGGGTCGATCGCCTTGGCCATCGGGCCCATCACCGCGCTCTTGCGGCCGTAGTGCGGATTGCCTTCGACCGTGTACGAGCGCAGCGCGGCCTGCAGGTAGTCGGCGTACTGGCCGGCCAGGCGCGGCATCGTGCCGTCGGTGGGGGTCGTGAAATTGGCGCCGTGGCAGGCGACGCAGGTCGCGAGCTTGGACTGCAGGTCGGCCGGGATCGGCTCGGCCAGCTTGGCCGGCACCTCGCCGTCGGGCTTGCCGAGGGCCGAGTAGTAGGCGGCGATGTCGGCGATGTCCTGGTCGGTGAGCGACGCGGCGACGCTGCGCATCGTCGGGAACAGGCGGTCGCCGGCGCGGTATTCGGTCAGCGCCGCGGCGATGTACTTCGCGTCCTGGCCCGCGATCTTGGGCACCTTGTAGACCTGCGGGAAGTCGGCCTGGTAGCCGACGATACCGTGGCAGCCGATGCACATCTGAACCTTGGTCGCGCCGCGTTGCGCATCCTGCGCCTGGGCTGTGGAGAAAACGCCGGCTAGGGCGAGAAGCAAGGTCAGGGTTCTTGTCATCGTCTCGTCTTTGTTGGACTTGAAGGCTGCAATCCTGCGACGCCGGCAGCGCGCTGCGCACCGGGCATCCAAATGATTATAGGGACGTCCCTTTATACTGAGACGCATCCACCCGTCCGGCAAAACCCACCCCCCGGTTCGCCCCGATCACCAGGTCACTCCATGAAGTTCGAAGGTTCCAGCAACTACGTCGCGACACCCGATCTGATGCTCGCGGTCAACGCCTCGATGACCCTGCGCCGCCCCCTGCTGGTCAAGGGCGAGCCCGGCACCGGCAAGACGATGCTGGCCGAGGAGGCCGCGTCGGCGCTCGGCCTGCCGCTGCTCGAGTGGCACATCAAGAGCACGACGAAGGCGCAGCAAGGCCTCTACGAATACGACGCCGTGAGCCGGCTGCGCGACAGCCAGCTCGGCGACCCGCGCGTGAAGGACATCCACAACTACATCGTCAAGGGCGTGCTGTGGCAGGCCTTCACCAGCGAGACGCCGTGCGCGCTGCTGATCGACGAGATCGACAAGGCCGACATCGAGTTCCCGAACGACCTGCTGCGCGAGCTCGATCGCATGGAGTTCCACGTCTACGAGACGAAGGAGACGATCCGCGCGATCCAGCGTCCGGTCGTCTTCATCACGAGCAACAACGAGAAGGAGCTGCCGGACGCCTTCCTGCGCCGCTGCTTCTTCCACTACATCAAGTTCCCCGAGGCCTCGACGATGCAGCAGATCGTCGACGTCCACTTCCCCGGCATCAAGCAGGAGCTGATCGCCGCGGCGCTCAAGAGCTTCTACGACGTGCGCAACCTGCCGGGCCTGAAGAAGAAGCCCTCGACGTCCGAGCTGCTGGACTGGCTCAAGCTGCTGCTCGCCGAGGACATCCCGGCGAGCGCGCTGCAATCGAAGGACGACAAGGTCTCGATCCCGCCGCTGATCGGGGCGTTGCTGAAGAACGAGCAGGACGTGAGCCTCTTCGAGAAGCTCATCTTCATGCAGCGGAACAACCGCTGATGTTGAACGTCCAACCCGTCACCCTCACCGACGGCCGCGTCCGTCTCGAACCGCTCTCGCTCGATCACGTCGACGCGCTGAAGGCCGCGGCCGCCGACGGCGAGTTGTGGAACATCCGCGTGACCTCGGTGCCCGACCCCGACGACACGCGCGGCTACGTCGAGCGCGCGCTCGCGATGCAGGCGCAGGGCCACCGCCTGCCCTTCGTCGTCGTCGACCTCGAGAACGCGAACCGCATCGTCGGCTCGACGAGCTACCACGACATCGTCCCCGCGATCGACCGGCTCGAGATCGGCTGGACCTGGTACGCGAAGAGCACGCAGCGCACGCACGTCAACACCGGCGCGAAGCTGCTGCTGCTGACGCACGCGTTCGAGACGCTGCGCGCCCAGCTCGTGGGCTGGCGCACCGACAACTACAACTTCGCGAGCCAGCAGGCGATCGAGCGCCTCGGCGCGAAGAAGGACGGCGTCCTGCGCCACCACGCCGTGCGCCGCGACGGCACCGTGCGCGACACCGTGATGTACAGCGTCTCCGCGGGCGAGTGGCCCGAGATCAGGGCGCATCTGCTGTACCAGCAGAACAAGCCGCGCTGAGCGCGAGCGGCGCCAGCCCGAGGCGCCCACGCACCGGCGAGGTGCTCGCGTTGCTGCCGCGGAACGGATGTTCTGCCTCGAAAACCCGCTGTAAGCAAATGCATTGACAGGGATAGACTGTCCTAACCGATCACTTCGGCGGACTGTCGCCGCCCCCAACGATGACTGCTCGCCTGCCCGTTTCGCCACGTTCGCCGTTCGCGGCTGGGCGCCTCTCCGGCCTCGCGCTGGCCCTGGTCGTGTCCGCCTGCGGCGGCGGTGGCGGCGGCAGTTCGACACCCACGACGCCCGTGACGCCTCCCGTGACGACGCCGACCACGCCACAGCAGGTCGACACCGTCGGCGAACTCTTCGGCCAGGTCACCGACGAAAATACCGGCGCGCCCATCGCGGGCGCCACGGTGACGGCCGGCGGGCAGACCACCACGACCCCGGGCGACGGCAGCTACGTCATCGACCACCTGGCCATCGGCCGCACGGTGATCACGGCGCACGCGGCGGGCTACGCCGACTACAGCTTCGTCGCACCGTTGAACAGCAGCCAGGGCCGCCAGAGCTTCTCGCTCAGCCTGAAGGCCGTCGACCTGTCGCAGACCTTCGATCCGACCGTGGCGCAGACGCTCACGGACAGCACGAGCGGCGCGCAGGTGAGCCTGCCCGCCGGCGCGCTCGTGACCGCGGGCGGCGCGGCGCCGAGCGGCCAGGTCACGCTCGACATGACGCGCATCGACCCCGGGGTCGACTCGTCGCAGATGTCGGGCGACTACAGCACCAGCGGCGGCGGCAAGATCGAATCCTTCGGTGCCGTGGACTACCGCTTCACGGATGCCGCCGGCAACGCACTGAACCTCGCCAGCGGCACGACCGCGACGATCCGGATCCCGGTCGCCACGGGCGCCAAGGCCCCGCCCGCGACGGTGCCGCTCTACTACTTCGACACCCCGTCCGGCCTCTGGGTGCAGCAGGGCAACGCGTCGCTCGCCGGCAGCGGCGGCTCGAGCTACTACACGGGCACGGTGCCCCACTTCACGGAGTGGAACGCCGACCAGCCGTACACGGGCGCACGGATCTCCGGACAGGTGGTCGACGAGTCGGGCGCCGGGGTGCCTGGCGTGACGGTCGGCTCGATCGGCGTCGACTACGACGGGGAGGATCTCTCCGTCACCGACGCCAATGGCAACTTCACGGTCGGCGAGAAGAAGAACAGCTCGGCCAACTTCGTCGCGTCCCTGAACAACGTGCTGACCAACCAGGTCACGTTCGCGGCCGGGACGAGCGACGCCACGCTGCCCACGAAGCTCGTGCTGCCGTCGGGCGCCGGGCTGCGCATCACGCTCGGCACGCCCGCGATCTCGACCGCGATGGCGGCCTATCCGCCGTGCTGCATCTTTCCGCAGGTGCAGATCCCGTTCACCGTGACCGGGCCGAACGCGGCGCAACTGCAATCGGGCATCTTCTTCCGCTGGGAGCTGAGCAGCCCCCTGCTGACGTGCACGCCGATCCCCGGCGCCGGCACGGACTACACGTGCTCGAACGGCACCCTTGCGACCGGCGGCGAAACCTACGTCGTCTACTTCAACCAGGCCGCCGCCAACGGCGGCTACCAGGTGACGCGCGTCGACGCGGGCACCGACAACCTCGCCGGGACGATGGAGTTCCAGGCCAGCCTGCACTACGTCGACCGGGCGACGTTCTCGGCCGTGCTCGTGGCCGACGTCACCAACCCGCTGACGGGCTCACAGATCACGATCCGCAGCGCGCCGTTGTCGGTGACGGCGCCCTGACGCGCGGCGCGCAGCCCCGCCGTCCCGAAGCCGGGGCGCACGTCTTCGCGGACGTGCGCCCTTTCTCATGGCGCGGTCGATCCGGTGCAGTTCGTCGGCCTCTGGCGCAGCACGTCGCAAACCGCTGGCGAGCCGCAACGGCCTGCGAAGAATGCACGCGGTCGACAGGCGCCGCCGATGCCGGGCGCCCGTCCACGACCGAAACCGACAAAACTCCAGGAGTCCCCATGAGAACGCGCACCCTCCTCGCCGCCTCGATCGCGGCCGTCTTCGCGATCCACGCGCACGCCGCGGGCGACCCCGCCGCGATCCTGCTCGCCAACAAGGCCGCGTCCGGCGGCGCGCACTGGGACGGCAAGGCCGTGCTGAAGGTCGAGGTGGCCGTCGACGGGCAAGGCCTCAAGGGCACCGACGCCAGCGTGCAGGACCTGGTGGGCGGCCGCTCGGTCGACCACGCCGAGATCGGCCCGGCCACGCAGGCCAACGGCTACGACGGCCGGCAGGCCTGGGAGCAGGACTCGTCCGGCGCCGTCAACATCGAGAGCGGCGGCGACGCGCTGCCGGTCGCGATCAACGGCGCCTACCGCACGGCGAACCTGTGGTGGCGCGCCGACTTCGGCGGCGCCAGCATCGTGGCCGCCGCGCCGAAGACCGACGGCGGCACGACCTACGACGTGCTCACCGTCACGCCGAAGGGCGGCGTCGCGTTCGAGGCGTGGTTCGACGCGAAGACGCACCTGCTCGCGCGCACGATCGAGCGCCAGGGGCCGACGACGGTGACGACGACGATGTCCGACTACCGGCCGGTCGACGGCGCGCTGATGCCGTACAAGACCGTGGTCGACACCGGCAACGGCGAGAAGTACCTGCAGACGATCACGATCACGCACGCGGCCTTCGCGCCGCCGCAGCCGGACGAGACCTTCGCGCCGCCGAAGGTCACGGTGACGGACTTCTCGCTGCCGGCCGGCGCGACGCGCACCAGCTTCCCGTTCCAGCTGCGCAACAACCACATCTACGCCGACGTCGCCGTGAACGGCCACGGCCCGATGCTGTTCATCTTCGACACCGGCGGCCACGACATCCTCGAGCACGCGACCGCGAAGGCGCTCGGCGTCAAGGTCGAGGGCACGATGCCGGGCACCGGCGTGGGCGACAAGGCGCAGGACTTCGGCCTCGCGAAGGTCGACACGCTCCAGGTCGGCGACGCCACCTTCAGCCACCAGATCTTCGGCGCGCTGGACTTCATCCCGCACGAGGTCGAGGGCGTGCCGATGCAGGGCATGGTCGGCTTCGAGGTGTTCAAGCGCTTCGTCACGCGCATCGACTACGGCAGCCATGTCATCACGCTGATCGAGCCGAAGAGCTTCGACCCCGCCGACGCGGGCACGCCGGTGAAGTTCAATTTCTACGGCGAGCTGCCGCAGGTCGAGGGCACGTTCGAGGGCATCCCGGCGAAGTTCGACATCGACACCGGCGCGCGCGACGAGCTCACGCTCACCGCCCCGTTCGTGCAGGCCAACGACCTGCGCGCGAAGCACCCGAAGGGCGTCGAGACGGTGGACGGCTGGGGCGTCGGCGGCCCGGCGCGCGGCTATGTCGCGCGCAGCGGCGAGGTCACGCTGGGGCCGGTGAAGGTGCCGGCGGTCGTGACGTCGATGTCGCTGCAGGCCAAGGGCGCGTTCTCGGCCGCGGCCTACCAGGGCAACATCGGCGGCGGGCTGCTCAAGCGCTTCGTGGTCACGTTCGACTACGGCCACCAGGTGCTGTACCTGAAGCCGCTGCCCGAACCGGTGGCCGACGTCGGCACCTTCGACCGCTCCGGCATGTGGATCAACGGCGCGGCGGACGGCAAGAGCGGCTTCGAGGTGATGGACGTCAGCACCAACGGCGCCGCGCAGGCCGCGGGCATCCAGGTCGGCGACCTCATCACCGCCGTCGACGGCCAGCCCGCCGGCACGCTGCCCGTCTACACGCTGCGCGAGCGCCTGCGCGACGACGCGCCGGGCACCGCCGTCGCGCTCACCGTCCGCCACGCGGGCGCCGACCGCCAGGTCACCGTGACGCTGCGCGACCAGATCTGACCAAGCACTGAAGCGCCGAGGGCGTCCGCCCCTGGCGCTCGCGCAGTCACAGGAGGTTCAAGGGAGCGGCGGAGCTGGCTCTGCCAGTCCGCTCGCGGCCGGCCCCTCGGGGGCAGGGAGCGCCAGCGACCGTGGGGCCGTCACTGTGTGCGGAACTGCTCGACGGTTTTCGCGAGCTTGCCCGCCTGGTCGCGCATCGACTCCGCCGCTGCCGCCGACTGCTCGACGAGCGCCGCGTTCTGCTGCGTCATCTGGTCGACGTTGTTGACGGCCTCGTTGACCAGCTGGATGCCGCCGGCCTGCTCGCTCGCGGCGGTCGTGATCTCGCCCAGCACCTCGCTCACGCGACGCACCGCGCCGACGATCTCCTGCATCGTCGAGCCCGCGTCCTGCACCAGGCGCGCGCCGCTCTCGACCTTGTCGACCGACGCGCCGATCAGCGTCTTGATCTCCTTGGCGGCCTCGGCCGAGCGCTGCGCCAGCGAGCGCACCTCGCCGGCCACGACCGCGAAGCCGCGGCCCTGTTCGCCCGCGCGCGCCGCTTCGACGGCCGCGTTCAACGCGAGGATGTTGGTCTGGAACGCGATGCCGTCGATGACGCCGATGATGTCGGCGATCTTCTTCGACGACGAGTTGATCTCGTCCATCGTCGAGACGACCTGCGCGACGACGTCGCCGCCGCGCGTGGCGATCTGCGACGCCGAGTGGGCCAGGCCGTGCGCCTGCGTGGCGGCGTCGGCGCTGTGTCGCATCGTGCTGGTGAGCTCGTCCATCGAGCTGGCGGCCTGCTGCAGGCTGCCGGCGGTCTGCTCGGTGCGCTGGCTCAGGTCCTGGTTGCCGCTCGCCACTTCCGTGCTCGCGACCTGGATCTGCTCGGTGGAGCTGCGGATCTCGCGCACGATGCGCGTCAGCGCGTCCTGCATCTTGCCGAGCGAGGTCACGAGCTGCGCCGATTCGTCGGTGCCCTCGGCGCGGCAGTTGCCGGTCAGGTCGCCGGCGGCGATGCGGTCGGCGGCCTGTTGCGCGGCCTTCACCGGGCCGACGATGCTGCGCGTCAGCACGAAGCCCAGCGCGATGGAGAACAGCACGCTGACGACGGCGCAGCCGATGCCCACGATGCTGGTGGCGGTGACCGCCGAGGCGATCGCGGCGCCGTCGGACTCGGCGCGCTTCTGCTCGAAGGCGACCAGCTTGTCGGAGACGGCGAGGTACTCGTCGCAGATCGCGGCGAACTCGGTCGTGGCCTTGCCCTTCTCGATCGCGGCGGCGATGGACGAACCGCCCTCGCCCGCCTTGACCATCACCTCGCGCGCCGCGAGGTAGCGCGTGCGCAGCGCCGCGAGCTGCGCCTGCATCGCCTTGCCCTCGGGCGTGGTCTCGATGAGCGCGAAGCGTTGCTGGATCACGGTGGTGTCGGCGGTGGTCGCCTTGACCTTCTCCTGCAGCGGCTGGATCAGCGTCGCGTCGCTGATCAGCGTCAGCATCGTGGAGCGGCTGGAGTTCAGCGCGACGTTCTGGCGCCAGCGGTAGGCGAGCGACGTGCGCTCCGCCTGCTCGGTGGTCAGCTCGGCCGCCATCGACTTGACCTCGACGAGGCGCACCTGGCTGAACACCGCCGAGATCGTCGTCAGGGCGACGATCACGGCAAAGGCGAGGGTCAGGCGGCGCCCGATACGCAAGCGACTGAAGAAACTCATCGTCTGTCTCCGAAGTTCAAGTGGAGCCGCGGGCATGCGCGCACTCTCGTGGGGAATTCTGGATGGACCGAATCGGGGCGAATGGATGAGAAGGTGCCCCGCAACCGTGCATTTCCCGGCTATCGGCGTTTCCCGGCCCGGCTTGAGGGCGGCCGGCATCGCGGCCATTCAACGGTGATACTCTTCACGTTCCCGCCAGAAGTCCCCCGAGTTCCCGCGATGCTGATCCCTTTCTTCTACACGCTGCGCGAGGCCAAGCTTCCGGTTTCGGTCAAGGAATACCTCACGCTGCTGGAGGCCCTGAAGGCCGGCGTGATCGGGCCGTCGATCGACGACTTCTACTTCCTCGCGCGCACCAC
>JASLEM010000121.1 GCA_030151165.1 Burkholderiaceae bacterium
CCCCGCCGCGCGCGGTCGCCGCGGCGACCGCCGGTGCCGACCTCGACGACGATCCGCCGTGGGGCGATGAGGAGCCCGACATCCTCGAGGACGACCTGCCGGCGCCGACGCGCTCGCGCCTGAACGGCGCGGCGAATGGCGCGGCGAACGGCGGCATGAATGGCAGCATGAGCGGCGGCCCTGCCGCACGCTCCAACGCGCCGCAGTCGATCCAGGAAAAGATGGCCGAGCGACGCGCGCGCCTGGCCGTCGTCCACGACGACCGCGACGACGAGCCCGAGGAATTCCACGCGCCGCCCGCGCCGCGCGCCGTGCAGCAGACGGTGGCGATGCCGCCCGAGCTGCCGCCGTTCGAGCGCACCGAGCTGGGCACACGCTGGTACGCGCTGGTCAACCAGGTGTCCGCGACCGGCGGGCTCGTGGCGATGGTGCGCGCGCTGGCGATCCAGTCGCAGCTGATGGCGTGCGGCACCGACGTCGACGGCAAGGCGCAGTGGCGCCTCAGCGTGTCGCTCGAGACCCTGCGCAACCCGGCGCTCGGCGAGAAGCTCGCCACCTTGCTGCGCGCGGAGCTGGGGCACGAGCTGTCGCTGGTCGTCGAGATGGGCGATCCGCAGGACACTCCGCTCAAGCGCGACACCGCCGAGACCGATCGCCGCCAGCGCGAGGCGATCAACACGATCCACGCCGACCCGACGGTGCGCGCCTTGCTGGCCCAGTTCCAGACCGCGCGCATCCTGCCCGGGTCGATCAAGCCTCTTTGAATCCATTCGACGGGCGCACCGCCCGTCACCGACAACCGACAAGAAAGGTCGTACCCCATGATGAAAGGTCAACTCGCAGGCCTGATGAAGCAGGCCCAGGCGATGCAGGACAACCTGAAGAAGGTGCAGGACGAGCTCGGCAACATTGAGGTCGAAGGCCAGTCCGGCGCCGGCCTCGTGAAGATCACGATGACCTGCAAGCACGAGGTTCGCCGCGTGACCATCGACCCGAGCCTGCTCGCGGACGACAAGGACATGCTGGAAGACCTGGTCGCGGCCGCCTTCAACGACTCGCTGCGCCGTGCCGAGGAAGTGAGCCAGGAAAAGATGGGCAAGGTCACCGCCGGCATGCCGCTGCCCCCCGGCATGAAGATGCCGTTCTGAGACCCCCACGCTCCCTGACGGTCGTTGCCCCCCGAGGGGGCGCTCCGCGACGGGACTGGCCGAGCCAGCTCCCGCGCTCCCTTGAATTTTCCGGGTGGCGTGCCAGCGGCAGCGCCGGAAACGCGTCGGCGTCGTCGAATCATTGATGGATGCGAATGAGTGAAGCCAGGCTGTTGTCTTTGGTAGAGGCGCTGCGCGTGCTGCCCGGCGTCGGCGTGAAGTCGGCGCAGCGCATGGCGTTCCACCTGCTGCAGCACGACCGCGAGGGCGCGATGCGGCTCGCGGCGGCGCTCGACGGCGCGGTGCACGACATCCGTCACTGCGAGCGCTGCCACACGTTCACCGAGCACCGCCTGTGCGACGTCTGCTCCGACGAGACGCGCGACACGACGCAGCTGTGCATCGTCGAGACGCCGGCCGACCAGTCGGCGCTGGAGCGCACCGGCAGCTACCGCGGCCTGTACTTCGTGCTGATGGGCCGGCTGAGCCCGCTGGACGGCGTCGGCGTGCGCGACATCGGCGTCGGGCCGTTGCTCGAGCGGATCGAGCGCGAGCCGGTCAGCGAGGTCATCCTCGCGACGAGCTTCACCGCGGAAGGCGAGGCCACGTCGCACGTGCTCGGCGAAGCCCTGAAGGCGCGCGGCATCAACGTATCGCGCCTCGCCCGCGGCGTGCCGGCGGGCAGCGAGCTGGAGTACGTCGACCTGTCGACGATCGCCCACGCGCTGGCGGCGCGGCGCTGAGGCGCTTCCCCGCGAGGGATCGACGCGAAAAAAAACGGCCGGGAATTCCGGCCGTTGTCCTTTGGCGTCGCCGTTCGACGGCGCCTCGTCACCGTTCCGCGACGCGCGCCTTCGCCTTCTTCGACGATGTCGCGCCGCCGGCGGTCTTCGCCTTCGCGACCACGGTCGTCGGGGTCGTCGTCGCGACGGCCTTGCCCTTGCGCGGCGCCTTCGACACCGCGACATGCGCGCCGCTGCGCGCGTTCGCCGTCTGCTGCACCTGCACCTTGCCGCGCGCGACCTTGGTCGGCGCGGCATGCGGGGTCGCGCGGGCGAGCGAGGTCGAGCGCGGCAGGAACAGCACGGCGGTGGTGTTCTGCGCGAATTTGCCGCTCGGCGAGATGTGGTTCCAGGTCGCGACTTCCGTCGGCGCCAGGTGCCAGCGCTTCGCGACCGAGGCGACCGTCTCGCCGCCCTTGCCGATGCGCATGTTGACGCGGCGCGTCGGCGGCAGGTCGGGCGCGAGCGTCATCGCGGCGGCGTCGGCGACCTGCTCGGAGACGTCGGCCTTGTGCTGCTCGGTGCGCGGCACGAGCAGCGTCGAGCCCGACTTCACGAGCATGCGCGGCGGGATGTGGTTGACGGCGCGCAGGTCGGCTTCGTTCATGCCGACCAGCTTGGCGGCGTCGGCCGGGCGCAGCGTCTTCGTCGCGACCCAGGCTGTCCACGTGGCGAGCGGGCCGTCGTGCGCCTTGATCGCCTTCACGAAGTCGTCGGCGTTGTCGTAGGGCAGCAGCACCTGCGGCGTGCCGGCCGCGAGGATGACGGGCTTGTCGATCTGCGGGTTGAGCGCCTTGAACTCGTCGATCGGCACGTTGGCGAGGTGGGCGGCGGTGTCGACGTCGATGTCGCGCTCGATCGGCACGCTGAGGAAGTATGGATGGTTGCCGACCGGCGGCAGCGTCAGGCCGTAGTTCTCGGGGTGCAGGACGATGTTCTTGACGGCCTGCAGCTTCGGCACGTAGCCGCGCGTCTCGGCGGGCAGGTTGAGACTGACATAGTCGATCGGCAGCCCCTTCTTCTGGTTGCGCAGGATCGCGCGCGAGACGTTGCCTTCGCCGCAGTTGTAGGCGGCGAGCGCGAGCTGCCAGTCGCCGAACATGTCGTGCAGGCGCTGCAGGTAGTCGAGCGCGGCGCGCGTGGAGGCGAGGACGTCGCGGCGGTCGTCCTTGAAGATGCTCTGCTTCAGGTCGTAGTCGTGGCCGGTCGACGCGATGAACTGCCACATGCCGGAGGCCTTGGCCACCGACATCGCCTGCGGGTTGAACGCGCTCTCGGTGAAGGGCAGCAGCGCCAGCTCGGTGGGCATGTGGCGGCGCTCGAGCTCCTCGGTGATGTGGTACAGGTAGCGCGAGCCGCGCGCGGTCATGCGGGCGACGTAGTCGGGCCGCGACGAGTACCACTGCTCCCACGTCTTGACGTCGGGCGTGTCGAGGTCGGGCATCGCGAAGCCGTCGCGCACGCGGTGCCACAGGTCGGCGTGGGCGGCGTTGTCGTCGAGGTTGACCTTGGCGTCCGGCTGCAGCGGGTCGTACGGCGGCAGCACGGCGGGCGCGGGCTCGGTGCTGGGGGCGTCGGCGTCGGTGGCCATCGGCTGGCCGTCGGCGGTCGAGGCCGCGTCGTCCGCGGCGCTGGCCGCGCCGGCGGGCGCCTGTGCGAGCTTCTGGCCGTCGGCGTCCGTCAACGCCATCGCGGGCAGCGGCGACGAGGCCGTCGCGCTGGGCGCGAGGGCCCCGGCGATCGAACCACCGGAGCCGACCGCGCCGGTCGCGGGCTGGTTCAGGTCGACCGACGAGCAGGCCGACAGCGTGAACGCGAACGCGATGGGCAGACCCGTCAGCAACGCCGGCCGGAACGCGTGTCGAAGCGCCAGGCGCCGCAGCAGGGGGGTATTTTTCAAAACGTGTTCTTCCATTCGCGCAGGGCGGCAAAGACTTCCGTGGGCGCGGGCGACGCGGCCCCGTGGGCGAGCGCCGACGCGACCACCTCGGGCTCGTCGGCACGCAGGAACGGGTTGACGGCGCGCTCGGTGGCGATCGTCGACGGTAGCGTCCAGGCGCCCTCGGCGCGCAGTGCCTTGCAGCGGGCTTCGTACTCGGCCAGCGCCGTGTTGTGAGGCTCGACCGTGCGCGCGAAGCGCAGGTTCGAGAGCGTGTATTCGTGGGCGCAGCAGACGCGCGTCTCGCCCGGCAACGCGGCGAGCTTGGAGAGGGAGTCGTGCATCTGCGCCGGAGTTCCCTCGAAGAGGCGGCCGCAGCCGCCCGAGAACAGCGTGTCGCCGCAGAAGAGCCACGGCGCCTGGCCCGTTTCCGTCACGACGTAGGCCACGTGGCCCGCCGTGTGGCCGGGAACGTCGACGACCTCGACGTGCAGGCCGAGCAGGCTGAACGCGTCGCCTTGCGCCATGCGCTTCACGTCGACGGGCATCGCCTCGTGCGCGGGGCCGAAGACCGGGCCGTCGAGCAGCGGCAGCAGCGCGGCGAGGCCGCCGACGTGGTCCGGGTGATGATGGGTCACTAGAATGGCCGCGAGCCGCAGGCCTTTCGCGCTCAAGGCATCGACGACGGGCGTCGCTGCGCCGGGATCCACCACGACAGCGTTGCGGCCGTCGTGAAGCATCCAGATGAGGTTGTCGGCGAAGGCGGGTAGGGCGATCAGTTCCATGGAGAGAAGCGCAGCGATTATAGAGTTGGGAGGGTGGCTGAAGACGCCGCCGGGCCAGTACTTGCTCGACTGGGAGCAGGAACGCGTCGACAAGGCCGTCGCGGACATCTTCGGCTACCACGCGCTGCAGATGGGCCTGCCCGAACTCGACGGCCTGCGCGCCAACCGGATGCCGCACCGCTGGCTCGCCAGCGACAGCCTCGTCAACCCCGAGCGCCTGGTGATCGCGCCGCCGCGCGACAGCGCGATCTCGACCACGCCGCTCAAGGTGCCGATCGGGCTGCACTGCGACGCCGAGGCGCTGCCGTTCCCGTCGAACAGCCTCGACCTCGTGGTGATGCCGCACACGCTCGAGCTCGCGCAGGATCCGCACCTCGCATTGTCCGAGGCCTCGCGCGTGCTGATGCCCGAAGGAAGGCTGGTGATCGTGGGCTTCAATCCGATGAGCCTGTGGGGCCTGCGCCAGCGGCTGGGCAGCACGCGCAGCACGCTGGGCATCGGCGACCGGCGCCTGTTCCTGCCGAGCTCCGGCGAATTCATCGGCTACTGGCGGCTGCGCGACTGGCTGCGCCTGCTCAGCTTCGAGATCGAGGTCGGCAAGTTCGGCTGCTATCGGCCGCCCTGGCGCTCGGAGAAATGGCTCGGCCGCGCCGCGTGGATGGAGGGCGTCGGCCGGCAATGGTGGCCGGTGCTGGGGGCGGTCTACTTCCTCGTGGCGGTGCGGCGCGTGCGCGGCATGCGGCTGATCGGCAAGGTGCGCAAGGAACGCCTGAAGGCGACGCCCGCGCCGGCGGTGGTCGCGAACCGGGTGGATCGCAAGCGCTGAAAGCGCGTCGGCCCGGGTTCGGCCGGCGCGGTCAGTGCGGCCCGATGCAGGCCGCGTGGCCGCGGACGTCGACCAGCGGCGTCTCGTCGAAGCGGACCTTCGGCAGGCGCACCGACATCGCCGCCACGCGCAGCAGCGGCGGCAGCTCGGCCGCGCGCGAGGGCGTCGTCGGCGCGGCGACCAGCTCGTAGGCACCCGTCTCCTCGCGGACTGGACGATGGACGTCCTGCCAGTCGTAGACGAACAGGCCGCGCCGTGCGAGCTCGACGAAGGAGTCGATGTCGCCGGGCGTGCCGAAGGTGCGCGTGCCCGACGAGGTCGGCAGCGCCGCGGCGGCAGCCTCGAGGTGGGCCGAATCGCGGAACTGGATCTCCATGGCGAGCGCCGGGATCGGCGCCTCGCCCGCGGTCACGAACGCGGCGACGCGGCCGTCGCCGTCGGTCGCGAGCCAGACCCAGTCAAGGTCGCGTGGGTAGCGGAGGGCGGTCATGCGCCATTCTGCGAGCGCCGGGCCGGGTACCATGCCGCCCATGACAGAAGTTTCCACGACAGAAGTGACGATTTACACGGACGGGGCCTGCAAGGGCAACCCCGGGCCGGGCGGCTGGGGCTGCTGGCTCTCGGCGAGCGGCAAGGAACGCGAGCTGTTCGGCGGCGCCGCCCAGACGACGAACAACCGGATGGAGCTGACGGCCGTGATCAAGGGGCTGTCGGTGCTGACGCGGCGCTGCACGGTGGCCATCTACACCGACAGCGAATACGTGCGCAACGGCATCATGACGTGGATCCACGGCTGGAAGAAGCGCGGCTGGAAGACGGCCGACGGCAAGCCCGTGAAGAACGTGGAACTGTGGCAGCAGCTCGAGACGCTCGCCAACGCGCACGACGTGAAGTGGCACTGGGTCAAGGGCCACGCGGGCGATCCGGGCAACGAGCGCGCCGACATGCTGGCCAACAAGGGCGTGCAGTCCATCCTCGACGGCAAGGCCGCCTGATCAGCCGCGCAACTCGTCGAGCGTGTTGAAGTTCGCGAACGCGTCGGCGTCGTCGGCGCGGTCGAAGCGCACCGGCACGGCATGGCGCGCGATCCAGCCCTCGACCTTGCGCTGGCCCGACGCCAGATAACCGGCCAGCTCGTCGGACAAGGACGTCGCGAGCAGGCAGCACACCGGCTCCAGCCTCAGCCCGTGCGCGCCGTGATCCCGTTGGACGACCGCGCCAGTGCCGTCGCCGGTCGATGCGGCAGCAGCGAGCCGCGTGACGAGGTCTGTCGGCAGGAAGGGCGCGTCGCACGGCACGACCGCGAGCCAAGGCGTGCGCGCGGCGCGCAGGCCGGCGAGGATGCCGGCGAGCGGGCCGGGATAACTTTCGAGTGCGTCGGACGAGTCGTCCACGAGCACGCGCGCCGCGAGCGCCGCGTAGGTCTCGACGTTGCGGTTCGCGCTGACCAGGATCTCGTGCACTTGCGGCGCGAGGCGCGCGATCGCGTGCTCGACGAGCGGCCGGCCGCGAAAGCGTTGCAGGCCCTTGTCGACGCCGCCCATGCGTTGCCCGCGGCCGCCGGCGAGCACGAGGCCGGTGATCGAGGCCGCGCCGGGCGCCTGGCGCATCAGCCGCCGATGTAGTGCATCTCGACGCGGCGCTCGACGGCCGGCGTCGCGGACGCGCGCGCGTCATGCGCGTCGCGCGCATCGGTCTCGGCCTTGCGTCGCTCGGAGTAGCGGTCGTCGCGGCCGTGCCAGACGTGTGCGACGGCGTCCGCGATCTCGGCGTCGCCGGCACCGCCGCGCACGAGGCTGCGCAGGTCGTGGCCGCGCGAGGCGAACAGGCAGGTGTAGAGCTGGCCGTCGGTGGACAGCCGGGCACGGTTGCAGTCGCCGCAGAAGGCGTGCGTCACGCTCGACACGAGGCCGATCTCCTGCCCGGTCTCGTCGAAGCGCCAGCGTTGCGCGGTCTCGCCCGCGACGGTCGCGGGCAACGGCGACAGCGGGCCGATCTCGGCGAGCCGCTCCAGCACCTGCTGCGACGGCAGCACGTCGTCGAGCCGCCAGCCGTTGGTCGAGCCGACGTCCATGAACTCGATGAAGCGCAGCACGACGGCCGTGCCGTAGCGCGCGTGCAAGGCGCGCGTCAGCGGCACCACCTGGTCGTCGTTCGTTCCCTTCTTGACGACCATGTTGACCTTCAGCGGCGCGAGGCCGGCCTCGAGCGCGGCGTCGATGCCGCACAGCACGTCCTCGACCGCGAAGCCGACGTCGTTCATCGCACGGAAGACGGCGTCGTCGATCGCGTCCAGGCTCACCGTGATGCGCGTGAGGCCCGCGGCCTTCAGCGCCGCGGCCTTGCGCGCGAGGATCGAGCCGTTGGTCGTCAGCGTGAGGTCGAGCGGTTGGCCGTCGGGCGTGCGCAGCGCGGCGAGCATCTCGACGAGGTGCTCCAGGTTCTTGCGCAGGAGCGGCTCGCCGCCGGTCAGGCGCAGCTTGCGCACGCCGGCGCCGGCGAACAGGCGCGCGAGCCGCGTGATCTCCTCGAAGCTCAGCAGCGACGCGTGCGGCAGGAACGCGTGCTTGCTGTCGAAGATCTCCTTGGGCATGCAGTAGCTGCAGCGGAAGTTGCAGCGATCGGTGACCGAGATGCGCAGGTCGCGCAGCGGACGGCCGAGCCGGTCGATGCGGTCGTCGCCGTCGAGCAGTCCGCTCGCGGGCGCGCGGACACCGGCCGTCGCGAGGCCGCGGCGGAGGTCGTTGATCGCGATGAACTTGGCGCTCATTCCTCGATTGTGCCCGGCCGGGGCACGGGATGGGGCGTCGGGGACTTGCCCCAGGTCAAGCCGTTGAAACAAAAGCCCGCGCGAGGCGGGCTTGTTCACGTGGGCCGAGCGGCGCTCGTCGAGAACGGCGGGCGCGCAGTGGCTTCAGAAGCTGCCCATCGCGCGCGCGGCCGGGCCGTGCGCGGGTGCGAATCCGGCCACGCCGTTGCTCGCGACTTCGGGCAACGTGCTGCCGAGCTTCAGGCCGGACGGGTTCAGCGATGCCGTGGGCACCGGCGCGAGCACCGCGGCCGACAGCGCCGGGTTGACGACCGAGGCTGACGCCGTCGCGGCGCCCTGGCCGGACAGCCGCGCCGTCAGCGCCGCGAGCATCGACTTGCCGGAATCGGTCGGCGTGCCGTTGGCGTTCTCGAGCTCGGGGACGCGGCGCGCGCCGGTGAAGTGGCGCGCCCAGTACGAGATGTTGATGTCTTCGATGCGCACGGATTCGCCGGTGCGCGGCGAGTGGATGAACTTGCCGTCGCCCAGGTAGATGCCGACGTGCGAGAACGTGCGGCGCATCGTGTTGAAGAACACGAGGTCGCCCGGCTTCAGGTCCTTCTGGTCGACCTTCGCGAGGCGCGGGTCGTTGGCCTGCTCGTCGGCGCGGTGCGGCAGCACGCGGCCGATGCTGTTCTCGAAGACGTAGCGCGTGAAGCCCGAGCAGTCGAAGCCGGTCTCGGCGGAGTTGCCGCCGAGCTTGTAGCGGACGCCGAGGAAGTTCATCGCGGAGTCGACCAGGCCGGTGGCGCCGTCGCGCACCTGCGAGATCAGTTGCGTGCCCTTGTCGAGCAGCTGGGAGCTGGTGTCGAACAGGTGCGAGCCGGTGTCGACGACGAGCTGCGAGCTCTTGTCGGCCACGGAATCGAGCAAGCCGCGGTCGTCGACGGCACGCAGTGCCGGCTGGCGGATCGCCTGCGGAGCGGCCAGCGCCACGCCCAGCGGCGCCAGCAGCGCCGCCATCACGAGCACACTCTTCAACCCAGCGACGCAGGGGAGGTGGCGGGACGGCGCGGAAGCCGTGGCCCCTCGACTTTTCTTGATGATTCGCACAGGGCTAGCATACAGGATGCCAGCTTGGCTGGTCAATGTGGGGGAAGGTGAAAACCCTAGCAAATACAAAGACTTGCGTAACGAAACGCTCGGTTTCGGCACGGTCGGGCAGCTTCCCGGCGCAATTTCGGGCGGTCAGAACTGCAACTCGTCACAAGCAAATCGGAAATTCGGTCGGCACGCAACGACAATCGCCGACTTCCGTTTCCTTCGGGCCGGCGCCGGTGCGCTGCTCGACAGGAGCGCACGCGAATCCGGACATCGATGACGACAAAACCCATTCTCCTTCCTGTGGCGCTGGCGGCGCTGGTCGCGCTGAGCCTGCTCGCGACGCCCGCCGACGCGGCGCGCAAGCGCGTTGTGCGCAAGGCGCCGGCCAAGGCCGCGGCCGCGCCCGCCAAGCCGGTCGAGCTGCCGCTGCCGGGGCCGCCGTTCCCGCTGCCGGCCACGGCGGCCCAGGTCGCGTCGGACTGCACCGCGGGCCTCGAAGGGGCGAACCTGCGCGTGAAGCAGCTCGAGAAGCGCAAGCCCGGGCTCGACTGGCTCAAGGGCTGGGACGACCTCTACGGCTGGCAGGAGGATCGCAGCGGGGCGCTGATCTTCCTGAAGAACGTGCACCCGAACGCCGAGATCCGCGCCGCTGCCGAGGCCTGCGAGCTGCGCTGGCAGGACTTCCAGTCGACGCTCGGGCTCGACGACAAGGTCTACCAGGTCGGCAAGAAGTCCCAGCTCAGCGACCCGATCGACCGCCGTGCGGTCGCGGTCGCGCTCGAGGGCTTCGAGGACTCCGGCGTCGCGCTGCCGCCCGACAAGCGTGCGCAGGCCAAGGACCTGTCGGACAAGATCGTCTCGCTCGGCCAGCAGTTCGAGAAGAACATCCGCGACGACCGCACGCGCGTGCTCTTCACCGAGGCCGAACTCAAGGGCGTGCCCGACCGGCTGTGGAAGGATCGGCCGCGCGACGCCGAGGGCAAGATCGCGCTCGGCATCGGCAACGGCACCTTCTACGCGGTGATGCAGACCGCCGAGGATCCGCTCGCGCGCGAGCGCATGTGGCGCGCCAAGACCAACGAGGGCGGCGCCGAGAACCTGAAGCTGCTGCAGCAGATCACGCGGGCGCGGCTCGACTACGCGAAGCTCTTCGGCCTCGCGAGCTACGACGACTTCCTGCTGCGCCATCGCATGGTCGAGACGACGGCGCGCGCGACGAAGTTCCTGGACGACGTGCACGCCGCCGTCGCCGACGAGGAGAAGCACGACATCGCCGAGCTGCGCGACGCCAAGGCGCGCCATCTCGGCCAGCCGCTCGAGATCACGAAGGTGCAGCGCTGGGACACGATGTTCTACTCGGAACGCCTGCGACGCGACCGGTTCGCCGTCGACGACGAGGCGTTCCGCCAGTATTTCCCGCCGCAGGAAAGCCTGCGCTTCGTGATGCGCATCGCCGAGAAGATGTTCGGCATCCGCTACGACCGCGTCGACGGCACGTACTGGGCACCGGACGTCCAGGCCTACGCGGTCACCGATGTCGCCTCCGGCAAGAAGATCGCGAGCCTGTACGTCGATCCGTATCCGCGCGACGGCAAGTACAACTCGACCTCGGTCTGGGGCTTCCGCGACGCCGCGACCAGCACCAACCGCCAGGCGCAGGCGGTGCTCGTCGCCAACCTCGACCGCCGCGGGCTGACGCTGCCCGAGCTCGAGACGCTGCTGCACGAGTTCGCCCACACGCTGCACAACAACCTCTCGGCCACGCGCTACGCGAGCGACGGCGGCATGAACGTGGTGCAGGACTTCCTCGAGGCGCCGTCGCAGATGCTGGAGGACTGGGTCTACGACAAGAAGGTGCTCAAGGTCTTCCTCGAGGGCTGCCCGACCTGCAAGCCCGTGCCCGACGACCTCGTCGACAAGGCCCGCGCCGCGCGCGACTTCGGCAAGGGCCTGTCGACCGCGCGCCAGCACCTCTTCGCGAGCTACGACCTCGCGCTGCACGGCCCGACCGCGCCCGATCCGATGGAGACGTGGATCCGCATGGAAGGCGCGACGCCGCTCGGCTACGTGCCGGGCACGACCTTCCCGGCGGGCTTCGCGCACATCGCCGGGTCGTACGGGGCGGGGTATTACGGCTACCTCTGGAGCCAGGTCGTCGCGACCGACATGCGCAGCGCGTTCGGCGCCGACAAGCTCGACGCCAAGGTCGGCGCGCGCTACCGCGCCGACGTGATCGGGCAGGGCGGCCAGAAGCCGCCGCAGCAGCTTGTGAAGGACTTCCTCGGGCGCGACATGAACACGCAGGCGTTCTTCGACAGCCTGAAGAAATGATCCTCGCCTGACCAGAAAAAAGGGACGCCGCGGCGTCCCTTTCTCGTTCAGTCGCAGCGACGACTCAGAGGGCGTCCGAAGCGAAGTCCGCGAGCCGCGAGCGCTCGCCGCGCGCCAGCGTGATGTGCCCGCCGTGCGGCCAGCCCTTGAAGCGGTCGACCGCGTAGGTCAGGCCCGAGCTGCCCTCGGTGAGGTAGGGCGTGTCGATCTGCGCGAGGTTGCCCAGGCAGATGATCTTGGTGCCCGGGCCGGCGCGCGTGATCAGCGTCTTCATCTGCTTGGGCGTCAGGTTCTGCGCCTCGTCGATGATCACG
>JASLEM010000158.1 GCA_030151165.1 Burkholderiaceae bacterium
CATGTTGCCGGTGACCACGACGTCGAACTTCTTCGGCGCCTTCACGAGCTGCATCGCGGCGTTGTCGACGTACATGTGGTCGAGCTCGACGTCCGGGTACTGCGCGTGCACCTCGGTGACGACGTCCTTCCAGAACTGGAACGTCTCGAGCACGTTGGCCTTGTCGACGCTCGTCACGCGCCGGTTGCGCTTGCGCGCGGCCTGGAACGCGACGTGCGCGATGCGCTCGATCTCCGGGCGGCTGTAGCGCATCGTGTCGAACGCTTCCTCGGCGCCGGGGAAGTGGCCGTCGACCGCGGTGCGGCGGCCGCGCGGCTGGCCGAAGTAGATGTCGCCGGTGAGCTCGCGGATGATGAGGATGTCCAGCCCCGCGACCAGCTCCGGCTTCAGGCTCGACGCGTGCGTGAGCTGCTCGTGGCAGATCGCCGGGCGCAGGTTGGCGAACAGGCCCAGGTGCTTGCGCAGCCCGAGGATCGCCTGCTCCGGGCGCAGCGGGCGGTCGAGCTTGTCGTACTTCCAGTCGCCGACCGCGCCGAACAGGATCGCGTCGGCCGCCTTGGCGAGGCCCAGCGTCGACTCGGGCAGCGGATGGCCGTGGCTCTCGTACGCGGCGCCGCCGACGTTCGCGGTCTCCATCTCGAAGCGCAGGTCGAGCGCCTTCAGGACCTTGACGGCTTCCGCGACGATCTCGGTGCCGATGCCGTCGCCGGGGAGGATTGCAATCTTCATCTCACGCTTTCAATGCGGGGTTTCGTTGTGCGCGCCGGCGGGCCGGCCGTGCAGCCAGTCCGTCAGCGCGTGTTCGCAGGTCTTCATCACGACGTACGCGGCCATCGCCAGGTAGCCGTCGAACAGCAGGCCGAGCAGCTGCACCGCGCCGCCGTCCATCAGCCCGCGCCAGCCGTTCATGAGCAGGAAATCGGCGTTCGCGCTGAGCGTGTGCAGCAGGTTCAGCGTGCCGATGCCGAAGCAGAAGAACGCGATCCCGAGCACGACGAACGTCGCCCACGCGCGCGCCAGCACGACGCGCCGGAAATGGCGACGCAGGTGCAGCGCGGGATGCAGGCGCATGAAGGCGACGCCGTCAGCCGACCAGCCGGTTCGCCAGCCACGGCATCTTCGCGAGGCGCTCGGCCTCGAACGCGCGGATCTTGTCGGCATGGCGCAGCGTCAGGCCGATGTCGTCGAAGCCGTTGACGAGGCAGAACTTGCGGAACGGCTGCACGTCGAACGGGATCTCCGCGCCGTCCGGCTTGGCCACGACCTGGCGCGGCAGGTCGATCGTCAGCCGATAGCCGGGGAAGGCGGCGACCTCGTCGAACAGCTGCGACACCGCCGACTCCGGCAGCACGATCGGCAGCAGGCCGCTCTTGAAGCAGTTGGTGAAGAAGATGTCCGCGAAGCTCGGCGCGATGACCGCGCGGAAGCCGTACTGGTCGAGCGCCCACGGCGCGTGCTCGCGGCTCGAGCCGCAACCGAAGTTGCGCCGCGCGAGCAGCACCGACGCGCCCTGGTAGCGCGGCTGGTTCAGCACGAAGTCGGGGTTCGGCCGGCGCTGCGCGGGATCCTGCCCGGGCTCGCCCGGGTCGAGGTAGCGCCACGCGTCGAACAGGTTCGGCCCGAAGCCGGTGCGCAGGATCGACTTGAGGAACTGCTTCGGGATGATCGCGTCGGTGTCGACGTTCTCGCGGTCCATCGGGGCGACGAGGCCCGTGTGAAGGGTGAAGGCTTGCATGGCGTGCTCGTGGTTCCAGCTTGGTCGCGGAAAGGGCCGAAGGCCTTACGAAAACTTGCGTGCGTCGACGAAATGGCCGTGCAGCGCGGCCGCCGCGGCCATCGCCGGGCTGACCAGGTGCGTGCGGCCGCCCGCGCCCTGCCGGCCTTCGAAGTTGCGGTTGCTGGTGGATGCGCAGCGCTCGCCCGGCTCGAGCCGGTCGGCGTTCATCGCGAGGCACATCGAGCAGCCCGGCTCGCGCCATTCGAAGCCGGCGCCGGTGAAGATCTTGTCCAGACCTTCGCGCTCGGCCTGCTCCTTCACCAGCCCCGAGCCCGGCACGACCAGCGCCAGCCGGACGTTGCTCGCGATGCGCCCGCCCACCTTGCGCACGACCGCGGCGGCGTCGCGCAGGTCCTCGATGCGGCTGTTGGTGCACGAGCCGATGAAGACCTTGTCGATGCGGATGTCCGAGATCGCCTTGTTCGGCTCGAGCGCCATGTACGTCAGCGCGCGCTCCATCGCGCCGCGCTTGATCGCGTCCTTCTCGCGCTCGGGGTCGGGCACGCGATCCTCGATCGACAGCACCATCTCGGGCGAGGTGCCCCAGGTGACCTGCGGGCGGATGGTCGCGGCGTCGATGTCGACGACCAGGTCGAAGTGCGCGCCCTCGTCCGAATGCAGCGTGCGCCAGTAGGCGACGGCCTGCTCCCATTCCACGCCGCGCGGCGAGTACGGGCGGCCGTTGACGTAGGCGAGCGTCGTGTCGTCGACGGCCACGAGCCCGGCGCGCGCGCCCGCCTCGATCGCCATGTTGCAGACCGTCATGCGGCCTTCCATCGACAGCGCGCGGATGGCCAAGCCGGCGAACTCGATCGTGTAGCCGGTCCCCCCTGCCGTACCGATGCGGCCGATGATCGCGAGCACGATGTCCTTCGCGCTGCAGCCGCGCGGCAGCGTGCCCTCCACGCGCACCAGCAGGTTCTTCGCCTTCTTCGCGAGCAGCGTCTGTGTCGCGAGCACGTGCTCGACCTCGCTCGTGCCGATCCCGTGCGCGAGCGCGCCGAAGGCGCCGTGCGTCGAGGTGTGGCTGTCGCCGCAGACGACCGTCATGCCCGGCAGCGTGGCGCCCTGCTCCGGCCCGATCACGTGCACGATGCCCTGGCGCTTGTCGTTCATCTTGAACTGCGTGATGCCCAGGCGGTCGCAGTTGGCGTCGAGCGTGTCGACCTGCAGCTTCGAGGTCGGGTCGGCGATGCCGCCGCGGCGGTCGGTCGTCGGCACGTTGTGGTCGCTGACGGCGAGGTTGGCCGACAGCCGCCACACCTTGCGGCCGGCGATGTCGAGCCCCTCGATCGCCTGCGGGCTCGTGACCTCGTGCAGCAGGTGGCGGTCGATGTACAGCACCGACGTGCCGTCCTCCTCGGTGTGCAGGACGTGGTCGTCCCAGAGCTTGTCGTAGAGCGTGCGTGCGGTCATGGCAGAACCTTTTCGATGGCGATGCGGCCCGCGTCGGCGCCGTTGAAGCGCGCGGCGACGGGCGATGTCGCGGCGGCGGCAGGCCGCGGATCCTCGATGCGGGAAGGCGGGCACAACGCGTCGACGAAGCGTTGCACCGCGGCGGGCAGCGAATCGCTGACCCGGGTGGCGAGCAGGTAGTCGCGCCGCGCCCACGGCTCCTCGAGCTGCAGCACCTTGACGGCGAACAGCTTGCTGAAGCGGGCGGCGCTGGTGGCGGGCAGCACGGCGACGCCGAGCCCGGCCTCGACCAGCTGCGCGATCGCGTCGAAGCCGCGCACCTGCAGCCGCGCGTTGAGCGTGCGGCCGCGTTCGAGCGCGGACTTGAGCATGGTCTCGTGCGCGGCCGCGCCGACGTGCAGGCCGACGATGTCGAAGTCGAGCAGCGCGTCGAACGGGACGCTGTCGCGCCGCGCGAGCACATGGTCGGCCGGCACGACGACGGCCAGCGTGCCGCTCTGGTAGTGGCGCGTGGTCAGGCGCGCGTCGGTGCCGGGCGCGACGAAGATGCCGACGTCGGCGCGCCCTTCGGCGACGGCCTGCTGGACGTCGGCGCTGGTCTGGTCCTCGAGGCTCACGCGGATGCCCGGGTGCGCACGCGCGAAGGCGGCGAGGTCGGCCGGCAGGCATTCGGAAATCGCGCCCGCGTTGGCGACCACCCGCAGGTGGCCCTTGATGCCGCGCGAGAACTCGACGACCTCGCTCTCGAGCGCATGCAGCGACGCGTTCAGCGTGCGGATGTGGCGCACGAGCGCGCGGCCGGCCTCGGTCAGGTCGACGCCGCGCGCGCGGCGGTCGAACAGCCCGACGCCCAGGCGGGCCTCGAGGTCGGACAGCCGCTTGCTGGCCGCGGCCAGCGCGAGGTGCTCGCGTTCGGCGCCGCGGGTGATGCTGCGGGTCTCGGCGATGGCGAGGACGAGGTTGAGCGTGACGAGGTCGAAGCGCATGGGAACCGGTGTGATGAGCGTGCGTGGAGGAACGGCGCTCGAGCGACTGCTGTGCTGGAATCGGAAGGCGGCTCGACACGCGCGCGGGCCTCACACCGGTAAACGTGGGCCCTCGTGCGGTTCGGGAAGCGCCGGATGGGTACTCCGATCGCCGAGCCGCTGACCCCGATGATGCGCGAAGGCTCGTCGAAGCGCGCTCGGCTGTGAACAATCGATCCTTCGCCGAAAACGAAGCTTGATGATAGCCCGCGAGTCGCGGCGCTCGCAAACGCTTTCGGCAAGACCCCGCGTCGCGCTGCGGCGACGACCCCGTCCGGGGCGACGCGATGGCGCGCCGGAAAAGCAAAAAGCCCGCGACTGCGGGCTTTTCGGGGATGACGCGGCGAACCGCGTTCGACGGATCAGGCGCGGGCGGCGCGCAGCTTCAGCGAGAACTCGCGCAGCGCTTCGATGCCCGATTCCTCGGCCTGCTTGCACCAGGCCTGCAGGTCGGTGACGGCCTGCTCGGCCGACACGTTCGTGCGGGTCCACAGCTGGCGCAGCTCTTCGCGCATCGTGACCAGCTTGTTCAGCGCCGGCGAGCCGGCGGCCGTCGCGGCGACCTGCGCCTGCAGGTGGCCCGGGATCTTTTCCACGTCGCGGTGCAGCCAGCGGCGGGCGACGCGCATGTTCTTCAGGTCGGCGCCCTGGGCGCGCAGGCTGGAGAGCTCGGTCGCGCAGGCACGGCGCATCTCGCGGGCGTACTTGGCCATCACTTCGTAGCGGTTGGCGATGACGGCTTCCAGGGTCTCGTTGTCGGCCACCGGGCGCACGTTGCCCATGCGCAGCTGCGGCGGCGTCTTGCGGACCTTGGCCATGCCCAGCATCTCCAGCGCGCGGATATAGCCCCAGGCGATGTCGAACTCGTACGGCTTGACCGACAGCTTGGCCGACGTCGGGTACGTGTGGTGGTTGTTGTGCAATTCCTCGCCGCCGATGATGATGCCCCACGGCATGATGTTGCGCGACGCGTCGGTGGCTTCGAAGTTGCGGTAGCCCCAGTAGTGGCCGATGCCGTTGATGATGCCGGCGGCGGTGATCGGGATCCACAGCATCTGCACGGCCCACACGGTCATGCCGATGATGCCGAACAGCGACAGGTTGATGATCATCATGATCGCCACGCCCTGCCACTGGAAGCGGCTGTAGACGTTGCGCTCGACCCAGTCGTCCGGCGTGTTGTGGCCGAACTTGGAGATCGTCTCCATGTTCTTCGACTCGGCGCGGTACATCTCGCTGCCGGTCAGCAGCACGTTCTTGATGCCGCGGGTGACGGGGCTGTGCGGGTCGTCAACCGTCTCGCACTTGGCGTGGTGCTTGCGGTGGATGGCGACCCATTCCTTGGTCACCATGCCCGTGGTCAGCCACAGCCAGGCGCGGAAGAAGTGCGAGGGGATCGGGCCCAGGTCCAGCGATCGATGCGCCTGCGCCCGGTGCAGGAAGATCGTGACGGCGGCGATCGTGACGTGCGTCACGGCCAGCGTGTAGAGGACGAGCTCCCACCACGTGGCGTTGGCCACGCCGTGCGAGAAGAAGTCCACGAACATGTCGAAAAAGGACTGGATGGCGATCATTACCCTGCCTGTGATGCCCCCAACGAGGGGCGAGTGACGCGATTGTAGGTGTCCGCTGACAGCAGCGGAACCTGAATTGCGCCGTTCTCCGGGGTCAAACCGGTGTTTGGCGCCTCTGTTCGAGAGATCCCCACACGAAAAGTTCTGCTCGACAGCGCGCTGTCGAGAAGTTTCTGTGCAGCTTTTTCGAATGGTCGAGTTTTATAGTCAGGCTTTTTGCCAGGCGGCGGCGAAGAAGCCGTCCGTGCCGTGCTGGTGCGGCCAGCTGCGGAAATAGCCGTTCGCGTTCAGCTCGTCGGCACGCTCGACGCCCGACGCCTTCAGCAGCTCTCCGGCGTCCAGCATCTTGAACTCAGGGTGCGCCGCCGAGAACGCCTCGGCGATGCCCTCGTCCTCGCGGCGCAGCGGGCTGCAGGTCGCGTAGACCAGGCGGCCGCCCGACTTCACGAGGCGGCACGCGCTGTCGAGGATCTTCGTCTGCAGTTCGACCATCTCGTCGATGCTCTTCGACGACAGGCGCCACTTCAGGTCGGGGTTGCGGCGAAGCGTCCCGAGGCCCGAGCACGGCGCGTCGACCAGCACGCGGTCGATCTTGCCGCTGAGGCGCTTGACACGGTCGTCGCGCTCGTTGGTCAGCTGGGCGGGGTGCACGTTCGACAGCCCGCTGCGCGCGAGGCGCGGCTTGAGCTTGTCGAGGCGGTGGCCGTTGACGTCGAACGCGTAGAGGCGGCCGGTCGAGCGCATCGCCGCGCCGAGCGCCAGCGTCTTGCCGCCGGCGCCGGCGCAGAAGTCGACGACCATCTCGCCGCGCTTCGGCCCGAGCAGCGCCGCCAGCAGCTGGCTGCCCTCGTCCTGAACCTCGACGTCGCCGCGCAGGAAGACGTCGGTCTTCTGCAGCGCCGGCTTGCCGTCGACGCGCAGGCCCCACGGCGAATACGGCGTGGCGTACGACTCGATGCCCGCGTCGCGCAGCTGCGCCTGGGTCTTGTCGCGGTTGGACTTGAGCATGTTGACGCGCAGGTCGAGCGGCGCGCTGGCCGACATCGCGGTCACGAACTCCCAGAAGCCGTCCTCGCCGAGCTCGGCCTTGATCGCGCCGGCGAGCCAGTCGGGCAGGTTGTGGCGCAGCTTCTCGGAGAACGTGTTGCGGTCGATCGACTTGATGTTGTTCAGCCAGGTCTGCTCGTGCGGGCCCATGCCGCCGCGGATCAGCGTCTCGCCGCCCTGCCACGCGAGGATCGCGAGGCGGCGCTCGAGCGCGCCGTGGCCGCTCTGGGCCAGGTGCTGGAAGAGCAGGCGCTGGCGCAGCACGGCGTAGGCGGTCTCGGCGAGCGCGTTGCGTTCGCGCGGACCGAGCTCGCGGTGCTTGCGGAAGAAGTTGGAGACGATGACATCCGCGGGCATGTCGAGCTTGCCGACCTCGCGCAGGAGTTCGGTGGCGATGTCGAGGAGAGCGGCGGGATGCATGGCAGGAGTCTTTCGCGGTTATCGCTGAAATGAAGCCCGAACGGCGCCGGATGCGCCGCAGGAGCGGGGAAAATACTGTCGTCTTGCGCGGTCGCTCGTGCGCCCGCGCGGGGAATCAGGCCGCGGCGTCCGCCAGCCAGCCTTGCGGCTCGCGACCGAGGTGTGTCACCCGGCCGTCCTTCAGTTCCAGCTCGCCCTTGACGAACCAGCCCACCGCGCGCGGGTAGAGCACGTGCTCGGCCGCCAGCACGCGCCGGGCGAGCGCCGCCTCGTCGTCGCCGGCCAGCACCGGCACCACCGCCTGCGCGACGATCGGCCCGTGATCCAGCTCGGCGCTCACGAAGTGCACCGTGGCGCCGGCCACCTTGCACCCCGCCTCGATCGCGCGGCGGTGCGTGTTCAAACCCGTGAACGACGGCAGCAGCGACGGATGGATGTTGAGCATCCGGCCCTCGTAGCGCGCCACGAACCCGGGCGTCAGGATCCGCATGAAGCCCGCCAGCACGACCAGGTCGGGCGCGTGGCGGTCGACCGTCTCGGCGAGCGCCGCGTCGAAGGTGGCGCGGTCGGCGAAGGCCTTGTGGTCGAGCACGTCGGTCGCGATGCCGTGGGCCTGGGCGGACACGAGCCCCTTGGCGTCGGCGCGGTTGCTGATCACCGCGACCACGCGGCCGGGCCAGTCCTGCGCCTCGGACGCGCGCACGATCGCGTCAAGGTTCGAGCCCTGACCCGAGATCAGGACCGCTATTCTTTTCATGGGCCGCCATTGTAAGGGAGAACCCGGCATTTGGCCCGGCAAGGCCTGGGCGCGCCTCACTACAATCGCCCGTTCCGCCACCGCGAGGGTGGCCCGCCTCCCGACCCAGAGACTTCCCCCATGCGAGCCCGCGTCCTGTCCGGCATGCGCCCCACCGGCGCCCTGCACCTCGGCCACTACCACGGCGCCCTCAAGAACTGGGTGCGGCTGCAGCACGAGTACGACAGCTTCTTCTTCGTCGCCGACTGGCACGCGCTCACCACGCACTACCAGGATCGCGACGTCATCGAGCGCAACGTCTACGACATGGTGGTCGACTGGATCGCCGCCGGGCTCGACCCCGACCTCTGCACGATCTTCATCCAGAGCCGCCTGCCGGAGCACGCCGAGCTGTTCACGCTGCTCTCGATGGGCACGCCGCTCGGCTGGCTGGAGCGCGTGCCGACCTACAAGGACCAGATCCGCCAGCTGAGCGACCGCGACCTCGCCACCTACGGGTTCCTCGGCTACCCGCTGCTGCAGGCCGCCGACATCCTGATCTACAAGGCGACCTACGTGCCGGTCGGCGAGGACCAGGATTCGCACGTCGAGCTCACGCGCGAGGTCGCGCGCCGCTTCAACCACCTCTACGGCCGCTACCCGGGCTTCGAGGCCGACGTCGCCACCGCGCTCGCGAAGCTGCCGCCGGAGCAGCGCGCGCTGCTCGAGCGCCAGCGCAAGGCGTTCGGCCAGGACGGCGACGAGGCCGCGCTCGGCAACGGCGAGGCGTTGATCCGCCAGGCGCTGGACGGCCCGCACGGCTTCGCGACCGGCGATGGCGAGGCGCTGCTGGGCCACCTCAAGGGCACCGGCCGCACCGTGCTGACCGAGCCGCGCGCGCTGCACACCGAGGTCACGCGCCTGCCGGGCCTGGACGGCCAGAAGATGAGCAAGAGCTATGGCAACGCGATCGAGATGCGCGAGGAGCCCGCGCAGGTCGAGGCCAAGATCCGCAAGATGCCGACCGACCCGCAGCGCGTGCGCCGCACCGACGCCGGCGACCCGGCGCGCTGCCCCGTCTGGCAGTTCCACAAGGTCTACTCGGACGCCCCGACGCAGGGCTGGGCGAAGCACGGCTGCACCACCGCCGGCATCGGCTGCCTGGACTGCAAGCAGCCCGTCATCGACGCCATCCTGCGCGAGCAGCAGCCCTGGCGCGAGCGCGCCGAGGCTTACCTGACCAACCCGAAGCACGTCCACTGGATCGTCGAGATGGGCACGGAGCGCGCGCGCACCGTCGCGCGCCAGACGATGAAGGACGTGCGCGACGTGATGGGGCTGTCGTACTGACCGGCACCAGAGACATGAGCGACGCCCACGCCCTCTCCGCCACGCCCGCCGCGCCCGCCGCCGGCATCCACATCACGGACGTCGAGTCCGCGATCAACTGGTGGCGCGCCCGCAACCCGTCGCCCGACGGCATCACCGCCTGCCCGGAAGTGCTGGCGCTGGCCGAGGTCTACGCGCTGATGGTCTATTACCGCGAGCACGAGGCCGACGAGCGCACCCTGCCCGCGGCCGCGCTGGCGGCGTGGATGACCTGGTACGCGTCGACGCCCGACGCGCCGTGCATCGCGATCTGCTCGACCTCGCAGGGCGACGAGCAATGCAAGGGCTGCGGCCGCACCTTCGACGAGGTGCAGCACTGGCCGGGCATGACGCCGACCCAGAAGCGCGTCGTCTGGCGCCGCATCACGCTCGACGCGAAGGCCTGGCGCTTCAACCGGTACGCGGAACGGGCGATCCGCGCGACGGGCGAGGACCACCCCGACGCTGCCCGGCTGGACGACGCGTCCGCCCCTGCGCCGCGCGGTTAGCGCCGGCGTGCCGGAAGGCGCCCGGGCCGCGTTGCGGACGCAACCCGTCCCGACGCACCGATGCACAGATCGGGGGCGCCCCGGCCGGCGTACGGCACGGGGTATCGGGAATGCAGCAGGGAATCCACCCCGCGATCCGTGATCTGCGACGCACGAAACGTGTAGGGAATTCTCAACGACCGATGAAGTTTCCCAATCGGTTGCCGAAGACAGCCAAGCTCCCCCCGCCTTTCGATCGCCGCCGGCGCCCACGCCGGCGGCGCCATGGAAATCCCGCCACCGTGTCAGACGTCAATCCGCACTATCTTGACCACGTCGTCAAGTTGTCCGAGACCTCGGACATCGAGGCGAGCGAGGACATCGTGTCCGGCACGGGCATGAAGCTGCTCGCCAAGGGCGCGAAGATCGACGCCCGCGCCCGCGAGCGCCTGCTCGAGTTCCGGCTGACGAAGCCGCTCGAGAACATGATGCGCGTCGTCGGCGGCACCGACCCGGCCACGTTCTTCCCCGTCGCCGAGCAACTGCTCGCGCGCCATGCCCTGCTGCGCGGCATCTGCTCGACCGTCCAGGGCCTGCGGCCGATCGAGGCGTTCCGCGACCTCCCGTTGTCGACCCACGTCCAGTCGCTGCTGAGCGTCTATGCCGGCCAGGCCGGCAGCAAGCTCGAGCACGCCGTCGGCGTCGCGCTGCTCAGCGCCGCGCTCGGCGGCGGCCTGCACGCGAAGACGGACGACGTCGCCGCGCTCGTCGTCGCCGGGCTCGCGCACGACGTCGGCGAGCTCTACATCGACCCGGCCTTCCTCAGCCGCGACGTGAAGCTGTCGCCGCAGCAATGGAAGCACGTCGCCACGCATCCGATCGTCGGCTCGCACGTGCTCGGCGCGATGCCCGGCGCGGGCCCGCGCATCGCCAGCGTCGTGATGGCGCACCACGAGCGGCTCGACGGCTTCGGCTACCCGCAGGGCGTGCTCGGCACGAGCCTGTCGATGGCCGGCCAGATCGTCGCGGTCGCCGAGATGCTGATGGGCCTCATGGAATCGGGCACGCACCACGCCGAGCGCGCGGCCGTCGCGATGAAGCTGGTGCCCGGCGAATTCCATCGCCGCTTCATCGACCGCGTGACGCTCGGCGCGCGCGCGGGCGGCTTGTCCCCGGATGACGACACCACGGACACCGGCGCCCTCGAATCGCGCGTCGCCGAACTCGCCGCCACGATCCAGAACACGCAACGACTGCGCGACGAGATGGAGGCCGAGCTGCCGAAGTTCGGCGCGCCGCTGCGCTCGCTGGTCTCGCACGCGATTGCACGCTGGGAGCGCATCGGCATCGCGTTCTCCAGCACCGGCCTCGACCTCGTCGCCGACGGCGACCTGCACACCGTGCTGTCGTCGATGAGTGCGCCCGAACTCGTCGAGGTCGGCCTCGTGTTGCGCGAGCTTCAATGGCGACTCGGCGAACTGGAGCGGCAGCTGCTGATCCGCAGCGAGCTCTTCAGCCCGCCCGACGCGCAGCGCGTGGTCGACCTGATCGAGCAGGCCAGGCAGCCGCCGCTCGCGGCGATGATGGCGGCGTTCGGCTAAGGCCCGGTCGGCGGGTCGAACGGCGGCGGCGCGGTGTCCGACAGCGTCGCGAGATGCGCGTCCAGCGCGTCGAACGCCGGCGTGCGCATCGTCTGCAGCACGTCGTGCATCGCGCAGAACGTGAAGTCCGGGTCGTCCGCGTGCTCGGCGTCGAGCTGTCGCGTGATGTCGAGGTACGCGAGGTAGTCGGCGATCTCGGCCTCGCCGTAGCCGCGCAGCCGCGAGAAGGCGGCGACGTCGCCGGCGTCGTAGGCCCGGCGCTCGGCCGGTGTCCACGTCGTCCACGACGACACCTTCTCGGCGCGCGTCGTGCGATCGAGTGCGTGCACCCAGTCCCGGAACAAGGTGCTGTCGCGGTACAGGGCCGCCAGATCGGGCGGCAGCGCGGCGACGTCCAGCGGCCCCAGCACGTCGCCGTAGGTCGCCGGCAGGCCGTCGGTCACTGCATCGCCTGCAGCACCGCGCCCATCTTCTGGTGCACGACGTTGATCGCCTTCAGCGGCCGCAGCATCACCTTGAACGCCGTCAGCTGGCCGGCGTCGTTCCACGTGACGATGTCGACGCCGTTGACGAGGATGCCGTCGATCTCGGTCTCGAACTCCAGCATCGCGTCCGACGGCCCGACGATCTCGCGCACGTAGCGGAACGTCGGGTTGAAGAAGACCTGGAACGCCGCCGACAGGTACCAGCCCGCCAGCTTCCGGCCGTGCTGCGCCGAATGCACCACGGGCGAATGGAAGACGATGTCTTCGGCGAGCAGGGCCTCCAGGCCGGAAGGATCCTGCGTGCGGACGAGCCGGTGCCAGGTGTCGAGCGCTGCGACGGTCATGAAGTCTCCGAAAAGGTGCTTGGTCGAGCCCGCAAGGCCGGGCACGAAAGCCTAACCGAAGACGCACGCGCCGGCGGGCGCGCCGCTGGAGAGTATGCTCTACGCCTTGGCGGCCGCCGGCAGGCTGATCACGAAGCAGCCGCCGCCCTCCGGCGGCCGGATGCAGCGGATGCGGCCGTGGTGCCGCTCGACGATCTGGCGCACCAGCGCGAGCCCAAGCCCGACGCCGCCCGCGCGCTCGGCGTGCCCCGGCAACCGGAAGAACGGCTCGAAGATGCGCTCGCGATAGGCCTCGGGCACGCCCGGCCCGTTGTCGGTAACGCGGATCTCGACCCCGGCCGCGGACTTGTCCTCCAGCTCGACGTGGATCTGCCCGCCGCCATAGCGCCGCGCGTTCTCGAGCAGGTTGCGCAGCGCGCGCCGCAGCAGCCGCTCCTCGCCGCGCACCGTCGCCTCGGCGCCGTCGACGCTCGCCTCGACCCGCGCGCCCTCCTCGACCGCCAGCGCGAACAGGTCGACCGCCTCGAGGCTCTCGGGCTGCGGCGCGGCCTCGAGCCGGCTCGCGAGCAGCACCTCGTCGACGAGGCCGTCGAGCTCCGCGATGTCCGTGTTGATCTCGGCGCGCAGGTGCTCGCGCTCGGTCTCGTCCGGCGCGGCGTCCGACAGCAGCGAGGTCGCCATCTTCAGGCGCGCCAGCGGCGAGCGCAGCTCGTGGCTCGCGTTGGCGAGCAGGCTCTTGTGCGAGCGCACCAGCGCCTCGATGCGCTCGGCCGCGAGGTTGAAGCTGGTGGCCAGCGTCGCGACCTCGTCGCGACCTTCGACCGGCACGCGCCGATCGAGTGCGCCCTGGCCGAAGGCCTCGACGCCGCGCTTGAGCGTCTCGAGCCGGCGCGTCAGCCGGCGGATGAACGGGTAGGCGCCCACGGCGATCGCGATGAACAGCACCGTCACCAGCGCCAGCAGGCTCAGCCCCGGCGACACCCCGCGCGGCAGCCCCGGCAGCAGGTAGGGCGGCGGACCGCCGTGGCCGTCGAACGGCTGCAGGCGATGGTCGGGCCCGATCCCGCCGACGCCGAGGTTCAGCCCGCCCGGCCCCGGCTCGCCTTCGGGCTTCAGCATCGTCGGGCGCATCACCCACAGCGAGCGGCCGTCGTCGAGCTTGATCTGGTACGTGACGACGCGCGACACCGCCTTGTCGCCCTCGCGCCGCACGAACGAGTCCGACGCCGCGATGCGGTGGCCCTGCTCGTCCTCGAGCGCCATCGGCACGCGCAGCCGCTGCGACCACTCGCGCAAGGCCTGCGACTGCACCTCGGGCGGCGCGCTCGCGGCCGGCAGCGAGCGCTGGATCAGGTCGCCCCAGGCCGCGATGCGCTCGGTCAGGGCCGCCTGGTTGCGCGCGCGCTCCTGGTCGAGATGGCGCTGCACCAGCCAGCCCGAGACGCTCGCGAACAGCGCCAGCGTGACGATCACCGTGAGCCAGATGCGCAAATAGAGAGAACGCAAGGCGATCTTTCTTCAGGGGCGGGTTGAAACGAAAACAGCGCCGGCACGGGCCGACGCTGCGGAAGCTGCCGGCGGCGAGACATTCTCGCCGCCGCGATGCCGCCTGCGCGGCGCGCGCGAAGGTCAGGCGTCTTGCTTGCGCGCGAACAGGTAGCCGGAGCCGCGGACGGTCAGGACGCGCTTCGGGTTCTTCGCGTCCTCCTCGATCACGCTGCGGATCCGCGAGATGTGGACGTCGATCGAGCGGTCGAACGCCTCCAGCGGGTGGCCCTTCAGCGCGTCCATGATCTGATCGCGGCTCAGCACGCGGCCGGGGCTGCGGGCGAGCACGACCAGCAGGTCGAACTGGTGGCTCGTCAGGTCGCAGCGCACGCCGTCGAGGCGCGCCTCGTGGGCGCCGAGGTCGATCTCGAGCTTGCCGAAGCGCAGCACTTCCTCGCTGACCGGCTCGGGGCTGGCGCGCCGCAGCAGCGCCTTCACGCGCGCGAGCAGCTCGCGCGGCTCGAACGGCTTGGGCAGGTAGTCGTCGGCGCCGAGCTCGAGTCCGACGATGCGGTCCGTCGGCTCGCCGCGCGCGGTCAGCATCATCAGCGGCAGGCGGCGCGTGGCCGGGTTGCCGCGCAGCTCGCGGGTGAAGTCGAGGCCGTCGCCGTCGGGCAGCATCAGGTCGAGCACCAGCGCGTCGTACGAGGCCGCGCCCAGGCGCATCCGGCCTTCCGCGAGCGTGCCGGCGGTGTCGACGTCGAAGCCCTGCGTGCGCAGGTAGTCGCCGACCATGCGCGTGAGGCGCGCATCGTCGTCGATCAGGAGGAGGTGCGGATTGCTCATGGATGAATAGGTGTTCCGCGCCGTGGAGGCCGAGGAACGAACGCCCGTTGATGCGGGAGGGTAACCGATCGAGTCGAGGGATGTCATGGGGTCACTCGTTCGCTGCGGAAGCCGCGTGGCGGGGGCCGCCGAACGCGTGCTCGTGGGCGGCCATCTTCGCGGCGATGGCCTGGCGCTGCTCGACGCTCAGCACGCTGCTGACGTCGATCATGGCCTGCGTGATGCGGCGCGACTGCGCATCGTGGCGCGCCTCGATGCGCTGGCGCACGGCCTCGACCGCCGCAGCGTCGACCACCGGCGCCGAGAACAGCTGCTTCATCTGCTCGTGGTCGGCGCGTTCGGCCGGACGACCCTGCTTCAGGTCGGCCTCGGCGGCGTCGAAGATCTGGTGCACCTGCGCGCGCTGGGCGGCGGACACGTTCGCGTCGTCGAGCACGCGGTCGAGCATCGGCCCGCCCGGCAGCATCATGCCCATCATGGGCGGCGGCGGGCGGTGCGGCGGCGCGTCGGTGCCGGCGGCCCACGCCGCGAGCGCGACGCCGCTGGCCAGCGTGGCGGCCAGCGCGAGGCCGAACAGGCGTGTCCGGCGCGAGAAGCGCGAGGAGGAGGGAGACTTCATTGCGGGATCCTGTGCGAAGGCGCGCTGGAACGCGGGCCCAGGGAGGGATCGTGCCGATGAGCGGTCAACAGCGATTGCTGGCGGCGTAAAGATCTGTGAACGACAGGTCTCGCCCGTGATGCAGACCGGCCCCCCGGCGCGCGCGCCGCATCGGATACCCTCGGGTGTTTCCACTCGACCGTTCGCCCACCCGATGCCCTGGCACGCTCGCCTGACGCTGGACTACCGCAAGGACGCCGCCCCGGGCACCGGCGGCACGCGCCTCGACTTCCGCCACGACGGCCCGCTGCGCGTGCTCAAGAGCCTGTTCCCGGAGGGCGCGGACGTCTGCCACACCGTGGTCGTGCATCCGCCCGGCGGCGTCGTCGGCGGCGACACGCTGGCCGTGGACCTGCACGTCGCCGACGGCGCCCACGCGCTCGTCACGACGCCCGGCGCGACGCGCTTCTACCGCAGCGGCGGCGCGCGCGCGGCGCAGGCGATCGAGGCCCGCGTCGACGCCGGCGGCCGCCTCGAATGGCTGCCGCTCGAGACGCTCGTCCACTCCGGCGCGCACGCCGACAACCGCATGCGCTTCGAGCTCGCGCCCGGCGCCGAGATGTTCGGCTGGGACTGCGTCGCGCTGGGCCTGCCCGCCGCCGACGCGCCCTTCGTCGCCGGCGACTACCGCCACGACATCGCCGTCGGCGCCCGCTGGCTCGAGCGCGGCCGCACCGCCGCCGCCGACCTCGCGCTGCTCGACGGCCCGTGCGGCTGGGCCGGCCACCGCGCGCTCGGCACGCTGTGGTTCGCGGCCGGCAGCGCGCTGGACGACGCGCGCCGCGAGGCCCTGCTCGACGCCGCCCGCGAGATCGCCGGCGCCCACGCCCTCGCCGCGACCGCCGGCGCGACCGCGCCGCAGCCGGACGTCGTCGCGCTGCGCGTGCTCGCGCCGCGGGTCGAGCCGATCCACGACCTGCTGGCGGCGGTGTGGCGCCGCTGGCGCGAGATCGCGTGGGCGCGCGCGGCGTGCGTGCCGCGCGTGTGGCGCACCTGAGCTAGCGTCGGCGAGCTCGACGCAGGCCCGACGCCATCAGCCCCAGCGCGCCGAGGCCGGCGAGCAGCAGGCGGTCGGACGGCGGCTCGGGCACGCTCGTCACGATCGAGGACATGGCCAGCGACAGCAGCAGGCCCTCGAAGTCGTCCGACGTGTTGCTGAAGCTGCGGCTGTACGCGACCGTGCGGGTCGTGCCGTTCGCCTCGTAGCTGTCGCAGGTCAGCACGAAGCACACCTGCGCCGCGGCGTCCGCGCGCCCGCCCGTCGGAGCGGCGCTGCTCAGTTGCAGCGTCATCGACAACGTCGCCGTCTCGCCCGCCCCGAGCAGCAGCTCGCCGCCGCCACCGCTGCCGGCATCCGCCTCGGCGCTGCCGCGGCCGGTCGACGACGCGGTGGTGGACATCGTGTTGCCGCCCGAGACGAGCGCGGCGGACGATGCGTCGGGCGAAGGCGGCGAGGTGTCGTGCAGGGACGCCATGAAGCCGACGACCTCCGGCGCGTTGAATTCGGGTTGCCCGTCCACCATGGCATCGACATCGGTGAGCAGCACCACCTCGAAATAAGACGGCGCACTGGTGTCCGAGGGGTCGGTGTTGACGATCCGCAGGGTAACGTCCGACGCGAGAGCCGACGCCTGCGCGCCGTGGGCCCCGTTCATGCCGAGCGCGACGAAGGCCGTCGCGATGACCGCTGCAACACGCTTCATGGTGCTCCCCCTTCGACGCCGGGCCGCGCCGCACGGCGTCCGCCATGCAGCGGGACGAGTCTAGGCCGTCCGCGACGCGGCGGGGGAATTCATGCGACGGCCGGCGGGTGAAGCGGCCGGCGCGACGCTCACACCGACATCAACGACCTGACGCCGTCCGCCTCCATCGACGCGCCGGCGCCGCGCGCCACGACCACGCCGCGCTCCATCACGACGTACTGGTCGGCGAGCTCGGCGGCGAAGTCGTAGAACTGCTCGACCAGCACGATGGCCATCGTCCCGCGGTCGGCGAGCTTGCGGATCACGCGGCCGATGTCCTTGATGATGGACGGCTGGATGCCCTCGGTCGGCTCGTCGAGCAGCAGCAGGCGCGGCCCCGGCGCGAGCGCGCGCGCGATCGCGAGCTGCTGCTGCTGGCCACCCGAGAGGTCGCCGCCGCGGCGGTGCTTCATCTGCGCCAGCACGGGGAACAGCTCGAACATCTCGGCGGGCACGTCGCTGCGCGCGGGCATCGACGCCAGGCCCATGCGCAGGTTGTCCATCACCGTGAGGCGCCCGAAGATCTCGCGCCCCTGGGGCACGTAGCCGACGCCGCTGCGCACGCGCTCGTAGGGCGCGAGGCCGGTGAGGTCGGTGTCGTCGAGCTTGATGGAGCCGGTGCGCGTCGGCACCACGCCCATCAGGCTCTTCAGCAGCGTCGTCTTGCCGACGCCGTTGCGCCCGAGCACGACCGTGACCTCGCCGATCTTCGCCTCGAAGCCGACGTCGCGCAGGATGTGCGAGCCGCCGTAGTACTGGTTGAGTCCTTGAACGGTCAGCATGGGATGGTTGAAGCGTTCGAGCGAAGCTCGCCGAATGAAGCCAAGCTCTCGGGGAGCGAGGGTCGCACCCGAGCCGAACCGAGTTCCCCCCCGGGGGGCAGCGACGTGAGGAGCGTGGGGGTCAACATCTATCGGCCCAGGTACACATCGATCACTTGCGCGTTGTTCTGCACGTCGGCCAGCGTGCCTTCGGCGAGCACCGAGCCCTCGTGCAGCACCGTCACCTTGCGGTGGCCCTGCGTGAGCATGTCGACGAACTTCATGTCGTGCTCGACGACCACCAGCGAGTGCCTGCCGACCAGCGTGAGGAACAGTTCGGCGGTGCGCTCGGTCTCCTCGTCGGTCATGCCGGCGACGGGCTCGTCGAGCAGCAGCAGCGT
>JASLEM010000261.1 GCA_030151165.1 Burkholderiaceae bacterium
TCGATGCCCGCGAACGGGATGAACGCGACCTCGCCGGCCTGGATGCGCGGGTACAGCGTCGTCTGCAGCGCGGGGGCGAACGCCCAGTCGCTGTCGAACGCCAGCGCCGCGTTCGCGCCGGAGCCGGGCCGGGCGATCGCGATGCTGGGGCGCGACTCGGCGTAGAACGAGGTCTGCGGCACCAGCACGTTGCAGGCGTCGTAGGCGCCGCGCAGGAACACGACGAGCAGGCGGGTGTCGACCGCCGCGCCGGTCGCCGCGTCGGCCGCGGCCCAGGTGCGCGTGGCGTTGAGCGACAGCCCGCTCGCGAACGCGGTGGCGAGGCCGGCATGGATGAAGCGGCGGCGATGCATGGTGGTCAGTTCCTCATGAATTCCGGCGACACGATCGCCGCCCACGCCCAGTCGCCCGGATGTTGCGCGAGCGTCGCGACGAGCGCCTGCCGCGTCGCCTCGGACGCGCGCGGCGCCTGCGTGCGCAGCCAAGCCGGGCTCTCGACGCGCGCCTTCGGCAGCGCGGCGAGCTGGATCACGCCGTCGACGCGGAACAGCGCCGCGTTGCCGTTGCCATTGCCGCCGACGAGCGCCTTGGCGACGTCGAAGCGCGTCGTCATCTGCCCCGGGCTGGCCCACGCCGCCTCGGCCATCGACCAGCCCTCGGGCGTCTCGTGGCCGAACGGCATCTCGCCGAGCTGGCGCAGGCCGTTCAACAGCGGCCCGGCGTTGAGCACGACGCTGCCGTCGTAGCTGAGCCGCGTGGCCGACACGACGTAGAGCCACGGATCCTTGAAGCGCTTGCCGAGCGACGCGTCGAATTCGGGCGCGGTGAACATCGTCTTCAGCACGGCGGCGATGTCGCCGTCGCTCGAGAGCCAGCGCTGCACCATGCGGTCGACGAGGGCCGGCGGCGGCGTGTCGGCGACGAAGTACTGCGCGAGCTGCGTGCTGACGTGGCGCGCCGTCGCGGGGCTGCGGGCGAGCGTGTCCAGCACGCGCCGGACCTCGTCGATGCCGCCTGCCCGGACGCTCGCGCCGAACAGCGTCTTGTCGCCGAAGTCGTGGCGCGCCGGGTTGAACTCGAACAGGCCGGCGTGGACGTACAGCGGCTGCAGCTGCGGCCGCACCCGCGCGTCCTTGTCGTCGATGCGCACGCCCACGCCGGTGAGCACGCGCGCCATCTCCTGCACGTCGCCCTGCGTGTAGCCGGCGTCGACGCCCAGCGTGTGCAGCTCCATCAGCTCGCGGGCGTAGTTCTCGTTGACCTGGCCGGCGGCGTTGCGCTCGTTGTCGAGGTAGCGCAGCATCGCCGGGTGGAACGCGGAGGCCTCGAGCAGGTCGCGGAACTTGCCGAGCGCGTGCGCGCGCAGGGCCTCCTCGTAGTCGCCGACGAACGCGCGCAGGTCGCCCTTCTGCTGGCCGATGCTGAAGTGGTTCGCCCAGAACCACACCATGCGCTCCTGCACCTGGTTGGGCGAGTTCACCGCGAAGAGCAGCCAGCGCTGGTCGGCCTCCTCGGCCTCGGCGTTCAGCGTCTTCTGGTAGGCCTGCAGCGCGGCCTTCTTCTGCTCGTCGTCGGCGATCTGCTCCGCGGCCTTGCGCTGCGCGGCGTCCGCGCGCAGCCGCGTGGCGAGCGGCTCGCGCACGATGCGCATCTGGGACAGCCGGTCGTTCACCGCCGTCGGCCACGTCACGGATTGCGGATGCAGCTGCGCGTCGAGCCAGCGGCTCCAGCCGAGCTGGCCGACCGCCTGCAGCGCGGTCGCGTCGACGCCGCCGGTGACGCGGTCGACGCGCCGGGCGTCGAGCGTGTCGACGCGCATCGCCGCGGCTTCCTGGTGGGTGTCGGCGACGGCGATGTCCGGCGCGACGCCCGCGGGATGCGCCGGCGCCTCGTCGCGGCGGGCGGTGGTGTCGCACGCGGCCAGCGTCGCGAGCAGCAGCGCCGCCAGCGCCAGCGCGGCGGCGCGCGTCGCCGCGCGCACGGGCGGTGCGAGGTCGACAGGCGGGGAGGTGGGCATGATGTGGCGAACGGAAGAGGTGTCGGGCGCGGCACGCCCGATACGCACAACGGCTCGCGGGCCCTGCGCGTTGATAGGGTCGACGAGCAGGGCGGGTAAAGCTGTGTATCGCAGAATGCCCGGGAGCCGGCCGGGAGCGGCCGGGATCGTCCTCGCGGGCATTGTTCAGCCGCTTCCTTGCCCGAACATGAACTCGCCCGCGCGCCGCGCGGCGCCGCCAACGGAGCTTTCAATGACCAGCAAAGCCGACGAGCTCAGAGCCAGGCTCATCCGCAACTTCAACGAGGTCGAGCTGCGGCACGACCTGCGCGCCCCGCTCTACGACAGCCGTGGCGCGCGCCTCGGGACGGGCACGGCCGCTGTCAAGCTCGGCGCGAGCGTCGACATCGTCGCGCCCGGCATGCGCAGCTGCCCGTACCACCTGCATCATGCGCAGGAGGAGATGTTCGTCGTGATCGAGGGCCGCGGCACGCTGCGCGTCGCGGGCGAGATGCTGCCCATCCGGGCGGGCGACGTGATGTTCATCCCGGCCGGGCCCGACTATCCGCACCAGATCATCAACACGTCCGACGAGCCGCTGAAGTACCTGTCGATGAGCACGAAGGAGCAGCCCGAGATCTGCGAGTACCCCGATTCCGGCAAGTACCTCGCCGCCGCGCGCATCCCGGCGCAGGGCAGCGCGTTCGACCGCATCGACCGGCTGGGGCCGGACATCGACTACTGGGACGGCGAGCCCTGAGGCGCGCGTCGCGGGCGCCTCAGCGTCCGGCCGGGCGGAACTCGGCGTGCACCTGCGGGTTGGTCGGGCGCTGGGGCCGCGAGTTCGGGTAGTACATGATCGCGCTGCCTTCGCGCAGCGCCTCCTGGCAGCGCGCCATCATCTGCACGTCGTCGCTCTTGCTCAGGGCCTCGATGCTCAGCATGCCGAAGTCGACGATGTGGATCGTCGGCAGGCCATGCGACTTCGCGCAGGCGGCGCGCGCCGCGTCGTCGTTGCGCGCCGGCTGGGTCTGGCGCAGCAGCAGCAGGCCGTCATGCGCGACGAAGCCGGACGGGAACTCGGCCGCGAGCTCCGGGCCGGCGGGGAAGTCCGCGATGAACTTGTAGATGGCGATCGACATGCGAGATCCGGGAGCGGGAAAGTGCCCGAGGATACCGCTTCGCGCCGAGCCCCGGGCGCGGCGGGAGCGGACGAAATCGAGGGTTTGGCGCGGGTGGGCCGGCGGGCCAGCCGGCATAATTGGGGCTCACCAACGCCGCCGAGTCCGGCGGCCGGCCACGGGGAGCCGTCCCCATTTCCTGGAGCACGCCATGGCGTCAGTCAACAAAGTCATTCTCATCGGCAACTGCGGGCGCGACCCGGAAGTTCGCTACACCCCCAGCGGCACCGCGATCTGCAACGTGTCGGTCGCCACGTCGAGCCGCCGCAAGGACAAGGCCAGCGGCGAAAGCATCGAGGACACCCAGTGGCACCGCGTCACGTTCTATGACCGCTTGGCCGAGATCGCCGGCGAATACCTGAAGAAGGGCAAGCCCGTCTACATCGAGGGACGCCTGAAGTACGGCAAGTACACCGACAAGGACGGCATCGAGCGCAACACGGTCGACATCGTCGCCGAACAGATGCAGATGCTCGGCGGCCGCGATGGCGGCGGCGGCGACGAGGGCGGCGGTGGCGGCGGTGGCCGCTACCTCGCCCCGCGCGACGGCGTCGATGGCGGCGACCGCGACGAGCGCCCGTCCCGCCCGGCGGCGCGCCCGGCACCGGCCCCCGCCCCGCGTCCGGCCCCGAAGGCCGCGACCGGCTTCGACGACATGGACGACGACATCCCGTTCTGATCGACCGACATCGCCGCGGCAAGCCGCCGCGCGCCTGCAACAAGGGCTTGTCGCGATCGTCGCGGCAGGCCCTTCCTGTTTCTGGCGCGGGCGCTCAGACTGGCGTGCGTTCCCGTTCGTGCCGGCGGCGCACGCCCAGGGCGAACACGCCCAGCCCCGCGACGAACAGCCCCATCGAGCGGGGCAGCGGCACGGCGGCGAGCGGCTGGGCCAGAAGGGAGCCCGAATACGAACCGGGCTGGACGACGTCGCCACGGATTTCCAGCGCGTAGTTGCCGGCGCCCAGCGCCGAGGTCGGCGTCAGCGCGACCACGCTTTGCAGCCCGGTCGTGGGCATGCTGACGCTGAGCCACGACACGATCGGCGAGCCCGACGGCGGGTTGGTCACGAGGTTCACCTGCAGGTTCGAGATGCCGAACAGCATCGCGTTGCCGTCCGGGTCGCGGAAGTTGATCGCCGCGGCGATGCTCGACACCTCGAACGAGCCGTTCAGCGTGAACGTCCATTCGTCGAGGAAGTTGTAGAGGCCGTCGCTGCTGGTCGTGCCGGGTACGACGTTGCTGTTCGCGAAGGCGACGGACGTCCCCGCATCGATCGGCCCCGGTTGCAGGATGCCGACGAAATCGGCGCGCGCGGCGGTCGCTGCGAACGCGACGAGGGCGAACGAGACGATCCTGGGCAGGACTTTCGGCATGGGGCCTCCACTGTTCTTGGTGATCCGTCGACGCGGCGCAGCCGGATGGACGTCCCTCGACGTTCCCGCCGGGCGGCTGGTCGGGCTCGGCGAGCGGCTTGCTCGTCGGTGATCATGGGCCGCGCTTGTGACGTCCTGTCGGCCGGATCCCCCGGCCGGGCAGGCGAAACGGACTAGTCCGACCGGGCGGTGCGCGGCCGTCCGCGCTCCCGCGCAGCAGCGGCCGCACGGTTCATTCGACGGCCTTGAGCGCCTTCATCGCCGCCGTCAACGTCTGCCGGCAGGCCGCGTAGTCGGCCCACGGGTCGGCCGCCTGGAACGAGAGGCGGTCGCGCGCGGTATCGATCGTCCAGTGCGCGCCGCTCTTCAACGTGTCGAGCTCGCTCCACGCGACGGGCAACGACACGCCCAGCCCCCGCCGCGCCAGCGACGAGAACGCGGCGGCGGAGGTCGCGTTGAAGCCGATGCGCAGGTAGTCGACGAAGATCTTGCCGATGCGGTTCGACGGCCCGCTCTTCGCGACGAAGCGCTGCGGGATCGTGCGCGCGAGGTGCTGCACGACCTGTTGCGAGAACGCCTTGACGGTGTCGTAGTCGAGCCGCGCGGCCATCGGCACGACGACGTGCAGCCCCTTGCCGCCGCTGGTCTTGAGCCAGCAGCGCAGCCCCAGCTCCTCGAGCATCGCGTGCAGCAGCTGCGCGCCTTCGCGCACGGCCGCGAACTCGACGCCTTCGCCGGGGTCGAGGTCGAAGATCATGCGGTCCGGTTTCGCGATCGTGCGCTTGACCGAATTCCAGGTGTGGAACTCGATCACGTTCATCTGCGCGGCGGCGATCAACGCCTTCGCGCTCGGCACCTCGAGCAGCGGCCCGTGGCCTTCCCACAGGCCGGGCAGCTCCTTCATGCCGGGCATCGTGCGCACGTCGGCGTGCTTCTGGAAGAACAGCTCGCCGCCGACGCCTTCGGGCGCGCGCACCAGCGACGCGGGACGCGCCTTCAGGTGCGGCAGCATCCACTCGGCGATGCTCTCGTAGTAGCGCGCGAGGTCGAGCTTCGTGTGGCCGGTCGACGCGTCGATCACGCGATCCGGATGCGTGATGCGGACGCCGTCGACCTCGGCCTCGCCCGGCGTCGCGTGCGCTTTCGGCGCTGCCTTCCTCGTCGATGCCGACGCGCTCTTCGCCGTGGTGGCGCTCATCGTGGCGTGCAGGGCCATCTCGGTCTCCGCGTCGGGCGTCGCCCGGGTTCGTGATGTCTTCGAGGCCGGCGCCGCGGCCTGCTTGGCCGTCGATTTCGCGACCTCGCGCACGACCGCCCGCGCCGGCTTGTCCTCGCGCAGGCCCTGGTACGACGCGTGGCGCACGCTGCCGTCGGGCGTCCATTCGGCGAAGGCGATCTCGGCGACGAGCACCGGCTTGACCCAGTGATCCTGCGCGGCCGGTTTCGTCAGCCAGCGCGTCGATCGCGCGGTGCCGGCGGGGAAGGGCGAGGTCTTCGCGACGAGTTTCGCGAGCTTGCTGCGCAGGTCGACGGCGTCCTCCGAGCTCCAGCCCGTGCCGACGCGCCCGGCGTACTGCAGCACGCCCTGGTCGTCGTAATACCCGAGTGCGAGCGCGCCGACGGCCTTCGCGTTGTCGCTGCGATCCGAGAAGCCGCCGATGACGAACTCCTGGCGCGCCTGGCACTTGAGCTTGAGCCAGTCGGTGGAGCGTGCCGATGTGTAGGCACCGTCGCGCCGCTTCGCGATCACGCCCTCGAGCTGCATCGCGCACGCGCTCTCGAGCACCTGCGCGGCACTGGCCGGGAAGTCGTCGCTGAAGCGGATGCGGTCGCCGGCGTGGGCGTCGACGACCTGCTTCAGCAACGCGCGGCGCGCGTGCAGCGGCACGTCGCGCAGGTCGTGGCCGTTCGCGAACGGGATGTCGAAGACGTAGTAGACGATCGCGTCGACGTTCGAGCCGTCCAGCGCCTTCTGCAGCGCGTTGAAGCGCGGCCGGCCGTCGGCGTCGAGCACCACGGCCTCGCCGTCGAGCCACGCGTTGTCGAGGCCCAGCGCGGCGAGTTCGTCGGCGAGCGGGCGCAGCTTGTGCGTCCAGTCGTGGCCGCCGCGCGTGGTGATCGCCGCGCGGCCCTTCGCGAGCCGCGTCATCAGGCGATAGCCGTCGAACTTGATCTCGTAGAGCCAGCCGTCGCCGGTCGGCACGGTCTTCGACAACGTGGCGAGCTGCGGCGACAGCGTCTCGGGCAGCGCGGCCTTGCGCGCGCCGTCGATGGCGGCGACGTCGACGCCGCCGCTCGACGCCGTGCGTGTCGATCGTGGCGTCTTCTTCGCTGACTTCGCTGTCTTCGCGACCTTCGCCGTGGCCTGGTCGGCCGACGCCTCGCCGCGGATCAACGTGGCCGCGCCGGCGGGGTCGAGCGGCTTCAAGGGCTTCGCGATCACGCTGTCCGGCAGCGCATGGACGACGTCGTACGCCGCATGCGGCCGCTCCCACTCGTCGTGCTTCTTGAACAGCAGCCATGGCTCCTGGCGCTCGCCGGGCTTGGCGATCTTGACGAGCTCCCACAGCCCCGCGAGCTTGCGGCCGTGCAGGCGGAACACCAGCTTGCCGGCCTTCATGCCGGCGCGCGGGTCGCCGACCGGCTCCCACGTGCCGTTGTCCCAGACGATCACCGTGCCCGCGCCGTACTGGCCGGGCGGGATCGTGCCTTCGAAGCCGCCGTACGCGACCGGGTGATCCTCGACATGCACCGCCAGCCGCTTCTCCTTCGGATCGAGGCTGGGGCCTTTCGGCACGGCCCAGGACAGCAGCACGCCGTCGAGTTCCAGGCGGAAGTCGTAGTGCAGCCGCGTCGCGTCGTGCTTCTGGATCACGAACGATCGCTGCTTGCCCGGCTTGACGCGCACGGGGCCCGGCTCGGACGTGATCGTGAAATCGCGCTTGGCCTGGTAGCGGGCCAGGGGCGCGCCATCATCGGCCGCCGGCTTCGCGCGGGCGCGCTTGGCGGGCGCGGCCGCGCGCGTCACGCGGCGCGCGCGCGAGGTCGAGGTGCGAGGGGCGGTCGGCATGCAACGGCAGCGGCATTCGACATGCCGAGCGCGGCCTCAGGCGCGCTTGCGCGCGAGCGAGGGCGTGCCCTTGGCACGCGTCGCCGGCGCGGCTTTTTTCGCCGGCGCCTTCTTCGCGGCGGCCTTGGCCGGAGCTTTCGCCGCGGTCTTGCGTGCGGGCTTCGCGTCGGCCTCGGCCTCGGCGTCCAGCTCGGCCTCCGCGGCCTGCTTGCGCTTGCCCAGGCTGTTCCTGAGCAGCGCGGTCAGGTCGACCACGTTCGACGGCGCCGACGCGTCCATCGGCGACTCGATCGGCGTGACCTCGTGCGTCTTGCCGGCGGCGACCTTGGCCCGGATCAGCTTGGTGATCGCCTCGGCGAAGTGGTCGTGGTAGGTCTCGGCCTTCCACTTGACGGTCAGCTCGGAGACCAGCTGCCTGGCCATCTTCAGCTCGGTGTCCTTGATGCTCGCGGCGGCCTTGCCCGCCTCGGGGATGCGCAGCTCGTCCCACTTTCGCACCTCGGTGGCCCAGCGCAAGGTGTTGAGCACCAGCATCGGGCCGTCGGGCATCAGCGCGGCCAGGTGCTCCTTGGTGTGCATGACGACGCGCGCGATGCCGATCACGCCGTGCGCGATCATCGCCTCGCGCAGCAGCGCGTAGACCTTGTCGGCCTTGGCGATGGGCTCGAGG
>JASLEM010000303.1 GCA_030151165.1 Burkholderiaceae bacterium
ATGCCCATGCAGCCCAGCCCGATGGCCGAGACTTCCAGTCCCTGGCTGCCCAGTTTGCGTCTTGGCAAGGTCATGTTCGCGCTCCGATGAGTGAGGATGGTTGGTTGCGGACGACTCTACGTCGATCCGATCATCCCGGCGTCGCGCTGCGGCAAGTCAACGTCTGCGGGAGGCCCGGCCGCGCGGGTCGAGTTCGCGGATGAGCTCGACGAACGCCCGCAGCCCCGCCGGCGCGTGGCGGCGGCTCGGGTAGTAGAGGCACAGGCCGGGGCTGGGCGGCGTCCAGTCGGCGAGCACGCGCACGAGGCGGCCCTGGTCGAGATCCTCGCGCACCGACGGCGCCGAGACCCACGCCAGCGCGACGCCGGCCAGCGCGGCCGCGCGCGTGCAGGGCATGTCGTCGAGCGTGAGCGGGCCGTCGACGTCGATGGCCACCGCCTGGCCCTTCTTCAGGAACTCCCAGCGGCACATCGTCCCGCTGGGCAGGCGCGTGCGAACGCAGTCGTGCTTCGCGAGATCGGCCGGCGTCCTCGGCTTCGCATGGCGCGCGAAGTAGTCCGGCGAGCCGACGACCGCCATGCCGAGGTCGGGGCCCATCGGCACCGAGACCATGTCGCGCGGCACGGCCTCGGCCACGCGGATGCCGGCGTCGTAGCCGGCGGCGACGATGTCGATCAGCCGGCCCTCGGTGACGATGTCGACGTGCATCTCGGGGTGCCGCCGCACGTATTCGTGGACGAGGGGCGCGACCATCAGCGCGGCGCCGCCGCTGGTGTTGAGGCGCAGCGTGCCGCGCGGCGCGGCGGCGAGGTCGTTGGCGGTCGCCATCGCGTCGCGGATCTGCGCGAGCGCCGGCGCGACCTCGGCGACGAAGCGCTCGCCGGCCTCCGACAGCGCGACGCTGCGCGTGGTGCGGTTGAACAGCCGCACGCCCAGCCGCGCCTCGAGGCCGGCCACCGCGTTGCTCAGCGCCGAGGTCGACATGCCCAGGTCCACGGCCGCGCCGCGGAAGCTGGCGCGGCGCGCGACGGCCAGCACGGCCTCGAGTTCGATCAGTCCGCTCTTGTGCATCGTCCCGATTATCGCGATGAATCGTCCGACTTCGTCGGGCTTATCAAACCAGTCCGGCGGGCCCAGACTGAAGCCCATGAACTCGACCACCCACTCCTTCACCGTCGTCTCCCAGGCCTACATCGACGGCGCGTTCGTCGAACCGCACGGACGCGAGATGGCCGATCTCTTCAACCCGTCCACCGAGCAGCGCATCGGCCAGGTGCGGCTGGGCGACCGCGAGGACGCGCTTCGCGCGATCGCCGCCGCGACGCGGGCGTTCCCAGCGATGGCGCGCACCGGCAAGCGCGAACGCCTCGCGATGCTCGCGCGGCTGCACGCGGCCATGAGCGCCCGCGTGGACGACATCCGCGACGCGATGATGTTCGAGTACGGCGCGTCGCGCGCGTTCGCGACCGCGTCGGCCTCGCATGCGGCCGAGGCCTTCCGCCGCGCCGCCGACACGCTCGAGGCGTTCGACCTGACGCGCCGCATCGGCAGCGCCGAGGTGCAGCTGGCGCCGGTCGGCGTCGCCGCGCTCATCACGCCGTGGAACAGCAACGCCGGCTTCATCGGCACCAAGCTCGCGACGGCGATCGCGGCCGGCTGCACCGCCGTCGTCAAGCCCAGCGAGATGAGCGCGCTGCAGACGCAGGTCGTGCTGGAGGCGCTGCACGCGGCCGGCCTGCCGCCGGGCGTGTTCAACGTCGTCAATGGCCGCGGCGACGTCGTCGGCGCGGAGTTCGCGCGCCATCCGGACATCGCCAAGGTGTCGTTCACCGGCAGCACCGCGGTGGGCAAGGGCATCCTGCGCGCGGGCGCCGAGACGCTCAAGCGCGTCACGCTGGAACTCGGCGGCAAGTCGCCCACCGTGATCCTGGACGACGCCGACTTCGCGACGGCGATTCCGCTCGCGATCAAGGCCGGGTTCCTCAACAGCGGCCAGGCCTGCATCGCCGGCACGCGCATCCTCGTGCCCGAATCGCGGCTCGACGAGGCGCTGATGCTCATCGAGGGCGCCGTCGCGGCGGTGAAGGTCGGCGACCCGCGCGACCCCGCCACCGAGATCGGCCCCATGGTCAGCCGCAAGCAGTGGGAACGCGTGCAGCGCTACATCGCCCTCGGCGTCGAGGAAGGGGCGCGTGTCGTCGTCGGCGGCACGGGCCGCCCCGACGGCCTGGCGCACGGCTGGTTCGTCCGGCCGACGGTGTTCGCCGACGTGCGCAACGACATGCAGGTCGCGCGCGACGAGATCTTCGGCCCGGTGCTGTGCGTCATCGCCTATCTCGACGACGACGACGCCGTCGCGATCGCCAACGACACGGTCTACGGCCTGCAGGCCGGCGTGCATTCAGCCGACCCCGCGCGGGCACGCGCGCTCGCGTCACGCCTGCTCGCGGGGCGCGTGCAGGTCAACGGCCTGCATCACGAGCCGATGGCGCCGTTCGGCGGCTTCAAGCAATCGGGCATGGGGCGCGAGTTCGGCGTGTTCGGGCTCGAGGCCTATCTCGAGCCGAAGACGGTGATGGGGCGTTGACGCGTCGAGAAAGCGCAGTGACGCGCGAAGCCCACATCGCGCGCGTCGCGAGGCAGCTCCCTAGGGGAAAACGCGAGTGGGCGCGGGTCTTGCGTGCTACGCTGGCCCCGCCTTCATCCGCTGCATTGCGTTTAAGCGTGCAGCCCCTGGATCCATGTTCCTCGCTCTCATCCTCGTCGCCGGTCTCTGGGCCGGCGTGCAGAACACCCTCGCCGGCGGCGGCTCCTTCATCACGCTGCCCGCGCTGATCCTGACGGGGATGACGCCGCTCGCGGCCAACATCACCTCGACCGTCGCGCTCTTTCCCGGCCAGGTGACGTCGGGCTTCGCGGGGCGCAGCCTCGTCGAGGGCGTCGGGCGGCTGCCGTTCCGCGCGCTGTTCGTCATCAGCATCTTCGGCGGGGCGCTCGGCGGCCTGCTGCTGCTGAACACGCCGCCCACGATCTTCGCGCGCCTCGTGCCGTGGCTGGTGCTGTTCGCGACCGTCGTCTTCGCGTGGGGCAGCTTCCGCACGAAGGTCGAGGGCACGACGCACATCTCGCCGATGGCCGCGGCGATCGCGCAGTTCCTGATCGCGATCTACGGCGGCTACTTCGGCGGCGGCATCGGCTTCCTGATGCTGGCGGCGCTGACGATGGCCGGCCAGTCCACGCGCGCCGCCGGCGGCACCAAGAACGCGCTCGCCGGCGTGATGAACGCCTCGGCCGTGCTGCTGTTCGTCACCTCGCCGCAGGTGCACTGGGTCGACGCCGGCGTGCTCGGCGCGGGCGCGATCGCGGGCGGGCTCGTCGGCGCGTGGGCGTTGAAGCGCGCGAACGAGAAGGCGCTGCGCATCGGCGTGGTGTGCCTGGGTGTCGCCCTGACGATCGGCCTGTTCCTGCGGCCGCTCTGAACCTCCGGCCGAACGCCTCGCGCGTCAGGCCGGCAAGCTGGCCTTCCAGGCGAGCAATTGCTCGCGTGTCGCCGACACCCCGCCGCACGCGATCACCACCACGTCGCGGGCGTCGCCCAGCACCGCGTCGTCGAGCAGTACCGGCGCCACGCTGGCGCCGCAGGCGGGCTCGACGACGATGCCCTGCTCGCGGTCCATCGCGAGGCAGCCGTCGACGGCCTGCGCGTCGCTCACGACCACGCTGCGCACGCCGTGGCGGCGCGCCTCGTCGAACGCCTGTTGCGACACCTGGCGCGCGCCGAGCGAGGTCGCGATGCTGGTGATCGCGGGCAGCGTGACGCGCTCGCCGGCCGCGAGCGCCTGCGCGAGCGAATCGGCGCCGCGGGTCTCGACCGCGACCACCGGCACGTGGCCCCAGCCGTTGCGGCGCAGGCCCTCGATCACGCCGCACATCAGGCCGCCGCCGCCCACCGACAGCACGACCACGTCCGGCGCCGCGCCCGCCGCGGCGATCTCGTCGATCATCGTCGCGTGGCCCGTCCACAGCAGCGGATCGTCGAACGGGTGGATGTAGGCGTCGGTCGGCGCGAGCAGGCCGCGCAGGTGCGCGTCGGCCTCGGCCCACGACGCGCCGTGCACGACGACTTCCGCGCCCTGCGCCGCGATCAGCGCCTTCGCGCGTTCGCCGGTCGAGGTCGGCACGACGACCAGCACGGCGACGCCGAGCAGCCGTCCGCAGTGCGCGACCGCGAGCCCGGCATTGCCGCCCGAGGACGACATGAAGCGCGTCGCGCCGCGGGCCGCGTGCACTTCGCACGCGTGGCCGATGCCGCGCATCTTGAACGAGCCGGAAGGCTGGACGGATTCGATCTTGAGCCGGACGGTGCGGCCCGAGGCCTGCGACAGGGCCGGCGATTCGATCAACGGGGTGGCGACGTGCAAGGGCATGCGGGCTCCGGGTTCATTCGTCGTAGCGCAGCACGACGTCCGACAGCGGCCGCGCGACGCACGGCAGGATCAGGCCTTCGCGCTTCTCGTCGGCGCTGACGCCGGGCCACGCGATCTCGTACGCCACCTCGCCGCTGACCAGCCGGCACAGGCAGGCGCGGCAGGTGCCGTTGCGGCACGAACTGCGCAGCGGCAGCATCGCGCGCAGGCCGGCCTTCAGCAGCGATTCGTCGGCGCGCGCCGGGAAGCGCTGGCCCTCGGGCAGCAGCGTGGCGTGATAGTGGATCGGGATCGGCGTGGCGGCGCTCATGACGCCGATTGTCCACGCGGCGTTCAGTCCAGCGGCCGCAGGCTCTGCAGCATCGTCGGGATCAGCTCGCTGACCGTCGGGTGGATGTGCATCGTGCGCGAGACGGCGGTGTAGGGCAGCCCGGCGGCCATCACGTCGAGCAGGCAGTGGATCGCCTCGTCGCCCTCGATGCCCAGCAGCGTCGCGCCGAGGATGCGGTTCGTGTCGGCGTCGATCAAGGCCTCCATGAAGCCGTCGGTCTCGCCGCGCTCGCGCGCGCGGCCGACGCGCGTCATCGGCAGGCGCCCGAGCTTCACGCGCCGGCCGCCGGCGACGAGCTGGCGCGCGGCGTCCTTGTTGATGCCGATGCGCGCGAGCGGCGGGTCGGTGAACAGCGCGTAGACGGCGATGCGGTCGCTGACGCGGCGCGAGTCGTCGTCCAGCAGGTTGGCGGCGACGATCTCGAAGTCGTTGTACGACGTGTGCGTGAACGCGCCGCGGCCGTTGACGTCTCCCAGCGCCCAGATGCCGGGCACGTTGGTGCGCAGCTGGTCGTCGACGCGGATCATCCCGTGCGCGTCGCACTCGACGCCAGCGTTCGCGAGATCGAGCGCCTCGGTGTTGGGCCGGCGGCCGATGGCGACGAGCAGGTGGCTGCCTTCGATGTGGCCGGTCTTGCCATCCTTCGTCGATACGGCCAGGCGTATGCCGTGGCCTTCGGCGCCGCTCGTCAGCGCGCTGGCGTCGGTGCCGGTGCGGATCGCGATGCCCTCGCGTTCGAGCACCGCGCGCACGGCGTCGGCGACGTCCCGGTCCTCGCGCGGCAGGAAGCGGTCGCCGTGCTCGATGACCGTCACCGCGCAGCCGAAGCGGCGATACACCTGGGCGTATTCGAGCGCGATGTAGCCGCCGCCGAGGATCACCAGGTGCGACGGGAACTCGGGGTTGGCGAGGATCGTCTCGCTGGTCATGAAGGGCACGCCGGCGCCGGCGATCCAGTCCGGCACGATGGGCCGCGCGCCGACATTGAGGAAGATCTTCGGCGCCTGCAGCGTGGCGTCGCCGACCTGCAGCGTGTCGGCGGACACGAAGCGCGCCTCGCCGCGCACCAGCGTCAGGTGGTCGGTGCCCTCGAACCACTGGCCGAGGCCGTCGCGCGACTGCTGCACGATGCCCATCGTGCGCGCGAGGACGGCGGCGTAGTCGATCTCGACCGGGCCGGCGAGGCGCACGCCGAAGTCCGCCGCGCGGCGCGCGAGCCACGCGACGCGCGCGCTGGCGACCAGCGCCTTGGTCGGCGTGCAGCCATTGTTGACGCAGGTGCCGCCGAGGGGCCCGCGCTCGACGATCGCGGTCTTCAGGCCGCTCTTGGCGAGCCGCACGGCGAGCGCCGGCGCGGCCTGACCGGTGCCGACGACGATGGCGTCGTAGGAGCTGGGGTTCATCGTCTCGTGTCCTTCAAGGCGGGTCGTTGGCATGGGGTGGGGAAGCGGGCCGGCGGCCGTCGATCATGAACCACGCGCTGGCCGCGCTCGCGAGCGCCAGCGCCGCGCCGACCGCCATCACCGCGCGGAAACCGGCGACGAAGGCCGCGCCGACCGCGGCGTGCACCTGCGCGGCGACCGCCGACGCCGCGCCTTCGGGCGGCGTGATCGCGGCGAGGCGGCTGCGCTGCGCGAAGACCGCGTCGGCGACCTCGCGGGGCAGGGCGGACGCCGCGACGGCGTGGTCGAGCGCCTCGCGCAGGTGCGCCGCGAAGACCTGCGCGAGCACCGCGCCGAGCGCCGCGATCGCGAGCAGGCCGGCGGCGCGCGACACCGCGTTGTTCACGCCCGAGGCCGTGCCCGCGAGCGCCTGTCCGACGGCGTTCATCACGGTGGTCGTGAGCGGCGAGATCGTGATCGTCATGCCGAGCGACAGCACGCAGATCGCCGGGAAGAACGTCGTCCAGTAGTCGCCCCCGATCCCGGGCCAGGTGAAGAGCGCGAACCCGACGGCGGCGACCGCGGGGCCGGCGACGAGCGGGATGCGCGCACCGACCTTGTCGACCAGCGAGCCGGCCCAGCGCGATAACGCGAACATGATCACGATGAACGGCAGCAGCGCCGCGCCGGCGGCCGTGGCGCCGTAGCCCTGCACCTGGATCAGGTCGAGCGGCATGAAGTAGAGGCAGCCGCCGAGCGCCGCGTAGAGCAGCAGCGTGAGCACGTTCGCGCCGGAGAAGTCGCGGTTGCGGAACAGGTGCAACGGCAGCATCGGCGCCCGGAGGCGCGCCTCGATCGCCACGAAGGCGGCCAAGCCCGCGACACCGGCGAGCGCCGCGCCCCCCACCGGCCACGAGGCCCAGCCGCGCTGCGGCGCCTCGATCAGCGCGAACACGATGCCGGCCAGGCCCAGCGTGGCGGCGGTGGCGCCGGCGAGGTCGACCGGCGCGTCGGAGGCGTCGCCCCTGCTTTCGGGCACCTTGGCCGCGCACGCGAGCAGCAGCAGCGCGCCGAGCGGCGCGTTGAGGAGGAAGGCCCAGCGCCACGAGAAATGGTCGACCAGGAAGCCGCCGACCACCGGCCCGATCGCCGCCGTGATGCCGCTGAACGCCGACCAGGTGCCGATCGCCTTGCCGCGTTCGGCCGCGGGAAACCCGGCGCCCAGCAAGGCGAGGCTGCCCGGCACGAGCAGCGCCGCGCCGATGCCTTGCAGGGCGCGCGCGACGATCAGCTGCAACGGGCTCTGCGCCACGCCGCACGCGGCCGACATCACCGTGAACACCGCCACGCCGACGAGGAACACGCGCTTGCGCCCGAAGCGGTCGCCGAGCGCGCCGCCCACCAGCAGCAGCGCCGCGAGGAACAGCGCGTACGACTCGATGATCCACTGCGCGTCGGCGCCGCTCGCGCCCATGCCGCGCTGGATCGCGGGCAGGGCGACGTTGACGACCGTGCCGTCCATGAACGCCATGCTGGAGCCGAGGATCGCGCTGACCAGCGTCCACCGGCGCTTGGCGGGCGACGAGGCCGCGGACGGATCGGCGCCATCGCGCGCGTCGGGCGCGTCGGGCGCATCGGGCGTCTGGGTCGCGGCGGGAGCGTTCATCGGCGCGATTCTGCGCTTTCGACCGCATCTCTTCACGCCATGGGCAATGTCCCGCCACGCACGACACCGCGCGCCTCGGTGATAATCGCCGCTCCCATGCGCAAGCTGCTCGTCGCATTCCTGTTGCCGTTCGTCCTGTTGCTCTCGCAGCAGGGCGCGGTTCTGCACGAGATCGGCCACATCACCGAGCTCGCGGATCGCGTCGATGCCGGCGTGGCCGCGGGGTCGGCGTCGGGTTCGCCGTCCGACGGGCACCAGGCGAGCGACCTGCAGTGCCAGGCCTGCCTCGCGTTCGCGCACCTGGCCGGCGTCGCCACCGCGACGGTCGTCCCGCCCGCGCTGCTGAGCTTCAGCTTCCACTTTTCGGTCATCGAAGCGCCGGCGTTCATCGCCGCCGATGCGCCGACCGCCCGCAGCCGCGGGCCGCCCGTGTTCCTCTGATCCGCCTGCACTGTCGTTGATCGAGCGACGGCGCCCGCGCGAGCGGGGCCGCGCGGCGATCGCTGTTTGCTCGCGTTCGCGTCCGCCTTCACCCACCCACCGCTCCCCGCGCGTCACGCACGCGCGGCGGCGCCGGCGGCCGCGCGAACGCACCAGAGGAATCTTTCACCTATGTTCGGTTTCAATCGCCGGGACATGGCCTGGGCCATCGTTCTCGTCTCTCCCCTGTCCGTCGTCCTGTCGGCGCATGCGCAGGGCGCGCCTTCGGCCGTCGCGCCGGCCGGCGCCG